>DATNHT010000016.1:0-16710 GCA_035604815.1 Opitutaceae bacterium
CCTGCCCCGCCGCTCCTCGAGCGGCATCCCGTCGACCGTCTCGATGTAGCGCATCTTCGGATTCGGGAACCGCCCCTCGGGGGGGAACGCGGTTCCGCCGACAAGCGAGCCGGCCTTGAGCTTGAAGCGCAGGATGAGCTCCTTGGGCACGAACGTGTCCGTCGGCCTGCGCTTCCCGTTCTTCGTCAGGTCGAGCAGCTGGCCGTTGCCGCCCTTCGTCACGTCGATGTCGAGGACTCCCTCGACGTGGATCGTGTTGTCAAAGGGCGGCGCGGCGGGCGGCGCGGCGGGCGGGGCTGCTGCTGCCTCGGCGGCGTCCTGTTGGGACGCAGCAGGCTGGTCCGCCGAGGCGGAAAGGGTTTTCTTTTCCATACAAAATGAAGACAGGGCGCGCCCGCGCTTGACGCTCAAAACTCAAGGGGGGATAAGTGCCGCGTCTTTCGAGCGTCCTTAACCCCCAATCAGCCACATCGTGACCGACCAGACGATTACCTCAATATCCCGGGAAACCCGGGTTGTCAGGCCTTCGGCCGAGTTCAAAGCCCAAGCCAACCTTGGGAGCGAAGCTTTGTATAAGAGACTCTATGCTGAGTCTGTCAACACTCCCGCGAAATTTTGGGGCAGGCAGGCCAGGGAGCACCTGTTGTGGCGCCGGCCGTTCAAGAAGGTGCTGACTTGGAAGTTGCCGCACGCCAAATGGTTCGAAAGCGGGCAGCTGAACGTCTCCGAGAACTGCCTCGACCGCCATCTGACCTCGGGGCGGGCCAACAAGGCGGCGATCATCTTCGAGGGCGAGCCGGGCGACGTGCGGACGCTCACCTACCGTCAGCTGCACGGGGAGGTCTGCAGGATGGCCAACGCGCTCGCCGGGCTGGGCCTCGGGAAGGGCGACCGCGCGGCGATCTACATGCCGATGGTCCCGGAGGCCGCGATCGCCATGCTCGCATGCGCGCGCCTCGGCGTCATCCACACGGTCATCTTCGGCGGGTTCTCAAGCGAGGCGATCAAGGACCGGGTAAACGACTGCCAGGCTCGCGTGATCATCACGGCCGATGGCGGCTGGCGCCGGGGCAAGGTGGTCGAGCTTAAGGCCGGCGTCGACCGCGCCGTCCCGTCCACGCCGAGCGTTGAGCATGTGATCGTGCTAAAGCGCACGGGCCAGGAGGTGACGATGGCCGAGGGGCGCGACCTCTGGTGGCACGACCTTGTCAAGGGAAGCCCCGCGTCGCACAGGGCCAAGGCCTTCGGCAGCGAGCACCCGCTCTTCATCCTCTACACCAGCGGGTCCACGGGAAAGCCCAAGGGCGTCCTGCACACGAGCGCGGGCTACCTCCTGGGGGCCACGATAACGATGAAGTACGTCTTCGACCTCAAGGAGGACGACGTCTTCTTCTGCACGGCCGACGTCGGCTGGGTCACGGGGCACAGCTACGTCGTGTACGGCCCGCTTTCAAGCGGCGCCACGGTCTTCATGTACGAGGGAGCCCCCAACCATCCCGAGCCGGACAGGCTCTGGGAGCTGATCGACAGGCACCACGCGACCATCCTCTACACGGCTCCGACGGCCATCCGCGCGTTCATGCGCTGGGGCGACGACTACGTGAACCGCCACCGGCTGGACTCGCTGCGCCTGCTCGGATCGGTGGGCGAGCCCATCAACCCCGAGGCGTGGATGTGGTACTACACGGTCGTCGGCAAGAAGCGCTGCCCCGTCGTGGACACCTGGTGGCAGACGGAGACGGGAGCCATCATGGTGACGCCGCTGCCCGGGATCACGCCCCTGAAGCCGGGCTCCTGCACGCGACCCTTCTTCGGGGTGGTGCCGAGGGTGCTCGACGAGGCGGGCAACGACGTCCCGCGCGGGAGCGGCGGCAGGCTGTTCCTCTCGAAGCCGTGGCCCTCAATGCTGCGGACGCTTTGGGGCGACGACGAGCGGTACAAGGTGCAGTACTGGAGCGAGCTGCCCGGCTACTATTTCGCGGGGGACGGGGCACGGTTCGACGAGGACGGCTATCTCTGGGTCGTCGGGCGGATCGACGACGTCCTCAACGTGTCGGGCCACCGAATCGGAACGGCCGAGGTCGAGAGCGCGCTTGTCTCGCATCCCAGCGTGGCGGAGGCGGCGGTGGTCGGCCGTCTGGATGACCTCAAGGGCCAGGCGCTGGTGTGCTTCGTGACGCTCAAGAACGGGGTCGCGGCCTCCGTCGAGCTGAAGGAGGCCATCCGCGCGCACGTGGCGCGGGAGATAGGCTCGCTCGCGCGCCCCGACGACGTCAGGTTTGCCGCTGGCCTTCCCAAGACACGCAGCGGCAAGATCATGCGCAGAATCCTCAAGGAGATCGCGGCTGGCGGCGCGGTAAAGGGCGACACGACAACGCTTGAGGACTTCACCGTGGTCACCGCCCTCCAGGCCGAGGAATAGTCTGCGGAGCGAACCGCGATCGCCTTCAGCCGCAGCCGGTTATGCAAGAAAAATGGCGAAATCGGGCGGAACCTTGCGAAACCGCCAAGTTCTAATTTCGTCAGACTACTTGTATGAAATCCAACCCAATCCCAACCATTGCGATAGCGGCCGTGCTCTGCGCCGGGTGCGTGGGCACAGGGCCCAATACCCAGAATGGGGCCGTCGCTGGAGGCGCCCTTGGCGCCCTGGCGGGCGGAATCATCGGCCACAATAGCCGCGGGGGCAATACCCTGGGCGGCGCCGCCCTTGGCGCCGTGGCCGGCGCGATCGCGGGCGGGACCCTGGGCAACGCCGTCGACAACCAGCAGGGCACGGTCTACCGTTCGGAGTACGAGGCGACCTCGCGGGTTGCCGTGCCGCAGATGCCGCCCCCGCCCGCGGCCCAGGCCGACTACGTGACCCCCCAGCCGACGCCCTCCGCGCTCTGGATTGCGGGCTACTACAATTTCGACGGCTACCACTACCTCTGGGTCCCGGGCCACTGGGAGATTCCGCCGCCGGACGTCACCGTGTTCGTCCGGCCCCACTGGGTCTACAGGGGCGGCCAGTACGTCTACATCCGCGGCTACTGGCGCTGACGGGCCGCCGGGAGGCCGGACTGGAATTCACCGACAGCCGCGGCCAACCCGCGCTCGTACGCCGCGATCAGCCTGTCCCAGGCGGTGCAGGCCTCGAGGTCGACCTGCCGACGCGCCGGGTCGGCGTCGAACCATGAGATCGTTCGCGCTATCCCGTCCCGGTAGCGCGTGGTCGCGACGAAATCGGGCACGAAGCGCCGGATCTTTGAATTGTCGAAGATCGCGGAATGCGACTTGTCGCCGAGCAGCGTCCCCGTCATCGACGGGATGCAGGCCGCGATGAAATCGGAGGCGATGTGGACAAGCTTGGGAGAAGGGACGCCGGCCGCCTCGGCCGTCATCCTGTACATCTGGTCCCAGGTGAGCGCCTCCTCCGAGGTGATGTGGAACGCGTGGCCGATCGCCCCGGCGTGCCCGAGGAGGCCGACAAGGCCCTTGGCGAAGTCGGAATTGTGCGTGATCGTCCAGAGCGAGAGACCGTCGCCGGGGACGATGACGGGCAGGCCCTTCCTCATGCGGTCGATGGCCGTGTAGCCCTTGAGCCAGCTGTTGACCGCGAGCGGCACGATCCAGTCGCTGTAGGTGAGCGAGGGGCGCACGACCGTGAAGGGGAAGCCCTCCTCTCGGTACGCTCTGAGCAGCCGTTCCTCGCACGCGATCTTGTTGCGCGAGTAGTCCCAAAGGGGGTTGGCGAGCGGGGTGGACTCGCTGATGAGGTAGTGAGTGAGGGGCTTCTGGTAGGCGCTCGCGGAGCTTATGAAGACATACTGCCCGGCCCTGCCGCGGAAGAGGCCGAGGCGCGCCTCGACGTCCGGCGGATTGAAGGCAATGAAATCGACCACAGCGTCCCATGACTTGCCGGCGAGCGCCTGGGCCGCGGAGCCTGGAACGGCGACGTCGGCCGCTATCGTCCTGGTCCCCGGGATTGCGCCGCGCTGCGAGCGGTTGAGCAGGGTCACGTCGAGGCCCCGGGCAACCGCGAGCTCCGTGCACGCCGTGCTGATGATACCCGTCCCACCGATGAAAAGAATCTTCATATGAAACGCTCACTATAGGGCGATCCACCGGGCCGGGTACAGGCTCGAATTCCCGCGGGCGCAATCAGGTCGTCGCGCGCGGAGGAGGCGGTCGGCGGCCCCGTGGGGAATGACGAAAACCACTGAATCGCCGTCGGGATCCGCGCAGGGTCCCCGCCTCCCTTGGGCCCGAGCGCAAGAAAAGGCTCGAGGCGGGCTGCGCTGGCGACCGGCCGGACCAAAGCCGGCTCGGTCGGGCCGCGGCGGGAGGGGACAAGAACGGGGACAGTCGAGGCCTTGAAGGGCGCCCAGGAAACCCGCGAGACGGCCTCTGCCCATCCGGGCGGCCTGCATCTCCCCGATCACTTTGGGCTGGGCCTGGAGCGCGTTCGGCCAGAGAAATCACCGAGGATTCACTCGCAGTTGAGGGAGAGTGTGCCACCTTGTGGAAGGGACATCCGGCATGCGCATCCACGTCGTCGAGGACGAACGCCAGCTCGCCCGGCACATCGCACAGGCGCTGACGCGCCACGGACACACGGCGGCGTCCCTGTTCGACGGGGCGCAGGCCCTCAAGGCCGCGATCGAGCACCCGCCCGACCTAATCGTGCTCGACCTGAACCTGCCTGGCCTCGACGGGCTCTCCGTGCTCGCGGGGCTGCGCCAGGCCAACTGCCCCGCCCGCGTCCTCATCCTCACCGCGCGCGGCGAGGTCGAGCAGCGCGTCAAGGGCCTGAATGCCGGCGCCGACGACTACATGGCGAAGCCGTTTTCCATGGACGAACTCGTCGCCCGGATCGAGGCGCTCGGCCGGCGCGGCGCGACGCCGACCGCCGCCGACCTGCTCGACGTGGCGGACCTGCACATGGACGTGCACCACCGCCGCGCCAGCCGCGCCGGCCGGCCCATCGCGCTCTCGCCGCGCGAATTCGACGTGCTTCAGCTGCTGATGCAGGAGCCCGGCAGGGTGTTTTCACGGACGGAGCTTTGCGAACGGGTCTGGCAGCGGGACCACGAGTACGACACCAGGACGGTGGAGATCTTCATCACGCGCCTGCGCAAGAAGGTGGACGCGGGCTTCGCCGCCCCGCTGATCCACACGATTCGCGCGGTTGGCTACACGATCCAGGCCCCTGCATGACCGCGCTCGGCCTGCACCGCATTGCCGCCCTGTTCGCCGTTCTTGCGATGGCCCCCGCCGCGCTGGCGCAGGCGGCGGCGGAGGGCCGGGTGGAGCTCGCAAGGCCCCTCCACACGCCGGTCATGAACAAGCGCTACGGAATCGTCGCGTACGCCGGCGTCCTCTCGCCGTTTCCCCCGGTCGCCGTGGTGTACCTCGAGGGGTCGTTTCCGCGGCCCGCCGCGCCTGCGACGGCGCAGATGGTCCAGAAGGACCTCATGTTCCTGCCGTGGCTCCTCGCGGTGCAGGTTGGCACGAGGGTCGAGTTTCCCAACCTCGACGACACCTACCACAACATCTTCTCCTATTCGCCGGCGAAGCGATTCGATCTGGGGCGCTACCGCTCGGATGAGCGTCCGATTCCCTCGCAGCTGTTCGATGTCCCCGGGCTTGTGACGCTTCGCTGCGACATCCACGAGCACATGCGAGCTCTCATCCTGGTGCTCGATACGCCACACTTCGCGGTGAGCGACGCCCAGGGACGCTATCGGCTCGACGGGCTTCCAGCCGGCCGCTACGTCCTCAAGGCGTGGCTGGACAGCAAGACGACGCTCGAGCGCCCGGTGTTGCTGCAGAGCGGGGCGACCCTTCACGCCGATTTCCCGTGATCTTTACTCGGGAGCCCAAGAGTCCCGGTTTCGCGAGCTTCCGCACGAGGCTTTTGTTGGCGATAATGCTCGTGGTCTCGGCAGTCTCGACCGCGGGCCTGCTCTTCGCGCAGCATTACGTCGCGGCAAGCGTGAAGCGGGACTTTCAGCGGGAATTCCAGGGCGAGCTGGCCGCGCTTCATGCCGCCCGGGACGTGCGCCATGCCGCGCTCGCGCAGCGCTGCCGCGCTCTGGCGCGCAGGCCCCGAATCCACGCTGCGCTGGAGGACGGCGCGCTCGACCTGCTGTACCCAAGCGCCCGTGACGAGCTGTTCGACGTGATGGAAGGCGGCGGGCCCTCCCGGGAGACAGGGACATATGCCCTCCACGCCCGCTTCTACCGCTTCCTGGACGGGAAGGGCCGCGTGATCTCGCCGCCCAACGCCAACGACGTGGGCGAGCTGGGACCCGGGGAAGAGTCCCAGCTCAACCTGGGCGCGCTTCCGGACAGTCCGCAGACCGGCTACATCGCGAGGGCGGAGGCCGCCGCCGGCGAGACCGTCGACGAGGTCATCGCGATGCCGATCATCTCCACGGAGAACGGCGAGATCATCTCGGCCATCGTCCTCGGCTTCAAGGCGCCCGAGCTGGGCGCGGGCATCAAGAGCGGGATCTGGCTCAACGGACACCTGGACCTGCCGGCGCTGCCGGCGGCCGCCCGCGGGGGCCTCGCGGGCGAGGCGGCCCGGGCCATCGCCGCCGCGAACCGGACGGAGGGCGGCTACGAGGTGCAGGCCGGGGGCGCCCCGTATCTACTCTTCTGCAAGCGGCTGAACCCGGGCTCGCTCTTTCCCCCCGCCTACGAGGTCTCGATCTATCCGCTTGCAGACTCGCTGGCGCGCCAGCGGCTGCTGGTCTGGCAGTTCGCCGGTGCCGGCGCGCTGCTCCTGCTGGGCGCCCTCGCCGCCAGCCACTTCGTCTCGGCCCGCCTCTCGAAGCCGGTCGAAAAGCTAGCCGTGGACTCGGAGGAGAACCGCGCGCAGCGCTACCGGGCGGAGGCCGCGCTCGAATCCACGAGCCGCGAGCTGCAACGATCCGCCCGCTTTTCGGCCGACGCCTCCCACCAGCTCAAGACTCCCGTCACCGTGCTGCGCGCCGGCCTTGAGGAGCTGCTCGCCGGCCAATACCTCTCCGCGGAGGCCCGCGAGGAGGTCGCCGCCCTCGTGCACCAGACTTTCCGGCTCGCCGGCGTCATCGAGGACCTCCTCCTGCTCTCAAGGATGGACGCGGGCCGCCTTCAAATCCAGTTCAGCCGGCTCAACCTCACGCCCCTGATCGAGGCATGGCTGGACGATCTCGGTGCGCTGCCCGACGCGCTCGGCCTGAAGGTCGACTCCAGTTACCCGCCGGCGCTCTGGATCGACGGCGAGAAGCGCTATGCGACACTCATCCTTCAGAATCTCCTGGAGAACGCCCGCAAGTACAACAGAGTCGGCGGCCGCATCCGAATCGCCGCCCGCGCGGAGGGAGGGTGGGCCATTCTTTGCATCGGCAACACGGGCGACTGGGTGGCGCCCGGCGCGCAGGAGCACATTTTCGAGCGCTTTCACCGCGGCTCCGTGGGAGAGAACGTGCCCGGCCACGGGATAGGCCTAAACCTCGCCAGGGAGCTCGCGCGCCTCCACGGCGGCGACGTGCGGCTCGCCCGCTCGGACGGGGAGTGGACGGAGTTCGAGGTGCGATTCCGACTGGCCCAGGACCCCGGCGAGGCGCCGGGAACGCCATGAGCTGCGCGGCCCGACCCCGACCGCTGGCCCTCGTGCGCGCCGTTGGCGCCGCCGGCCTCTGCCTGGTGGCTCTTGCCTGTGCCGCTCGCGGCCAGGACGACCTGTTCGACCGGGTCGACGACCAGCTGACGTTCGCCGCCTGGGGCGACGCGATGCGCGCGCGGCTGAGCGGAACCCTTGACCTCGAGGGCTATTACCTGCGCCAGCCGGCTCCCGGGCTGATCTTTTCGGAGGGCAACGAGATCTTCAATCCGCGGCTGACCCTCTATCTCGACGCCCAGCTTGGCCCTCGCGTCTACGCCTTCGTGGAGTCGCGCGCGGACAACGGGTTCGATCCAGGCGAGCCTGGTCCCACGGTCCGGCTCGACGAGTACGTGCTGCGTTTGACCCCGTGGGACGACGGGCGTTTCAGCCTGCAGGTGGGCAAGTTTGCCACGGTCGTCGGCAACTGGTCGCTCCGGCACGGCTCATGGGACAATCCCTTCATTACTGCGCCGCTGCCCTATGAAAACCTGACGGGAATCTGGGACACGACGGCGGCCCGTGCGGCCGGGGAGGTCCTTGCTTGGGCCGGCCTCCAGCCCAGGCCCGCGTACGGAGGCGTTTTCCTCGACGAGTACCGCGACATCCCGATCATCTGGGGCCCGAGCTACACAAGCGGCGCGGCCGTCTTCGGCGACCTCGGGAAGCTCGACTACGCGTTCGAGCTCAAGAACACCTCACTCTCGTCGAGACCCGAGACCTGGGCGCCGACCGAGACCGGTTGGCAGCATCCGACCGTCAGCGGGCGCCTCGGCTTCCGGCCGGGGGAGATGTGGAATCTCGGCTTTTCGGCCAGCGCCGGAACCTATCTGCAGCCCATGGCCGAGCCAACCCTCGCCCCGGGGCGAGGGTTGGGCCAGTACCTTGAGGTCGTTCTGGGCCAGGATGCAGCTTTCGCGTGGCACCATGTGCAGGTCTGGGCGGAGATCTATGAGGCTCGTTTTGAGATCCCCGAGGTGGGCAACGCCGAGACGCAGGCCTATTACGTCGAGGTGAAATACAAGTTCACGCCCCAGTTCTTCGGCGCGCTGCGCTGGAACCAGCAGCTGTTCTCGAGGTTTCCCGACGCCTCCCCAGGGGCCGCACGATGGGGCCGGAACGTGGAGCGGGTCGACATCGGGCCCGGCTACCGGTTCACCCCGCACATGCAGGTCAAGCTGCAGTACAGCCTCGAGCACCAGGACGCGGATTCGCAGAATTGGGGCGACATGCTGGCGGTGCAGTTCACGGCGCGATTTTGACGGCGCCGCCCGCCGGCATGGGACCGTAACAACCCCGTTACGGTAACCGACTTTCTTACCCTGCGCTGGCGGCCGAAAATGGCGGCAGATGACATCCCGCGTCCGGCGCCCGGTCCCTTCCTCCGCCCTGGTGGCGGCTAGCCTGGCGCTGTGCCTGCAGCGCCAATCAGCGCGCGCAGACGACTCGATCGAATACAAGTTCGAGAATTACCGCGAGGAGGACGGCCGGATCACGGTTGAGACCCAGAGCGGGCAGGCCGACGAGGACATCGGCACGGACATGCACGTGAGGCTGACCGGGACCATCGACGCGGTCTCCGGCGCGACGCCGACCGGGATTCCGGCGCCGCCCGGGAGCGACCAGGTCGACCTTACCGAGATACACACGCGCCGAAAGGCGTGGAGCGGCGATTTCTCCCGCCAGTTCAAGTTCGTCAACGTGGACGTGGGCTTCGCGGAGAGCCGCGAGCCCGACTATGTCTCCGACGGCTGGTCGGTCAACACGCTGACCGACTTCAACGAGAAGAACACGACGCTGCGCGCAGGGGTGGCCGGGACGTACGACCGCGTCGAGGTGTTCTTCAAGCCCGCGTACCTTCCCAAGCACACGCACGACGCCGTCGTCGGGATCACCCAGCTGGTCGACCCGCACACGTTCGTGACCCTCAATGTCACGTGGGGGCGGGCAACCGGGTACCTCGCCGAGCCGCACAAGTTTGTCGAGAAGAACATTGAGGTCATCACGAACATCTTCCTGCCGGAGGACTTCGGGGAGAACAGCCCGGACGTGCGCGACAAGGGATCGGTCTTCGCCTCGCTTAACCACGCCTTTGGCGGCGTCAACGGGGCCGTCGAGGCCAGCTACCGCTTCTACGCCGACACGTTCGGCGTGGCCGCGCACACCCTCGAGGTCTCGTGGTTCCAGCATCTGGGCGCCAGTTTCATTCTGGAGCCGTCGGTCCGCCTGGCCCAGCAGGGCGCCGCCAAGTTCTACTACTACAACCTCAACGACACCCCGATAATCCCGGTCCACGTTCCCACGGTCGGCGCGGGGCCCTTCTACTCGTCCGATTTCCGTCTCTCGTCGATGGACAGCTATTCGTACGGGCTGCGGGCGGTTTGGAAGCCGTCAAGCTGGACGCAGCTGGACGTGGCGTACGAGCAGTACGACATGCGGGGCCGGGACGGCGTCACGCCGCAGAGCGCCTACCCGCGGGCCGGCATCACAACGGTTGGGATCAAGTTCCTGTGGTGAGCGCTCAATCGCAATTCTCCGGGATTCTCAGGGGAGCCGCCGCCGCGGCCCTCGCCGCGCTGGCGTGCGCCCTGCCGGCGCAGGTGGCCCCGGGGAGCCCCTTCCCGGCGCTCTCCGCGACCGGGCCCAACGGCGGGCCGCTGCCGGAGACGGCCGGCAAGGTGGTCCTTGTCGACTTCTGGGCGTCATGGTGCGCTCCGTGCAAGGCGTCGTTCCCCGTGTACTCGAAGCTGAACGCGGCGTACGCGGATCGCGGCCTCGTCATTGTCGCCGTCAGCGTCGACGAGAGCCCGTCCGCCTACGCGGCCTTCGTCGCCAGGCTCAAGCCGCCTTTCGC
Source organism: Opitutaceae bacterium (assembly GCA_035604815.1). Lineage (GTDB taxonomy): Bacteria > Verrucomicrobiota > Verrucomicrobiia > Opitutales > Opitutaceae > Palsa-1447. The sequence continues at coordinate 10,488 of DATNHT010000016.1, forward strand.
CACGCTGCACGACTCGAGGCAGGCGCTGGTCCGCGAGGTCCAGGTGCCCACCATGCCGACCAGCTACCTCGTCGACCGCGGCGGCAAGGTGCGCTTCGTGCACCCGGGGTTTCACGGGGAGCAGACCGAGCGCGAACTCCGCAGGGAGATCGAGGTTCTGCTCGGGGAAAAGGCCCCGTCTCCATGAACGCCCTTCGCACCCGCCTCCTCATGATCGCAGCCCTTGGGGGCGCCGCGGCGCTTTTTTGCGGCTGCTCCACGCCGGCGGCGGTGCGGGTGCGGCCTTGGGAGCGCGCAGCCTTGGCCGACGACACGATGAATCCCGACCGCGACCCGCTGGCCTCGATGATGATCGAGCACGTGTATTTTTCGCGCGAGGCCGCCAATGGGGGCAAGGGAGTGGGAGGAAGCGGCTGCGGCTGCAACTGAGCGCGAATCCGACGAACCAAGAATAAACCGGATGCCTTTCAGCTATTGAACCACGGGAATCAGACCAAAGCAAAATCACCATGAAAATCATCGATCGAATCCGGCGCCGTTGCGCCTGGATGAACCTGTCAACAGTGACCCTGATCACGCTATTGCAGCGCTCGCCCGCCGTCCGACTTGCCGCGGTGGCCGACGAGTACGTCGCGGCCTCGCCCTTCGGCGCTCTCGTCAGGTACGCCGCCGCGGCCCTCGCCACACTGGGGGCCATGAACTCCATCGCTGGAGCCACGATCCTCGCGTCGAGCCTGACGCCCCACCCGACGGGCCCGCTCCCCACATTCGACGCGACCATCAATGTTCCGATCACGGCGCTGGGCTTCACGATCACCAACACGATGAACGTCGCCTCGTGGACGATCGGCGGGCAGATCCCGCCTGGTCTGAAGCTTCAGGCCGTCGAGAATCCCGCCATCGAACTGACCGGGCCGGGCAACCTAGACGCCACCACGCCGGGCACGACGGGCACACCATGGGGAGGGGGCACTCCGGGCAACAACACGACGACCCCCGAGCTCGTCGGAACGCCGACCACGGCGGGCACCTATATGTTCACCCTGCAGGGCTTCGCGTTGCCCGGCGAGATGGGCGGCACCCCCGGGATGAACGGCTTCACGACGGGGACCGGCATTTCGAGCGTGTTTGATTTCACGGTCGTGGTCTCGGCCGCAGCGGGGGCCGCGCCGGCGTTCACGGTTCAGCCGATTTCCGCGACCGTCGCGGGCGGTACTGTCGCCCTGGTGGCCGAGGCCTCCAACTCGCCCTCCTACCAGTGGATGCTCAACGGCACCACGAAGGTCGCGGGGGCGACGAGCTCGATCCTCCTATTGGACAACGCGGCGGCCGCCGTGGGGAGCTACACGTGCGTCGCCACCAATTCCGTGGGGTCGGCGACAAGCAGCCCGGCTACCGTCGCGGTCGACAACACGGCCGACATCGGCCGCCTGGTGAACATCTCCTGCCGGGCGACGGTCGGCACAGGGGCGAACATCCTGATCGCCGGCTTTGTCGTGGGCGGGTCGGGAACCTCGGGCTCGGAGCCGCTCCTTGTGCGCGCGTCGGGCCCGGCGCTCGTCCCCTTCGGCGTCGCCGGCACGCTGGCCGACCCGCAATTGCAGATCTACTCCGGCTCCACGGCGCTGTTCACCAACAACGGCTGGGCCGGAGACGCCCAGATCGCGAGCACCGCGTCCTCGGTCGGCGCCTTCCCCTGGACCAGCCCCACGAGCCACGACGCGGCGCTCCTGGAGACGCTGCCCGCCGGCGCCTACACGGCGCAGATCGCGGGCCAGAGCGGCGACACGGGTGTCGCGCTCGCCGAGCTCTACGACGCCACGCCCGCGGGAACGTACAGGCCCACCTCCCCGCGGATTGTCAACATCGCCGCCCGCGTTCAGGTGGGCACCGGAGGCAACATCCTGATCGCCGGATTTGTCATAGGAGGCTCGACCTCGAGGACGGTCCTCATTCGCTCGTCGGGCCCGGCCCTCGTCGCCTTCGGGGTCCCCGGGACGCTGGCGGACCCCAAGCTGCAGCTCTTCTCAGGCTCGACCGTGATCGAGAGCAACAGCGCCTGGGAGGGCAACGCCCAGATATCGTCCACGGCCGCCGCCGTGGGCGCGTTCCCGTGGGCATCGTCCACGAGCAATGATTCGGCAATCCTGGTCACGCTGCCGCCCGGGGCTTACACCGCCCAGGTGTCCGGCGCCAGCGGCGACACGGGCGTCGCACTAGTCGAGGTCTATGAGGTGCCGTAAAGCGCTTCTCTCCTGGGCCTCGGGCCTATTGTCGGCGATTCCCGCCGGCGCGGGCACCGTCACGGCGGTGCCCCTACCGGATCCGCAGATCCCTGGATTCCGCTTTCCGGAGAGCGAGGCGGCGATCGTCAACTGGGTGTATGAGATGGGAAACGGGCCGCCCGCGGACGCGGCGACCGCATTCGAAAACATCCACCTCCATGGCTGGGGAATCTGGACGGCCCTGACCATGGAGACGGCCCAGGTCGACACCGGCCAGAAACTGCGCGTGTTCGAGACATGGTTCACGCCCCAGGAACTGTCCGGCCAGCAGAATACGCCGCTTCCCGCCGCGCTAAGGGGCCTTCCGCGGCCGCGCTCAGCCCTCCGCCACTTCAACCAGTTCCAGCACGGGAGCGCGGTCCAGGAGCAGTCGGGCTCGGCCGCAACCGAGGGCTCCGAGACCGTCTTCGGGTACGTGAAATTCGATCCGACGGCGACCGACCACATCATGAAGGAGCAGCTGCTGAGCATCGCCGCGCTGAACCAGCTGATGCAGGGGGGCGCCCAGCAGATCCCGCCATTCCCGACAACGGCGCTCTCCATCAAGTCCGCATTCCAGGTCATCACGGCCCAGACGCTGGTCGGCGGGCGCTACTACCGCCTGAACGCATGGTCCGGCCCGCCCCCGACCCCCCAGGCGTGGGGGCCCGCCATGTGGCCGGGAGTCGTCTGGATCGACGTCAAGGGCGGCGGCAGCGGCAGCGGGCAGATAGACATGCAGGCCGCCGCGGACGGGAGCACGCGCACGGACGAGACCACGTATCCGGTGTCGAGCATGATCTACCACCGCCTGTCCTCGTTGGAGGCGGCCCAGTTCAACGTTGAGCAGCCGGGCGCGAGCGCCGGCGCCGGCGACTATGCGGTCTTGGTCGCCATGCACGTCGCGGGCCGCGAGATCGCGCGGTGGACCTGGCAGACGTTCTGGTGGACGCCGACTCCCGACAATCCTCAGCTGCCGAGCTCCCAGGCCATCGCCGGCCTGCGCCCGGCGCAGCTCGCCGGCGCCGCGCGCAACTACGCCATGGCGGTCGGATACGACATGATGACGCCCAGCCAGCCAAACGTCGGCGGCCAGAATTCCGGATCGGCGATATACGCCTACAATCCCTACCTCGAGGCGCGCTTCGGCCCCGCCAACCTTCCGAATTCGCTGGCGGGCTTCGGCCCGGACGGGCAGCCGGCGAGCAACAATGTCGGGGTGAACTGCAACTGCATGAGCTGCCACATCCGGGCCAACTACAACCCCGGCGGCCTCGTCTCCGCACCGAGGTACTCGGGCGCGCGCTACACGAGCCTCGACGACCCCCAGTTCGCAGGGACGCTGCAGGTCGACCTCCTCTGGTCGCTGCCCGAGATCGCGAGATAGCCTGCGGCGCGCGGGGATCCCGACCGGATTGGCGGGGGAGCGATGCGCGCCGTCGCCCGCTGTTGACGTTTCGGCAATTGTCGCGAGAATCGGGCTTCTCCATGAAGACCCCGCTCGTGTCCCTGCTCCTCGCCATGATGGTTCCCGGCACCCTCCTTTCATCCCCTGAAAAGAGCGACGACCCCGCAAGCCTGCCGAGGAAGCGGGTGCTGTTCTTCACGAAATCCTCGGGATTTGAGCACTCCGTGATCAAGGACCCTTCGAAGCCGTTCACCCCGTTCCCGGGAAGCGCCGTTCCGGGCCTGGCCTTTCAGGTCCTCAAGGCGCTCGGCGCCCGCAACAACATCGAGTTCGTCTTCTCGAAGGACGGGAGCCTGTTCAAGCCCGCGTACCTCGCGCAGTTTGACGCGTTCTTCTTCTACACGACGGGCGACCTGACGGAGGCGGGCACCGACGGGAACCCGCCCATGACGGCCGAGGGCAAGGCGGCGTTCCTGAAGGCCGTATTCGAGGGCAAGGGGTTCGTCGGGACGCACAGCGCGACCGACACCTTCCATTCGCCAGGCGGCAGGGACATGAAGGCGGACCGGTTCAGGAACGACGGCGAGAACGCCGATCCGTACATTAAGATGATCGGCGGCGAGTTCATCCGGCACGGGCAGCAGCAGCCATCGCACCTGATAGTGGTCGATCCGAAATTCCCCGGGATCATCTCCGTGCCGGTCGACAACAGGATCATTGAAGAGTGGTACTCCCTAAAGGACTTTGCGGCCAACATGCACGTCCTGCTGGTGCAGGACACCTCGGGGATGACCGGCGTCGACTATGCAAGGCCCAACTATCCCTCGACCTGGGCGCGCATGTACGGCCAGGGCCGGGTCTTCTACACGAACCTCGGCCACCGCGACGACGTCTGGACGAGCCCGATGTTTCAGGCGATCGTGCTGGGCGGTGTCGACTGGGCGGTCGGACGCGTCGATTCGGACGTGACGCCCAATATTGACCAGGCCGCCCCGCAGGCGAGCGTGCTGCCGGTCCTGCCGCCCGAGGCCCCCACGAAGTAGCGGCTGCTCCCGAGCGCCGCGGTTTGCCCCTCTTTCCCCGCGGCGCTCAGACAACAAAGGGTATGAGCGCCTTCGTCCGCTTCATGTACCCGGGGTAAGCATGGGGGAACTGGCGCAGCATCAGCCCTTCCTCGATACGCAGCTTCGCCCAGAGCAGAGCCAGCGCGGCCCCGAGGATGAAGAGGTGCTTCACCTGGCCGCTTCCGATGCCTGTTCCGGCGACGGCAACGAGTATTCCCGTGTAAATAGGGTGGCGGACAAGGCGATAGGGCCCGTTCTCGACGAGCTCATGGCCCTCCTTGATCGTCGGAGTCCCGCTCCAGTTCCTTCCCAGTGTGTGCCGCGCCCAGATGGCGAGCGCCAGTCCCGCGGCACAGGTCATGATTCCCGCCGCCTCGCCCGCCTGCGTCGCCACGTAGACGTGTTTGTGAAAAAACTCGGGGAAGGCGTCGAATAGGACGAATAGCCCAACAATTCCGATGCCGGAAAGCATCCTCCATACCGGGTTGCTCCGATACACGGTGCGCTTGTTTCCCCGGGCGGAGAAAACCCAGTAGGCGACCGCGCCCAGCCAGAGGATGGCGATGAACACCCTGTAGGACATTCTTGGCCCGCCAATCTATCGCTCGGCTCTGCTCCGGCGAGCTCAAGTTGGCGCCGCATGGCCTCTGACAAGGGAGCCCGCGGCATCACTGCCTGCTAACCCGAGGCCGCGGGCACGCCGGCGGATACCCGGACGGAGACCCGCGGTCCGCCCTCCAGAGCCCATTTCCGCCCGAGTAATTTTATTGCCTGCGGCAGCTCCAGGCAAAGTGTCATGCTATTCCTCATCTTCCAACAGGATCGCACGAACAGGGTTCGCCGAAATGCCCGGTCCGGCCGATCTTGATGATCGGCCTGCTCGGGGCGGTCCTCGGGGTCTTCTTTTCGTATGCCCGTTCCGACGTCGACTGGGAGATTCTCCAGACCAAGCACTACTGGTCCGCGGACATGTGGTATTACGGAGGATACGCCGCGCAGTATGTCGCCACGCCGAAGGGCTACAGGACGGTCATAGCGGAGGCGCTGTGCAACTATTCGAACATGTTCGCGCTGCAGGAGAGGTTGCCTGCCGAGGAGGCCCGACATCCGGTCCAGGGATTCCCAGGGACGGAGCGTCTGGCGACGCCCTTCATTGTCTACGCGTTGCTGCACGTGCCGGGCCAGGCGGCGGATGCGTGGAGGGCCTTTTGGGAGGCCAACGTCCTTCTCTGGCTTCTCAGCGTGTACCTGGCCTACAGGGTTGCCGCGCTCTACTTCGCGGATCCTTGCACCCCGTGGTTTGCCGCGATCCTAGTCGCTTTCTATCCCGCGCTGACGCTGACCTTCAACGCGGTCAAGCAGCAGGCGCTGGGAACCACCTATCTTCTCCTTGGAATCTATTTGTTCGAGGGCCGCCTGAACAAGGCCGGCTTCGCATTGAAGGTCATCGCGCTGGCGGCCCTGATGTTCCTTGGTCAATTCGCCGA
>DATNHT010000017.1:0-22194 GCA_035604815.1 Opitutaceae bacterium
CGAATCCTGCGTGAGGCACATCGCGAGCAGCTACGTCTACGATGACGGTGAGCCGAGTGAGCTGACGCTTCGGGGCGGCGGCGTCGGGGTCGCGGCTGCGCTTGCCAAGGAACTCCAGGAGCGCCTGGACAGGGCCGGGATAGGTATCGAGGAGGCGCGTCTCGCGCACCTTGCCTACGCCCCCGAAATCGCCCAGACGATGCTTCGCCGCCAGCAGGCCGAGGCGGTGATAGCTGCGCGGCAGAAGATTGTCTACGGAGCCGTGGGAATGGTCGATATGGCTCTCAGGGAGCTTTCGGAGAAGGGCGTCGTCAAGCTGGACGAGGAACGCAAGGCCGCGATGGTTTCCAACCTCCTGGTCGTGCTCTGCAGCGAGTCGCAGGCGCAGCCGGTGCTGAACGCGGGCACACTGTACTCCTGACCCGCCCGCTGGAAACCCGCCTCGACGGCCATGGCAACGGTCAACCAGGAATTCGAATCCGCACCGATGGGCAGGCGTGTCGTCGCCACGATGGTCTTCATCCTGGCCATCATCTCCTCTGCGGTCGCCGTCAACTTCGTCTTCGCCTTCAAGGCGCTTCAGACGCATGCGACGCAGATGGGCCGGACCCTCGTGGTCCTCACCCCGCTTGCGGGCCTGCTCATCGCGCTGCCCCTGTTCTTCATCCGGCGCTCGCGGGCCGCACGTTTCCGAATAGAGGAGAACTACCTCGTGCTCGGCCGGAAGCGCTTCCCGCTCGAGGGCATGGTCGAAATCGCGCGCGACCCCGACGTCCTGCGCTGGGCCTTCAGGATTCGGGGCGAGGGCGGACTGGGCGCGATCCAGGGGCGCTACTGGAGCAAGCGGGTCGGCAAGTTCGACGCTTTCATGACCGACACCGAGAAGGCGGTGGTCCTTCGCTGGCCCGACCGGGTCGTTGCCGTCTCGCCCGCGGACACGGCGTTCTTCATCATGTGCGCCCGATCCGCGGCCGGACTGAAATGATTCGCCCCGAACCTACACCCTGAGGATGGCCGACGAACGCAAGACATTCCTGCTGCGGGCCGATCCCGCCCTCTGGAAGGAAATCGAAAGGTGGGCGTCGGACGAATTGCGCAGCGTGAATGGCCAGATCGAGTTCATCCTCAGGGAGGCCGTGCGCCGCAGGCGGGGCCAGGGGGCTGCGGCGCCGGGGGCGGGCGGCCGGGGCGAGCCCCCGGCGACGGCCTAGCTAGGCCTGGCTCGACGACGAAGGTCGTTGCATCGGGGGCGACTTGGGGAAATTTTTGGGGAGCGCATGCGCGCGACCATCCCCAGCCGTCCACGATGACTTCGTCCGAAGCCCAGAAACGAATCGCATCCCTTCGAGCCGATGTCGCCGCCCATGACGAGCGTTACTACCGCAACGCGCACCCGGAGATCAGCGATCAGGAGTATGACCGCCTGAAGCGCGAGCTTGCGGACCTCGAGTCCCGGTTCCCGGACGCCGCAGGGTCCGCTGGCGGCGAGACGCCGACCGCCCGCGTGGGCGACGACCGAGCGGAGGGATTCCGGACCGTGCGGCACCGCCAGCCGATGCAAAGCCTCGACAACACCTATTCCGAGGCCGAGCTCCGCGAATTCCATGCGCGCCTGGCGCGGCTGCTGGGGCGTGATGACCTGTCTTATGTCGTCGAGCCGAAGATCGACGGCCTCGCGGTCAGCCTGACCTACGAGAAGGGGAGGTTCGTGAGGGCGGTCACCCGCGGCAACGGCGTCGAGGGCGACGATGTGACGGCGAACGCGCTCACGATCCGCGCGCTTCCAAGGGAACTGAGGAGGGCCGCCCAGGCTCCCGTGCCCGACCTGATCGAGATCCGGGGCGAAATCTACATGACGCTTGCCGAGTTCCGGAGGATAAACGCCGCTCGCGAGGAGTCAGGCGAGGAGCGCTACGCAAACCCGCGCAATCTTGCGGCCGGCACGATCAAGCTTCTCGACCCGCGCGAGGTCGCGGAACGCAGGCTGGAGCTGGTGCTCTACGGGATCGGTGCGTGCGAGCCCGCCCGGGCCGGCGGCGACACGCAATCGGGCTACCACGCGCTCGTGGGCGCGTGGGGCCTGCCCGGCGTCGAGAAATTCTGGACGGCCCGAGGGATCGACGAGGCGTGGGCCGCCGTCGGGGAACTGGACCGGCTCCGCCAAGGCTTTGCCTACGCGACCGACGGCGCCGTGGTGAAGCTCGATTCGCTTGCCCTTCAGCGCGAGGCCGGGAGCACAAGCAAGGCCCCGCGCTGGGCGATGGCCTACAAGTTTGCGGCCGAGCGCGCCGAGACGAGGCTCCTGTCGATCACGGTCCAGGTTGGACGCACCGGGGTCCTGACCCCCGTTGCCGAGCTCGAGCCCGTTCTCCTCGCGGGCACCACCGTCTCGCGGGCGACGCTGCACAATCGCGATGAAATAGCGCGCAAGGACATCCGCGTGGGCGACTTCGTGTACGTGGAGAAGGCCGGGGAGGTGATCCCCGCCGTCGTAGGGGTCAATCCCGCTCGGCGGACCCCGCAGTGCGCCCCATTCGCCTTTCCAACACGGTGCCCGTCCTGCGGAACCGCCGTGGTCCAGGGGGAGGGCGAGGTCGCCCTGCGCTGCCCGAACTACGACTGCCCGGTCCAGGTGCGGCGGCGGGTGCGCCATTTCGCGTCAAAGGCATGCGTGGACATCGACGGGCTGGGCGAGGCCATGGTCGACGTCTTGGTCGAGAAGGGCTGGGTGCGCGACGTGGCGGACATCTACAGGCTGGATCGCGATGACCTCCTGACGCTTGGCAAGAGTGTGAACAAGTCGACGGACAACCTCCTTGCGGCGATCGAGGCGAGCAAGCGGGCGGAACTTTGGCGCTTCATCCATGGCCTAGGGATACCCCACGTCGGCGCGGCGGCCGCCAAGGACCTCGCCTCGAGGTTTGGGAGCCTGGAGGCCCTTTCGCAATCCAGGCACGGGGATTACATCGGTGAGGGCAAGGAGAGCTGCATCGCCGGAATCGGGGAGACGATGGCGGAGGCGATCATCGAGTACTTCAACCAGCCGAGGCACCGGACCCTCGTTCGGGACCTGATCAGGGCCGGCGTGGCGCCGAGGGCGCCCGCCGCGGCGGCGCCGGGTTCAGGCGCTCTCGCGGGCAAGACCTTCGTCCTCACGGGCACCCTTCCCACGATGTCCCGCGACGACGCGTCCGCCAGGGTAGAGGCCGCGGGCGGCAAGATCGCCTCGAGCGTGAGCAAGAAGACGAGTTTCCTCGTTGCGGGCTCGGATGCGGGCTCGAAGCTCGAAAAGGCCAAATCCCTGGGCGTGGCTGTGATCGGCGAGGCGGAGCTGCTCTCGATGCTTAAGGGCAGATAGTACCCTCAGATCTGCGGATTTGGCTCGGTCGCCCTGGCCGGCTGGGGACCAAAGACCAAATGGTCCACCGAGAACGGGCCCGCCCCGCTCACAAGGAAGATGACGAGCAGGAACAGCACGAGGGCGGAAAACTCCAGGGACTGGCCCATTGCGAAAAGGCCGTCGGAACGGTGCACGATGAAGACCGCCCCCGCGAGGATGGGTATCTGCACTAGCGCGGCTATCCTCGTGAGGAAACCGATCGCCAGCATGCCGCCGCCGACGAAGTGCGCAAGCATCACATAGTGAAGCATCGCGCCGGTCATCAGCCAGTTGTGGCCGGAGCGCTGCAGCATGTCGACAAAGTAGCCCGTGGACGTGTTGGTGATCAGGAGCAGGCCGCGGGCGAACAACCCAAGGCCGAGGTAGAAACGGACGCAATCGAGCCAGAGAACGCGGCGCGATTCCGCCCACGCGATGAAATCATGCTTTTGCATGGATGCCTCCGAGTTTTGGGGTAGATCCGAGGGCCCGCGGGAAAGGTCCGCGGCGCAGGGGACGCTACCGGTACGTGCTGCAGAGTCAATCGGAGCGAAATCGAGGCCGAAGCTTGGTTTTCCGGCGTCTTGCCGGCGAGGACATCCGAGATCGGCGTTGCCTCGAATTGGACACCGCTGGTAGACACGGCGGCTTGGCGTTCGGCCCCGCCCACGCCGAATTGAATGCCCGCGAAACCTGAATTCTTCCGCTCGGCGTCCGCTTTCCGGGCGTGGCTCAAGCGGCATCACGCGGAGCACGGGGAGCTGTGGGTCGGTTTCCACAAGAAGAGCGCGCGGTCGCCCAGCATGACCTGGGAGGAGTCGGTGGACGTGGCGCTTTGCTTTGGCTGGATCGATGGCGTCCGAAAGAGCGCCGGCGAGCGCCGCTATGTCATTCGCTTCAGCCGGCGAAGACCGCGCAGCGTCTGGAGCGCCAGGAACATCGCCCGGGTTCGAGAGCTTGCCAAACAGGGCCTTATGGAGCCCGCCGGCCTGGCGGCGTTTCGCCGGCTAGAGAGCGATCGATCGGCCGTGTATTCATATGAGCAGCGCAGGAACGCGCGCCTTGCCTCCGTTCATGAGCGGCGCTTCAGGGCGAGGGGAAAGGCCTGGGAATTCTTTCAGGCCCAGGCACCGTCGTACCAGAGGGTCGCTAGCTGGTGGGTTCTGAGCGCGAAAAAGGAGGAAACGCGGCTAAGGCGGCTCGAGAGGCTTATTGACGCCTCGGGGCATGGCCAAACCATCCTCGCCGTGCCGCGCCCGGCCAAACCCATCTGGAAGGCGCGGGGGCCGGCCCTGGCTACATGCTCTGAAGGGCGGCGGAAAGCTCCTGCATGAAGGCCTGGGCGTCGGCCGCAGAGGGACGGTAACCGGGCCTGCTCACCTCCATGAGCCCCGGCCTTCCCTGATGGTCCACGATCCACTTGCCCGTCACGCCGTCGGCAAACGTGACCGTCCCGCTGGCCATCGCGTTGGGATTGAGCGTCACCTTGTCCACCGTGACCCGGACACTCGACGGGGGCGTTGATGCGTCCATGTCCTCCTCGTCGGCCTCCGCGCCCGCTTTGCCGGTCCCAAGGCCGAGCTTCTCCTTGGCCTTTTCCAGGAGCCCCTTCTTCTCGGCGGCCGGAGCACCCTTGCCGACGTCGCTCGCATCCGCCGCTGGCGCGGGATCCTTCAGATGGAGGTTCAGGTCGTCCACGAGGAACCGGACGTCCATGTAGGTCATCGAGACCTTGAACTGGTCCGACAGCTTCTTCTGGACGGCGTAGAGGCTGTCGCCCGCGGCCACCCATTCGGACACGGCCTTCGTTTGCTCGGGGGTAATGGTCATGGATATCCGCCAGCCTAAGCCAACAAGTTAAACAACTCAAGGCGGGCCGGCCGTCCCAAAGTCAGCGCGCAAGCTGGTTCTTGAGGAATTCGATGCTGCCGCGCATCGAGGCGTCCTGCTCCATCATGTTGTCCACCGCCTTGCAGGCGTGGATGACGGTGCCGTGGTCGCGGCCGCCGAAAGCGTCGCCGATCTCCTGGAGGGAATGTTTGGTCAGCGTGCGCGCGAGGTACATGGCGGCCTGGCGGGGGATCGCGATGTTGTTCGGGCGCCGCTTGCTCGTCATGTCGCTGTGGCGAATCTGAAAATGGTCGGCCACGCGCTTCTGTATCGTCTCGATGGTCAGGATGCTCTGCGCCTGCTCGACCAGCATGTCGTGCAGCAGGCGCTCCGTCGTCGCAAGGTCGAGCGGCTTGTTGCTGAGGGCGCTGTAGCTCGCAACCTTGATCATCGCCCCCTCGAGCCTCCTGATGTTCTTCGTGATGTTCTGCGCTATGAAGGCCATCACCGGCTCCGGCAGGGGGCATTTGAGGCTGGACGCCTTCGTCCGGAGGATCGCGATCCGCGTCTCGAGGTCCGGGGCCTGGATGTCGGCGGGCAGGCCCCACTCAAAGCGCGAAACAAGGCGCGCCTCGAGCTTCTGGATCTCGCTTGCCCGGCGGTCGCTGGAGAGGACGATCTGCTTTCCGGACTCGAACAGGTCGTTGAAAGTGTGGAAGAACTCCTCCTGGATGCGCTCCTTGCCCGCGAGGAACTGAACGTCGTCCAGAAGCATGACGTCGGCGTGGCGGTAGCGCTGGCGGAACTTAACCATCCCGTTCTCCTGCAGCGCCTGGATGAAATCGTTGGTGAATTTCTCGGTCGAGAGATAGGCGACGCGGGCGTCGGGGTTGTTGCGCAGGATCGCATGCCCGATGGCGTGCATCAGGTGGGTCTTTCCAAGGCCGGTGTCCCCGTAGATGAAAAGCGGGTTGTAGGCCTGCGCGGGGGCCTGCGCGACGGCGAGGGCGGCCGCGTGTGCCATCTGGTTGGTCGCGCCGACGACGAATGACTCGAATGTGTTGCGGGCGTTGAGGGTGCCGGGCGCCGGCCCGCGGTCGTCGCTGCGCGCCGACTTGCGGGCGCTTGTCGCGCGCACCCGCGGGATTGGGGACGAGGATTCGGACGCGCGGTGCGCGCCCATGCCCCGCGGGGCCCCTTCGGTCTTCTGGAGGTTAACGCTTACCGTCCTTCCGGCCGTGAGCCGGAGGCGCTGCGTGATCAGGTCCAGGTAGTTGTCGTGGATCCAGATGGCTGCGAAATCGTTGGGCACTCCCAGCGTGATCGAATCCTCGGAGATCTCGAGGCACACCACGGGCTCAAACCACATCTGGAAGACGTCTTCCGGGAACAGGGATTTGAAGTCACACTTTACTGTTTCCCACAGGTTGTGGGGCAGGGACAAAGAGGGCATGGATCGGCAAAATTCGGCTCTTATTCACATTGCCCCCCGGGGGTGCTTTAGCACGTCATTCGAGCCGCTCTTGGGTCCGTTCGCTGCGTCAAAAATTTGCATCCTGGCCAAGGGTGGCGCCTCTGCGGCGAGGGGATTTCGTAAGGATTTGATGGCCAGTGGATAAGGCTGAGTGTCGCTGCGCGGCCCAGGTGGGGCGGCATTCGTGACGTGGCAAAGAACATCCGGGGAGCAGAATCGCTTGGACGAGGGTTGAGTAACGATGAACGCGAAAACCATTACAAGGTCAACTTTCTGACAAGTTGTTCACACAGGGGGTGGGATAACTTTTTTGCTTTTTTTCGTTGCATCCGGCCGAAGAAGTTAGGTGTCGAAAACACCCCCCCCGCGACACGTAATCGCCACAAAAATACATCGCCCTGAATCGGGCTCCCAAAGCCGGAGAGAAGGTTACGGGCATGTTACGCATCCGTTACGGTGCGTGAACTTCTTCGATACACGGCACCGCTCGCGATCACGCGCGAGCCGGTTCCGGCTCGGCCCATTTATTATGTTCCTTGATGAGTGCAATCAGCCGCGCGTCGGCGTCGGACTGGGGGACATTGTACTGAATGCACTGCTTGCCGACGTAGAGGTTGATCTTTCCGGGGGCGCCGCCGACGTATCCAAAGTCGGCGTCCGCCATCTCCCCCGGCCCGTTGACGATGCAGCCCATGATGGCGATCTTCACTCCCTTCAGGTGAGCGGTCTGCGCCCTGATCCTCTGCGTCGTTGCCTGCAGATCGAAGAGCGTGCGGCCGCAGCTCGGGCAGGCGACGAATTCGGCCTTCGATATTCTGGCGCCCGCCCCCTGGAGGACGTTGTAGGCAAGGCGCGCGGCGCGCGCCGCGTCGGACTCGGTCTCTATGCTGACGAGATCGCCCACGCCGTCGCAAAGGAGGCTGCCGGTAAGGAAGCTGGCCTCGATGAGGCGGGAAAGAAAGCTGTTGTCTCCCCGCACGGCGGTCCCTGCCGTGCTGCGAATCCAGACGGGCGCGCCGATTCCAGCCGCCAGCAGCTCCTCGACGATCCGTCGGTAGGCGCCAACCGGATGGTCGATGCCCGTGAGGGGAACGCCCGAGTAGGTGACAATCAGGCGGTCGTCGCCCACGGCCTTCAAGGCGCCGGCGAGGCCGGCAATGTCGCGGGCCGACGCGTCCACCGCGATCAAATGGCCGGTCCTGCGCGCGAGCCCGGCCCATTGCGCCAATGCCGCGCCTTCGCCGCCGCCAAAGCGCCTCAGGAGGACGATCCTGCCCTCTGCCTCGGCAAGCGACGCCTCGACCTCCGCGGCCCCGAGGCCGGGCGCAAGCTCGAGCACAAGAAAACAGACGGAGCCCGGGGCGGCGCGGAAGGCGGCGCGGAGCGCGCCGATTTCCGCAACCGTCGCGACCGGGACCAGCAGCCCTTCGGCCGGAGTCTCCTTCAGCCGCGGTGAGGAAAGCTCCTTCAGGGCGCCAGCGGCTTGGCCCGCTCCCGCGATGCGGACGATCACGCGCGGCGGCTGCCCCGGGCCGACGTCCGCGCCGGTCGCCAGCTGGAGCGCCGCGGTCCCGCGCCGCACGAAATGATAGGGGTCGACCGAGTCGCTCCGGGGGCCGTCGGGCGCCGCGCCGCGCCAGAGGCTCATCGCCTTGTCGGCAATCGCCCTTGCGACCGGGATCTCATAGACGCTGTCCTCGGTTAGCGAGACGCGGACGGTGTCGCCCAACCCGTCGAGCAGAAGGGAGCCGATCCCGATGGCTCCCTTGATCCTTCCGTCATCCCCGTCGCCAGCCTCGGTCACCCCGAGGTGAAGGGGATAGTGCATGTCCTCGGCGTCCATCCGCTGCACGAGGAGCCGGTAGGCCTCGATCATGACCTTCGGGTTGGAGGATTTCATCGAGAGGATGATCTCCCTGTAGCCGTGCGACTCGGCGATGCGCAGGAACTCGAGCGCGCTTTCCACCATCCCAAGGGGCGTGTCGCCGTAACGGTTCATGATCCTGTCGCTCAGCGAGCCATGGTTTGTGCCTATGCGCATCGACCGGCCGAGCTCCTTGCTCCTCTTGACGAGCGGCGAGAACGCTTCGTGGAGCCTTTGGAGCTCGCGCCCGTAGTCCGCGTCGCTGTAGTCGCGCACGGCGAACCTCTTCTTGTCGGCGTAGTTGCCCGGGTTCACGCGGACCTTTTCCACGTGCTCCACGGCCTCCATGGCCGCCTGCGGCAGGAAGTGGATGTCGGCCACGAGGGGAACAGCGCCCCAGCCGGCCGCCGTCAGCCCCGCGCGAATGTCCTTCAGGCAGCGGGCCGCCTGGACATTCGGCGCCGTCACGCGGACGATTTCGCACCCGACCTCGGCCAGGGCGACGGACTGGCGGACGGTGGCCGCGACATCCTGCGTGTCACTCGTCGTCATGGACTGGATGCGGATCGGATTCGAGCCGCCCACCGCGACGGATCCCACTCTGACCTCACGGGTGATCCGGCGGACCGTGTGAAACCGGGAGGCGCAATAGGCCATGAAGGGGGAACTCAGGGTTTCGCGGCCGCCGGCGCAGCCTGTGCCTGCGCCTGCGCGCGTTCGTCCCGCGCGTCCCGCGCCCAGCGGCGCACGTCGAAGATGCTCACGTAGAGTATCATCGAGACCAGGAGGACGAGGAAGACGCTGTAAGCCGCGGTGATGAACCTGACGGGAAGGGCCTGGCCGCGCACCTGCCCGATGGTCGCGAACACGATCTGACCCCCGTCCAGCACCGGGATCGGAAGCAGGTTCAGGATGGCGAGGTTCACGTTGACCAGGATCGTTATCATCAGCACATAGCGGAACCCCGCGTCGGCCGCCTCATGGAGGATGTGCACAATTCCCACCGGGCCGGATAGCTTGGACAAGCCAATGTCCGAGTGGGGATTGAAAAGCCCCTCCAGGGTGCGCACGATCATGGACACTTGCTGGGCGATCTGCGCGAAGGGGGATGGGTGCGTCAGGTGGTACCCGGCGAGAAACTCGATGCCGATGATGGGGTCCGTCTGTGGCCGCGGGCCGACAACCAGCTCGAGCATCTTGCCCATGCGCTCGACGGCCAGGCGGGCGGGTCGCGACGGGTCGGTCGCGAGTTCCTCCTCGAGACCGCCGACACTCATGACTGGGGTCCCGTCGACCCTGAGAATCCGGTCGCCGGCCAGCAGGCCGGCCCTCCACCCCGCCGAATCCCGGGCGACCGAAAGCACGTTCAGGTCGTATCCGGCCCCAATGCCGATCTTCCTCGAGCGCTCCTCCCCGGCAAGGCGGGGATGCAGCACGATTTCGAGGCTCCTGCCCTCGCGCAGGACGGTGAACACGGTGCGCGGTCTCCCGTCGCGGTCGCGTCCCGAGCCTGTCAGGAGGGTCTGGTTGAGCTCCTCCCAGTCGGAGATGCCGTGGCCGTCGATCGCCTTGACGACGTCGCCGACGCGCAACCCGCCTTCCACAGCGGGGCTTATCACCCGTGACCCGTCGGGCAGGTCGATCGTCTTGGAGACGTACCCGACGGTCGTCGACGTCGTTATGTCGTTTTCCGGTTGGCCCACCCTCCAGATCACGCATGCCAGCAGGAACGCGAACAGGAAGTTGAATCCCGCCCCGGCCACCAGCACGAGCACCTTGGAGCCGTACGAGACCGTCGGGAGCCGGGCCGCGTCGACTTCGCTCTCGCCCTCAAGTGGCCCGAGATCCGCGATCTGCGGCAGCAAGACGTAGCCTCCGAGGGGAAACCACGCGACCTGGTAGCGGGTTCCGTGCGCGTCCCTCCACGAGAAGATCGGCGGCCCGAATCCAATCGAGAACACCTCGACATGCACGCCCCTTGCGCGGGCTGCGAGGAAGTGCCCAAGCTCGTGCACGAAGATCGATCCGCCAAAGAACAGGACGATCAGGAATGTCGACCAGACGTTGGACAGAAGGGAATGAAGCAAGTCGATCAGCACTGGGTTTGTAATTATTTAATCAGTAATCACTTGAGAATATCGACATCCAAGGAGGCACGCCGCCTTGCCTCGTTGTCCGCTGCAAGGACAGCGCTTAGGTCGGCGGGTTCAAAGTTGGCTGTATGGTCCAGAATATGCCCAACGATCTTCGGAATCGCAAGAAAGGGAATCCGCCCCTTCAGGAACGCCTCCACGGCGACCTCGTTCGCCGCGTTGAAGACCGCCGGCGCAACGCCGCCGGCCACCATGGATTCCCGCGCGAAGCGGATCATCGGGTAGCGATTCTCGTCGACCGGCTTGAACTCGAACGTCACCAGCCGGCTGAAGTCCAGCGGCGGCTCGACTCCGTCGGTGCGCTCGGGGTACAGCAGCGCGTGCTGGATCGGGAAGGTCATCGATGACGGGCAGAGCTGTGCGAGCATGGCTGCGTCGTTGAACTCGACCAGGCAGTGGACGGTGCTCTGCGGATGGATCACCGCGGCACACTGGTCCGGCCTCAGCCCGAAGAGCCACTGCGCCTCGATCAGCTCCAGGCCCTTGTTGGCGAGCGTGGCGCTGTCCACCGTGATTTTCGGGCCCATGGACCAATTTGGGTGCTTGAGCGCGTCCGCAGGAGTGGCGTGCTGGAGCCCTTCCTCGGGCCAGTCCCGGAACGCGCCGCCGCTCGCGGTCAGGATGACGCGCCTGACGCTCGAGCTCGGGTGCCCGTGGATGCACTGGAATACGGCGTTGTGCTCACTGTCAACGGGCAGGATCCGCGCCCCGCGCAGCCTGGCCTCCGCCATCACAAACTTGCCCGCGAGGACAAGGATCTCCTTCGAGGCGAGGGCCAAAACCTTTCCCGCCGCGATCGCGGACAGGGCCGGCTCGAGCGCCTTCGTCCCGACGATGGCGACGAGGACGACATCTGCGTCGGGAAGGGCCGCAAGTTCGGCGACACCCGCAGGGCCTTGCATCAGGCGCGTGCCCGCTGCAAAGGCCCCGGCCTGCTCCGCCTCCGCGCACGCCTTCCCATCGTGGAGCGCGACGTTGGGGACGGAGAATTCGCGGGCGATCTTCGCCAGCCGCCGCCAATCGGAGCCCGCGGCGATGCCGACGAGCTCGAGCCGCCTGCGGTGGGCGGCGATGACGCGCAGCGCGCTCCCGCCGATGGAGCCCGTCGCGCCGAGCAGCACGACGCGCTTGCGGGGATGTGATCCTAAAGGGGACGGGGACGGGACGGACACGATCGGGAGGGGCGCGCGATGCCCTAGGCCATGCCGAGGAGGAAGTATCCGACGGGTGCGGCGAGGATCAAGCTGTCGCTAAGGTCGAATATCCCGCCAATGCCGGGAATTCCGCCGCCGGAATCCTTCAGGGCGGCCCGGCGCTTGATGACAGATTCCACCAGGTCGGACACGATGGCCACCGCGGCCAGCGGCGCGGCCAGCAGCGCCGCGCGAAGCGGGCTGATCGCCGGAGGAAGGACGCTGCGCCCGAGCCAGGCCACAAGCGCGCCGACTCCCATCGCGACGGCGATGCCGCCGGCCGCGCCCTCCCACGTCTTTTTCGGGCTTATCGCGGGCGCCATCGCGTGGCGCCCGATCGCCATCCCCGCCAGGAGGGCCCCGACATCGCAGAACTTTGCGACGGCGACGACCCAGAGGCAGAGGACGAGCCGCCCGTCCGGAAGGATGGCGTCGCCGGCAAGCGGGGTGGCGATCCGCACCAGGTACTGCAGCATAAGCGACACATAGACGAGTCCGAAGAGGGTCGACGCGAGCGCCTCCACGCGCTTCTCCGGCGTCCGCTCGGACAGCATCCTAATGGAAAACACGATGGTGGCGAGCGCGACGAGCGGATACGAGGGGAGGGTCAGCCTGGACTCCGCCCAGGGTGCGAGCGTGATCAGCCCGCCAAACAGCATCCCCAGCCGCTCAAACGGCGCGTTGCCGGCCGCAGCCATGAGCTTGTAAAACTCCCGGAGCGTCAGCACGGAGACGCCGACGATGACGGCCACCGCCCCGGGCGTCCTGAAATACCAGAGCACCGCGAAGATGATAAGCCATATCGCGACGGTGCTTGAGGTGCGTTTTGCCACGGGATTCGCTTGCCCGGCGCTATTTGGCCGCAGCCACCGCGGGATTCACCTGCTCGCTCGTCAGCCCGTAGCGCCTCTCGCGGCGCGCGAAATCCGCGATCGCTGCTGCGAGGTCGGCCTTCGTGAAGTCGGGCCAGAGCACCGGCGTGAAATAGAACTCGGCATACGCAGCCTGCAGCACGAGGAAATTGCTCACACGGGTCTCGCCGGACGTCCGGATCACCAGGTCGGGGTCGGGCATTCCCGAGGTGTAGAGGTGCCGGGCGAACGCCTCCCAGGAGGCGTCGTTGAGCTTTTGGAGGCCCGAGGCGACAGCAGCGGCGTAACTGCGCGCGGCGTCCACGACCTCCGTCCTCGATCCGTAGTTGAGCGCGAGGACAAGTGTGTAGTCCGTGAATGCCTTCGTCTCCTCGACCGTGGTCGCGAGGTGCCGGCGCACGCCGGGAGGCAGCTCCTCGATCCGGCCGATCGTCATCAGGCGCACGCGGTCTCTGACGAATGTCTTGAGCTCCTTCCTCAGGTAAAGCTCCAGCAGGCCCATGAGCGCGCCGACCTCCTCCTTGGGCCGGTTCCAGTTCTCCGCGGAAAACGCGTACAGGGTCAGCATTCGCACGCCGAGGTCGCGGGCGGCGTACGTCACGGTCCGGACGGTCTCGACCCCGCGCCGGTGGCCCTCGATCCTGGGCAGGCCGCGCAGCTTCGCCCATCGCCCGTTCCCATCCATGATGATGGCGACGTGCCGGGGAACGGTGGCCCGGTCGGCGGGCCCTTGGCTGGCGTGGGACATTCGAATCCGGCTAGGGTACGTCTCCGCCGCCGGATTTGACAAGGGGGAAGGGCGGGCAAGAATCCGGCCTTTCATGAGGGTCGCATTCCTAAGCGGCACAAGCATAGTCAATTCCACGCTCTTCGCGTCTTGGGAGGCGCGCTCGATCGAGACCGCGTTCGGCTCGGTGACCTACAAGTCGCGCGGCGACCATGCGCTGATCAACCGGCACGGTTACGGATTCCCGCTGCCGCCGCATTCGATCAACCACCGGGCCAACATCCGCGCGCTCGCCGACCTCGGTTACAGGGACGTCGTGTCGCTCAACTCGGTCGGATCGCTCAGGAAGGAGATCCCGCCGGGGTCCATCGTGTCGTGCGCCGACTATGTCTGCCTCCAGCAGGGCCCGGCGACCTTCTTCGACCAGGAGCTCAAGGGCGGTGCGCCCGGGATAGCGAACAACCTTGTCCCGCTGCTGGTCGCCAAGCTCGCGCCCGAGTTCACCATTGCGACCGGCAAGGTCTACGTGCAGATGCGTGGCCCGCGCTTCGAGACCAAGGCGGAGATCCGGGCCGTCCGCGGCTGGGGCGACGTCGTCGGCATGACGGCGGCCTACGAGGCGGACTTGTGCAGCGAGGCCGGCCTCAACTACAACAGCCTCGCCATCATAGACAACTACGCGAACGGCCTCGAGGGCACGGAGATCGATTTTGTCCGGTTCAAGGACCTCGTGAAGACAAACCAGGAGGCGGTGAACAGGCTTTTCACCCGGATGCTCGAGATACTAGGATGACCGCTTAAAAGGCACATCCATGAGCGAATTCCTACAGTCGGAGCGGATTGCGGACGCCAAGGCCGCGCTGGACCGCCTCAGGGCGAACATGCGCCTGGCGATCCTCGGCAAGGACGACGTGATCGAGCAGCTGCTCATCTGCCTGGCTGCCGGCGGGCACCTTCTGATCGAGGACCTGCCCGGGGTGGGCAAGACCACGCTGGCGTACGCGCTGGCCCGCTCGACGGACTGCTCGTTCTCAAGGATTCAGTTCACGAGCGACCTTCTGCCCTCGGATGTCACGGGGGTCGCCATCTACGACGAGTCGACGAAGGAGTTTGTGTTCAAGCGCGGGCCCGTGTTCGCAAACATCGTGCTTGCGGACGAGATCAACCGCGCCCCTCCCAAGACGCAGTCCGCCCTCCTCGAGGTCATGGACCGGGCCAAGGTCACGGTCGACGGCAAGGCCCACGGCGTGGGCGCGCCGTTCATGGTGTTTGCGACCCAGAACCCGGTGGATTACGAGGGAACGTTTCCCCTTCCCGAGAGCCAGATGGACAGGTTCCTGATGCGGCTGAGGATGGGCTACCCGCAGCACGAGGACGAGATTGAGATCCTGCGGTCCTCGAGGAGCGGGTACGACTCGATTTCGCTCAACCCCGTCGCGACGCGCGCCGACGTGGCCGAGCTCCAGTCCCTCGTTTCCCAGGTGTTCATCGAGGAGAGCATCCTCGATTTCATCTTCCGGATCGTGGCGGCCACGCGCACGGAGTCCGAATTCAAGGCGGGCGCGAGCGTCCGGGGCGGGCTCGCCCTTCGCACGGCGGCCCAGGCGAGGGCGCTTGTCAATGGCAGGGACTTTGTCCTTCCCGACGACGTGACCGAACTCGTTCCGCTGGTGTTCTCCCACCGCCTTGCGCTCGCAAGGCAGACCGGGGACTCCCTTGAGGAGAGGCGGGCAGTCGGCGCGCACCTGAAGCGCATCCTCATGGCGCTTCCCCCGCCCGTGTGAGCGCGAATGCGCGGATCGGCCGGCGCTTTTACTGGCGGCATGTGCTTTGGGGCCTTCTCTGGCCCCGGCGCCACGAGAAGATCCAGCCGACGCTCTCGGGAGTCGTACTGATCGGGCTCTCGTTCGGTATCGGCACCGCGGCCTACAACTCCGCGAGCAACATCCTGTTTATCGCGCTTTCGCTCCTCCTTGCATGCCTGATCTTGAGCGGCGTCCTGTCCTGGCTGAACCTTCGCCTGCTCGAATGGCAGCTCGAGATCATGCCCCCGCTGCGGGCCGGCCAGGAGACCGAAGTGGGCCTGCTCGTTCGCAACGCAAAGAAGTTCCTGCCGACCTACGCGCTCTGGTTCGAATTCGCAGCGAGGCCAATCGAGCGCGGCGAGACCGCGCGGCCGGAATCGACGATCACGGCCAAGGGAATCGACGTCTGGGCCGCTCTCTCGAAGGTCCCCGAATCCAGCGCCGGGAGAACCGTCCACCTGCGCACGCGCCTGGATCCGGGGGGCGAGGCGAGGCTCGACTGGACATTCACGCCGGCGCGGCGGGGCCTGCTCAGGATAGAGGTGCTCGGAATCGGGTCCCTCTTCCCGTTCGGGTTCCTGAAGAAGCTGACGGGAATCGACCTGCGCACGGACGTGCCCGTGTGGCCGGCGCCCGTTGAATACCGGCGTTTCGCGGGCGCGGGGCCCAGGCGGCCGTCGGGCGACCTCCAGCAGGCGCGCGCCGGCAACGAGGGCGACATGATCGCGCTGCGCAGGTATGAGCCCGGCGACTCGCACAGGCTGATCCACTGGAAGGCCAGCGCGCGCATGGGCCGGCTCCTCATCCGCCAGCATTCCGCCCAGAGTTCGGAGGCGTGCTCGATCTGGCTCACGTGCGACGCGGCATTGTGGACGCGACCGGACCAGTTCGAACTGCTGATGAGCTTCGCCGCGACGCTCGCGCAGGACCTGTTTCGCGCGGGACGCCTGCAGGCGGCCGGCATCGACGCCGGTCCGATGGTTGCGATGAGGAGGGTGGCGGACCTCGAGTCGTTCCTCGACAGGCTCGCCGAGGCGCGCCCGCTGCCGTCCTCGCGGGAGGGGACGGCCAAGACCGCGGGAATGGGGCGCCAGCAGATCAACCTCCTCACCTTTGAGCCCGACGGCGCAAGGGGCGTTGCGGCATTCATCAATGGAAACAAGGCGGCCGCGACTTAGCCCAGACGAGCTTCAGCTCCTGCGGTGGCTTCTCGGGGGCTTGGTCATGCTCCTGTCGATAGCGACGGTGTTCTACCTCGACATCGACTCCGAGTCGATGGCTGCGGTGGCCGCCGCCGGGGTGCTGCTCGCCCTGGCGAGGCCCGCACTGCCAGCCCGCGTTCCGAACTGGGCGCACCGGCTCGCCTTCCCGGCAATCGTGCTTTTTTTCGCCGGGGACCTGTGGCACACGGGCCAGCTCCTGCCAGCCATTGTCAGGCTCGACCTCCTGCTGCTGCTTTACAGGGGAATGAGCCACCGCGCCCGGCGCGACGACCTGCAGATCATCGTTCTGGGGCTGTTTCTCATTGTGGTCGCGGGCGTCCTCACCGTGTCGCTCCTCTTTGCCGCGCAGATCCTCGTGTTCACGGCCTGCGCGCTCGGGCTTCTCATGGCGGTCACGATCGCCGCCTCGACCGAGGGCGGGCAGTCCCCCAAGCTCGTCGTGCGCGGGGGGGTCCCGCTCTGGGCCGCGCACGCCGACTGGGCCCGGCTCTCCAGGAGGCTGCGCGAGATCGCCGACTGGCGCCTGATCGCCTCAGCGGCCGCGCTCTTCCTCGGGGTCATCGCATTGTCGGGCCTGCTGTTCCTCATGATTCCCCGCTTCCAGCTGGAGAACAGCCTGTTCCTCGAGCGGTTCGTCACGAAGAAGGCGATGACGGGCTTCAGCGATTCGATCAAGTTCGGCGACATCACCGAGATCACGCAGGACGACGGCGTCGCGTTTTTCGCGGACGTTTCGGACTCGGCGCAGGCACCGGCGAATCCCTACTGGCGGATGGTCGTGCTCGACGAGTACCGGGACGGAGGGTTCAGGATGTCCTCGAGTCTGAAATCGGTGCAGGTGTTCGGCCGCGAGCACACGGAGGCGAACATCCGGCCGGTGGGCCACGTCGTCCGGGGCGCGCCTACATGGACCTTCTACCTGGAGTCGGGCGTCAGCCGGTATCTGCCCATCCTCGGCCGGTTCAATGCGCTGCGGTTCCGCGAGGCGCAGAACTTCAGGTATTCCGCCGACCTTGTGCTTGTCGCGCTGCGCGACGAGCCGGCGACGATGACAGCCTACCGGGTCGAGGGCATGGCGGCAGATGCGCCCGAGCTGGCCGACCCCACGTTCGCCGGCCGCTGGAGGAACCGGGCCGTGCCGAGCGTCCTGCCGCTGCAGCTCGGGCTCGCGCTTTCGCGGGACGACAAGGACGCGCTCGCCAGGATCACGGCGTCGATCGCGCCCGGCGCCGCGCAGGCCCCGGGGGCTTTTGCGCGGAGCGCGAGCGCCCTGCTCAGGCGCCAGCACGGGTATTCGCTGGCGCCGCGGATTCCCGCCGGGCCGGGCGACCCCCTGGTGCGGTGGATGTCGTCGCGGGAGCCGGGGCATTGCGAGCTTTTTGCCGGCGCCCTGGTCCTCATCGCCCGATCGGCCGGGATCCCCGCCCGCGTCGTCACGGGGTTCAAGGGAGGAACCTGGAACGCGTACTCTGGAAACTACACCATCCGCAACTCCGACGCCCACGCGTGGGTTGAGGTCTGGGACGATCAGAAGAGGGCCTGGCTCAGGGAGGATCCGCTCGCCGTCGCCGCCGAGGAGGCCGCGTCCCTGGAGAGGGGAGACGCCGCGCTCGCCGGCCGGACCGACCGAAGCTGGGCCGCCCGGATAAACAGCATCCGCGTCTTCTGGTACCGGCGGATCGTGAACTTCGACCAGCAATCCCAGGAGGACACGCTGAGGGCCGTCAGGAGCGCGACGGACAATTCCGGCAAATGGCTCCGTGCGGGGATCATGGCGGCTGCGCGCGGGATCAAGTCCTTGATCCTGGGCCCATGGGACGTGTGGCGGTTGGTGCGCATGGCCGCCGCGGCAGCGGCCCTCGCCTGGGTCCCGTGGATGCTTGCCACCGGCCGTTGGCGTGTCACGGCCCTTGGGCGCGGCAGGAAGGGCAGTCCCGTCAGGCGCGAGGCGGGCAGATGGCTCACCCGGCTCGATGGTCCGGAGGCCCTTGTCGCCGACCTCCAGCGCCTGCGCTACGGACCCGCGCCGACGTGGCCCAAGCCCTCGGACGTCTTCAGGAAGGCCCGGCGGGCAGCCCGTTCGCGGCGACGCCGGCCCGCTTCTTTTCAAAGTATTTCTTGAGGACCGCCGAGGCGACGGGCACCGCGTAGCGCCCGCCGGCGAAGTTCTCGCCCGGTTCGTCGCCCTCGATCGCGACGGCGACCGCGATCTCCGGGTCCTCCAGCGGTGCGAAGCAGATGAACCAGGCCTCGTCGACCTCGCCCTGGGGCCTCTTTATCTGGGCCGTGCCGGTCTTGCCGGCGATCCTCACCCCGGGCACGCGCAGCACGTCCAAGGTTGTCAGGATATGCGCCGTGCCTCCTTCCATCGTGGCCCCCTCCATCCCCTTGAGGATCGCCCCCCTCTGGTACGCCGAAAGCCCAATCGGTTCGGTGTGCTGGGCCGGCCGCCCGGGATTGTGGATCAGCGTCGGTCTTGTCCACAGCTCGCCCCGGGCGAACGAGGCGGCGAAGCAGGCCATCACGAGTGGGGTCACCTGCACGTCACCCTGTCCGATCGCCATGTTGGCCGTGTCGCCCGGCGTCCAATTCTCGTCGCGCGCGCGCTTCTTCCACGCAGGGTCGGGAACCAGCATCCGGTGTGTCTCGCCGGGCAGGTCGATCCCGGTGGGGCGGTCGAGGTGGAAGCGCCGCGCCTCGGCGGCGATCACGTCGGCGGACGTCTTCAGCCCGACCGTGTAGAAATAGATGTCGCAGCTCTCGGCGATGGCCTCGGGCAGCGCCAGCCGCCCGTGCTGTTCCAGGCCGTTGCCGCACACGAAGCGCCGGTTGCCGACCATCATCACCCCTTGACAGTCGGCCGGGGTGTCCGCCGGCGCGATCGCGCCGCTCAGGAGCGCCGCCGTCGACACCACGATCTTGAAGGTGGAGCCGGGCGAATAGACGCCGTTCAGGGCGATGTTCGACCACGCCTTGCGCGCCTCGATGTCGGCCGCCGCCGCTATGCTCAGGCGCGGCGAGAAGGCGTTGAGGTCGTAGCCCGGCTTGGACGCCATCATGAGGACCTCGCCCGTGTGCACGTCCATAGCGACCGCGGCGCCGGTCCAATCGCCGATCGCCTCCTCCGCGGCCGTCTGGAGATCGATGTCGAGGCTCGACGTGAGGCTGTGGCCCTGGACGGGGAGCCTGTGCTCGATCGGCGGGTTGACCTTGAAGCCTGCCGGATCCACCCGGAGGATCGTGTAACCGGCCTCGCCCTGGAGAAGGGAGTCGAACTGCTTCTCGAGGCCGTCGCGGCCGATGGTGCCCTTGATCTTGAGGGTGGTCAGGCCCTCTCCGGGAAACTCCTCGTCGTCGGCGCCCTCGTTCGCGCCGACGTAGCCGAGCGCGTGCGCCGCGGCCGGGCCGTAGGGATAGTACCGCGTGTTCGAGGTGTACACCTGCAGCGGCGAATTCACCGGCAGGTGTTCGATGAGGCGCGCGAATTCCTCCGGCTTGAGGTCGTCGACGAGCGTGTAGGGCAGCAGGAGCTGCCTCCGGAGATGGTTCCTGAGCCGGTTGCTGTCCACGGTGCCGAACCGCCCGAGCAACCCGTTCACCTGGTCCATGTAGCGCTGCACGACGCTCGCGTGCGCGATCTGCTCCAGCTGATCGTTGTCGGGAATGTCCCGGTCGCCGGTCACCTTGTAGTTGTTGAGGATCCGTATGAACTCCCTCCGGAATTCCGGGCGCAGCTCGTCAAGGTTGAGGACGACCGCGAAACGCGGCCGGTTGCCGACCAGAAGCTTGCCGTTGCGGTCGTAGATGTTGCCCCGGGGGCCGGGCACGATGACCCGCCGCTCGTTCTGCTGGCGTTCCTCCTCGTGATGAAACGCGTCCTTTATGAGCTGCTGGTACGCCAGGCCGCATACAAGGACGAGCAGCATGAGCGCGAGGATGGCTTGGAAGAAGACGATCCTCGGGTCGAATCCCGTCTTGGATTCGACAAAGCCGCCGGAGCGCTCGGGAGGGGCCGCCATCGTGTTCGGAACCCCGACGCTATGCGATCCGCGCCGGCTGCGCACGCGCCAATTCGAGCGTGCGGATCTGCAGGGCGAAAAACCAGGGGGCGATCAGCGCAATCGCGGCCTCCGAGCACACGAGGTCCGAGAGCATCCTCGGGAATGCCGTCGCCCCCTGGGGGACCAGCCGGAGGCGCGCGAAGGACAGCGCGAGGAATATGGCGAGGTTGGCGAGAAGGGCCACGGTCACCCTGACGATCGTCTCATCGCGCTGCAGGCGCTCCCTGACGATGAAGACGACCAGGTGGGCGGTGGCGAAGAGCGCCGCGTGCGTCCCGAAGGCGACAGGCGCCAGCGAGTCGCAGAGCAGCCCGGAAAGGACGGTGGCTGCGAGCCCCTGACGAAGGGGGAGCATGAGCGCCGAATAGGCGACGTACAGGCCGCCTGCAAAGAGCCAAATGTGGGCCCCCGAGAGCGCGTTGTTCGCCTCCGCCACCAGCGCGCGGAGCAGGTAGAGCGTCAGGAACAGGGCGGCGGCTCCGCGCATGGAAGGCCCCCGGTCAGCCCGGATTGGACGGCACGAGCACGGTCACCTCCGTCAGTTCCGCTAGCCGCGGGTCGAGGGCGACCTCGCCCGTCTTGAAGAGGCCGTCTGCGCTGGGCTCGACATGGGTGATCTGGCCTATCGTGAGCCCGGGAGGGTAGATCCCGCCAAGACCCGAGGTGGCGAGGCGCTTGGGCGCGGCCGCGTTCGCGTACACGTCCAGGGGCAGGAACTCGACGACGCCCCTCGCGGCGCCCAGCAAGGGGTTTTCCGCCCCTTGGAAGCTGATTGGCCGGGTGTCCCCGTCCACGACCGCTGCGATCCTTAGGCCCGGGTCGCTGATGAGCTCGACGACCGACGTGTAGGCGTGGACCTCCGTCACCCGGCCCACGACGCCGCCGCTGTAGACCACGGGCGCGCCCGCGGGTATCCCGTAGTCCTTGCCCTTGCGGATCACGATCCGCTGCCACCACCCGGAAAAATCGCGCTGGGCCACGCGCGCGTGCTCGAACCTGAAATGCTCGGACGGCGGCATGTGCAGGAGCGTCTGGAGGCGCTCCACCTCGGCCTGAAGCTCGCCGTTCTGCTGCACCGAGAGGGAGTACGAAGCGCCGAGCCGGGCCAGGTCGCGGCCAGCCTCTATCAGCTCGTCCTTCGAGTGAAGGCGCAGCGCCCAGAAGCGCTGCAGGTCCCTCACGAGCGACCCTGCGACCGTGATCGGCGCCGTCATCTCGAAAAAGCTCGCGCGGGCGAAAGACCTTATCGCCACCGGCGCGACGAGCCATGCCGCCAGCGCCACGCCTAGCGCGACGAAGGGCCTGGCTTGGTCAAATCGCTGGGATTGCCCAATCCTCACGCGTTGTGCATGAGCCAGGACAGGTCGTTCAGAACGGCACCGGTCCCGTTGGCCACCGCGGAAAGGGGGTCGTCGGCGACCGTGACGGGCAGGCCGGTCTTGTCGCTGAGCAGCCGGTCGATCCCGCGCAGCAGCGATCCGCCGCCGGCCATGACGAATCCGCGGTCGACGAGGTCGGCCGAGAGCTCGGGGGGGCAGCGCTCGAGCGTCGTGCGCACGGCGTCCACGACCGCGGCGACCGTGTCGGACAGGGCCTCGCGCACCTCCTGCGAC
>DATNHT010000018.1:0-18140 GCA_035604815.1 Opitutaceae bacterium
CTCGAGAGATTCAATCGGTCTTCCCACAATGCGGGGAAGAGTAGCCGAAGGATCATCTAATGTCTAGCCATTTCAGCCCCACTACACTAGTACGTGTCGGCCAGCGAGCGGTGGAGGATCGAGCGCCTCAGGCGCGCCGCAGCCACCGGGCGCCCGAACCGCACCTCGACCGTCCTCGTCTCGCCGGGATAGAGCTCGAAGTAGTTGTCGGTGCACGTGAACGCCAGCCGGGGGAAGTCGAAGGCGAACCGGTGCTGGAATACGGGCGAGGTGAACGCGATCGATGCGCGTTGCGGGGACCTCATCCTGATGGAGATCCTCGTCCTCGGCTTCGGCAGCTCCATGAAGCGCGGGGTCGTCAGCATGACCGTGTCCTCGCTGGCCCGCCTGCCGGCGACGTCGAGCGCGATGCGCAGGTAGATCCGGTCGCGGCCGAACCTCGCGAGCGGCGCGGCCAGGTCGAGCCTCTTCTCGAGCCTGCTCGTCATCGGCCGCAGGGAGACGGGCTTCCTCCCCCCGAGCAGCCTCCTGCCGTCGAGGTGGAACAGGTCCCACAAGACGACGCCCCTCGCGGGCCGGGCGCCGTCGTAGCTCGTGTGGATGAAGACATGGCGCACGTTCGAGGCCCGGTAGTTGCCGATCCCGTGGATCTCCCCTCCCGGCACGTGCGCGCTCACCGCTGCCGGCGCGAAGAAGCGCCGGGCGACGTGCTGGAGCGCCTTCCAGCGGCCGGGGAACTCGATCGAGCTCCACGACGCCACCGGCCAGCAGTCGTTCAGCTGCCAGTAGAGCGCGCCCATGCAGCGGGGCATGAGGCGCCGGTAGTGCTCCGCCCCCGTCTGCATGCAATGCGCCTGGTTGAGCTGCGAGAGGTAGATGAGCGCCTCCTGGTCCCTCGGGAAGCGGTACCTGCGCGAGACGTAGTCGAGGATGATCAGGTTGCCCTCCTTGTTCTTCTGGTGGTTCTCCATGACCGCCCCGAACACGTTGCCGTCGCCGGCCGGGCAGAAGGTCGCCTGCGTGGCCGGCGAGCTGTAGCTCTGCATCCCGAATTCCGACACGAACCGGAATTTCCACCTCTCGTAGTCCTTCACGGGATTCCTCCCGTGCCAGACGTCCCAGTAATGCGTGTCCCCCCGCTTCTCGCCGGCCGCGTGGTCGGCGGCCGTGTCGCCCCTCCACGGCGAGGAGGGCCAGTACGCGGTCGGGCCCCCGTGCGCCGCGACGAGGGGCGGCAGCGCGCGGTGGAACAGGCGCTCGTAATCGGCGCGAAGGCCGGTCTTCTCGGGATCGAGAAGCTCGCGGGAGTTGTTGCCCCACACCTCGTTGTTTCCGCACCAGAGCGCGAGGCAGGCGCGGTGCCTCAGGCGCCGGATCTGGTGCTCCGCCTCCGCCCGGGCGCTCGCCACGAAGCGCGGGTCGGCCGGGTAGAGCGTGCAGGCGAACATGAAATCCTGCCACACGAGCAGGCCCATCTCGTCGCAAAGGTCGTAGAAGTCCTCGCTCTCGTAGATCCCGCCCCCCCAGACCCGGACCATGTTCATGTTGGCCGCGGCCGCGGCCGCCAGGTCGCGCGCGTAGTCGGCGCGGGCCAGCCCGGCCACGAAGCTGCTTGCCGGGATCCAGTTGGCTCCCTTTGCGAAGACCTTCCTGCCGTTCACGATGAACCGGAACGACTCGCCCCAGGCGTCCTTGCGCCGGTCGAGCGCGATCGTCCGCAGGCCGATCCGGCGCGCCCACCCGCCGATCGCGCGGCCGTCGGAGCCGGCGACCCCGACCTCAAGCAGGTAGAGGGGCTGGTCGCCCTGGCCGCTCGGCCACCATAGTCTCGGCCTCGGCACGGAAATGTCCGCGCCGGAACCGGACGCGACGACCGAACCGCAGAGCGACAGGCGCCACTGGCACCGCATCCCCCTGTCGGGCCGCGCGGGTTCGGGCGCGATCGCCAGGCCGACCCTTCCGCCCCGCCCGTGGACCTGGGTGACGGCGACGCCGCAGAGCCGGTTGGCGCTCCATCCCTCGAGGCGGATGTCGCGCCAGATGCCCGCCGTCACGAACCGCGGGCCCCAGTCCCAGCCGAACTGGCACTGCTGCTTCCGAATGACCGAGCAGCGGCCGACGGGATCGCTGAACTCGCGCGGCCTGTGGGAGGTGCGATGGGTCCGGATGTAGCGCACCGCGCTGTCGAAGCGGACGGCGAGCGTGTTGCGGCCCGGCCTCAGGAGCGCCTTCACGTCCCAGCGATAGCCGATGAACATGTTCTCCGTGCGGGCGACCACCCGGCCGTTGAGGCGCACGGTCGCCACCGTATCGAGCCCGTCCGCCGCGAGCTCGATCACCTCCTCCCCGAGCAGGTCCGGGCCCACCTCGAACGCCGTCGCGTATTCCCAGTCGCGCTCCTCGATCCACTGGACGCCGGCCTCGTTCGTCCCCCAGAACGGGTCGGGGATCCTCTTTTCGCGGCGAAGGTCGGTGTGGACGCAGCCCGGGACGGTCGCGGGGAGCCAGGCTGAGCCCGAGCAGTCCCGGAATCTCCATGGTGACGAGGCGAGCGGAACGATCCTCATCTTTGGCCGGGCCTACTTGAGCCCGAGGAAGCCCGTTATCCAGCCGGATATCGCGTCGTACTGCTCCACCGTGTAGCTGTGGCCCAGCTCGAGGGTGACCCCGAGCGTCTTCGGGGCGGTGATCTCATTGTAGACCGCGAAGGCCGCGGTCGGCGGGCAGACCTCGTCGTTGTAGCCCCAGTTGTAGTAGCCCGGCACGCGGATGCGGCGCGCAAAATTGGCGATGTCGTAATAGGAGGCCGTCGTGATCTTGGCCGGCGTGGCGTGCGGGGAGGCGGAGCCGTCCGGGCCCGGCATGAACGGATGGGGCCAGCCGCCGGCGCGTCCATGGAGCTCGGCGCTCACGTCGCAAAACGCGGGATGGGTGGCGCACAGGCCGGTCACGCGCGGATCGAGGGCCGCCGTCGCGAGGGTCAGCTGCCCGCCCTGGCTCGCGCCCATCACGAGCAGGCGCTTCCCGTCCCAGTTCGGCCGGGAGGCGAGGAAATCGTTCGCCCGGACGCAGCTCAGGTAGACGCGCCGGTAATAGTAACGGTCGCGGTCGTCGAGGTTGTAGGCCCAGTAGCCGTTGAGCGCGCCGGCGCCCAGCTCGTCGTACACCTCCTTTGCGAGGTTGACCGGGATGCCGTGGATTCCGATCTCGAGCACGAGCGCCCCCTTGGCGGCGAGCTCCGGATCCCCGGAGTACGGCCGCACGCCCGCGCCCGGCACCTTGAGGATCGCGGCGTAGCGGCCGGCCGCCCTCGGCTCGCACAGAATGCCGTAGATGCGCGCGGACACCGGGCCCTTCGGGCCGACCGTGCGGAAGCTCACATGGTAGACGTCGACCGCGGACGTGCACGCCTCGGGAATGAGCGTCATCCGGGCGTCGACCGGGACCTTGTCCAGGTCGGCCTTGCCCGCCGCCCAGAACGCGTCGAAATCCGCGGGCTCGACCTGGGTCGGCGCGATCTTCTCGGGGGCGAACGCGGCGGTGGCGAGGCCCCGGTAGCTGTGGCCGGCGACCTGCGCCGTGACGATGCAGCGAAGGAATCCGGGCGCCGTCATCGCCCCGCCGTCGATCGTCATCCCTGCGAGGGGCATCGCGGCCGCCTTCTTTTCCCCGGGGAACATGTCGGGGCCGACCGTGTAGCTCACGGTGACGCCGTCGATCGGCTCGCTGTCGGCCGTGACCGTGACCGCAAACAGGGCGTGCTCGCCCAGCTTGTAGGTCCAGTCGCGGTGGTCCGGCGCGACGACGACCCTGACCGTGGCCGCGCGCAGGGCGGCGCCCGGCGGAACCGGCGCGATCGGCGTGTTGGCCGGGGCGGCCGGGGTGTCGGCCAGGGCAAGGCCGCCCGCGGCGCAGAGCGCAAGGCCGGCGATGGACAGGATTCGGGTGGTCTTCATGGGAGCGTCGGGGTTGGGAGTGGGAATCGGGCCTTCTCGTGAGCGGATTCGCGGCCGCTCCCGGCGGGGAAGGCGGCGACCTTGAGATTTTCCCCGCGCCGATTCCATAGCAAGAATTACCCGCCGGGAATTGACCGGCCGGGATGCGGGGCCACGATCGCATCATGGAAATCGCCCCGGGCTCCCGGCTCCTTTTCGTCGGCGACTCCGTGACCGACTGCGGCCGGCTGCGCCCGGTCGGCGAGGGGACCCGGGCGGCGCTCGGGGAGGGTTACGTTGCCGCGGTCGACGCCGCCCTGGGCCGGCTCCATCCGCGCCGGCCCATCCGGATCGCCAACATGGGGGTCAGCGGGAACACCGTCAGGGACCTGGCGTCGCGGTGGGACGCCGATGTGCTGGCGCTCGGGCCGGACTGGCTTTCGGTCATGGTAGGAATCAACGACGTGTGGAGGCAGTTCGACGGGATCGATAGCGCGGCGGCCGTGATGCCGGACGAGTTCGGGCGCACCTACGAGGCCCTGATCGCGCGGGCGCCTCCGCGCCTGAAAGGGCTGGTTCTCATGACCCCGTTCCACGTGCAGGGCCTCCGGACGGACCCGATGCGCCGGCGCACGGACGAGTACGCGCTGATTGTCAGGGAGCTCGCCGGCAGGCACGGCGCCGTCCTCGTCGACACCCAGGCGGCCGTGGACCGCGCGCTTGCGCGGCTAGATTTCGCGTCGATCGCGGCCGACCGCGTGCACCCCACGCAGGCGGGCCACGAGATCATCGCGCGCGCGTTCCTGCGCGCGATCGGGTTCAATCCGGGCTCTCGCCGGTGACCACGGTCCCGCCGGTGACGCTGACCTTTTCGAGGATCGCCTTGGTGATCTTCTCGGCGAGCTCCGGCTTCTCCTTGATCGTCTGCTTGGCCGCATCGCGGCCCTGGCCGACGAGCTCGCCCAGGTAGGTGATCCAGGCGCCCTTCTTCTCGAGTATCCTGTGCTCGAGGCCCAGGTCGAGAAGCGAGCCGGACGCCGAGATGCCCTCATTGTACATGATGTCGAACTCGACCTCGGTGAAGGGTGGGGCGACCTTGTTCTTCACGACCTTGATCTTGGTGCGGTTGCCGATGACCTTGCCCTCGGGCGTCTTGATCTGGTCCTTGCGCCGGATGTCGATGCGTATCGACGAGAAGAACTTGAGCGCGCGGCCGCCCGACGTCGTCTCCGGGTTTCCAAACATGACGCCGATCTTCTCGCGGATCTGGTTGGTGAAGATGCACACGCACTTTGTCTTGCTGACGACCGCCGTCAGGCGGCGCATGGCCTGGGACATCAGCCGGGCCTGGCTGCCAATGGTCATGTCTCCCATCTGGCCGTCGAGCTCGGCCTTGGTGACGAGGGCGGCAACCGAGTCCAGGACAATGACATCGATGCTGTTGGAGCGTATGAGCGTCTCCATGATGTTGAGCGCATCCTCGCCGCTGTCCGGCTGGGAAACGAGCAGGTCGTCGAGCTTGACGCCCACCACGCGCGCATACTTGGGGTCGAGCGCGTGCTCCACGTCGATGAACGCGGCCAGGCCGCCCTTGCGCTGGCATTCAGCGATCACGCTCAGGCAGAAGGTGGTCTTGCCCGACGCCTCGGGCCCGTAGACCTCGATGATGCGGCCGAGCGGCAGGCCGCCGACGCCGAGCGCGAGATCGATCGCAAGCGAGCCGGTTGAGAGCGTCTCGACCTTCATCTTGGCGTTGCTGCCAAGGCGCATGATCGAGCCCTCCCCGAACTGCTTGGTTATCGAGGACAGCGCGAGCTCGATGTTCTTGTCGCGGGCGTGGGCGGCGGGGACGGAGGCCGGGGGCCTTGTGTCGGCGGCTTTCGGGGGAGGGGCTTTGGACATGGCGGAAGGGATGGCCCCTGTTGACGCACTCATTTTGAACCGGCGCGATTAAAAAATCCCAAATCCCCCCAGATTTTCCCCCGGCCCGCTGCAGGCGAGATCAACCGCAGGGCGGTGCAGCCGCGCCCGAGCAGCTCCCCGAGGACCGCCACCGTCACCTGCCGGGAACCCGGCGGTGCCGTCCCGGCCGACGGGTTGGAGAAGGTCTTCTCGAACCGGATGATCGTGGCGCCGCGGGCCCCCCGCCGGCCCAATGGGCGCCTCGATCCGTTTGCGATCGTCTCGCACACGGCCCAGTCCGCCATGCGCCCATCCACAAGCGCGCATTGCCGCGCGACCTGGCTGGTGAAGCGGATCACGCGGATGGCCGTTTTATGGGAGGATCGAAGGGTCACGGCTCGGTATTTGGCGCGGTAGCCATGCCGGGGGGCCCGCCCGAGTCAAGGCACTAATTAGACAAGTCCAACATCGTTGGCACCCGATGCGGAAGGCAAATCGCGGGTGCGGATTGCGATTTGCGGCAAGTCGCCCCAACCTCTTACGACCATGACATTTGGCGAATGGCAGCAGCTGGCCCCCGCGGCCGCAGCAAGCGAGGTGCGGCGAAGGGCAGGCGCGAATTTCACCGCGGCGCAGAGGCGCGCCGCGGTGGCGTTGCTTCTGGACGAGCCGGCCCTTGCGGCCGGCTTTTCGTCGGCGCCGGCCGGCGGCCCGCTGCGCGGGGTCCCCTACCTCCTCAAGGACCTTTTCGACGTGGCCGGACTGCCGACGGCTGCAGGCTCCACGTTCCTGCCCGAGGTGCGCCCGACCCCGGCCCAGGATTCGCAGATCGTGCGCGCTCTGCGCGCGGCCGGCGCGGTCCTGGCCGGCAAGACCCACCTGTTCGAGTTCGCGTGGGGTCTGACCGGGGAGAACGCCCACCACGGGGACTGCGAGCATCCCCGGTTCCCCGGGCGCACCTCCGGGGGATCGAGCAGCGGTTCGGCCGCGGCCGTGGCGGCGGACGTCGTTCCCCTTGCGATCGGGACCGACACCGGCGGCTCGATCCGCGTCCCCGCGGCATTCTGCGGGATCTTCGGGTATCGGGGCGTTCCGCGCGCCCCCTTGATTTCCGACGCCGTCGCGCTCGCCCCCGATTTCGACGCGGCGGGATGGTTCACCGGCTCCGCTTCGGACATGCGCACCGCGATCGACGCCCTTGTCGGGCTGCGCGCGGGCGAACGCTCCCCGCGCGGCTGCTACCTCGACATGCCGGGCCTGGATCCGGACGTCTCGGCGGCGTGCGCTGCCGCGGCCGCGAAATATGCGCCGGCCGCCGACGGGATCTCCCGCAGCGAGCTTCTGCAGAGGTTCGCCCCCGCGGCAGAGATCTACGGGGTCCTCGCCGGGACGCAGGCCTGGAAGCTCCACAAGAAGTGGGCCGACCGGTACCGTGCACGCTACGGGCCACTGGTCCGGGACCGCCTCGATCGCGCGCGGGAGATCTCGCTCGCCCAGGTGGCCGCGGTCGAGCCGAGCTACGCCGCGCTCAAGCTCGCATGGTCGGAGTTCTTCGGGACCTACGACTTCCTCGCCATGGCCGCCTCGCCTTTCCCGGCTCTCGCAAAGGCGGACTGCACCCCGGCCAGCAGGCTGCGCATGCTGGGCCTCACCGCGCCCGCCAGCCTCGGCGGCCTGGCGGCGCTCACGATCCCCGTCCCGCTTCCCTCGGGGATGTCCACGGGCCTGCAGATCATCGTCGGCGACCCGCAGAGCCCGGTCATCCCCTGGGCGCTGGGATTTTAGCGGCGTCCGTATTCAGCGGGCTACGGGGATTCGGCGATCGCAGCCCCGTCCTTGCGCGGATCGGACGCGCCGTAGTTCACGCCGGCGGCGAAATTGCGCTCGACCGCCTGGCCGCCCCCCATGTGCTCCGAGAAGGCGCCGCGCAGCCTGATCTCGTGACCCTTTGCCGCCAGCTCGGCGCGGACCTCGGCGGGGAAGCGGTCCTCCATTTCCACGTCGTTGCCCGCAAAGGTCTGTTTCGTGAACCGCGGCGCCTCGAGCGCCGACTGAATGTTCATCCCGAAGTCCGCGATGTCGGCGACGAACTGCGCGTGGGCCTGGGGCTGGTTCCATCCGCCCATGATGCCGAAGGCGATCGCCACGTCTCCCTTGCGCGCGAAGGCGGGAATGATCGTGTGCAACGGGCGCCTGCGTCCCGCGAGCGCATTCGGCGTGCCGGGATCGAGGCTGAAGAGCGCGCCCCGGTTCTGCAGGACGAATCCGGTGCCGGGAGCCACGATGCCGGAGCCGAACGATCCGGAATTGCTCTGGATCAGGGAGACCATGTTGCCGTCGCGGTCGACCGCGCAGAGGTACGTGGTGTCGGTTCCGCCGCGCATCTCGCCCGCGGCGACGTCCCGCCTCGCATGCTGCGGATCTATCTGCGCCGCCCTGGCCTCGGCCCACGGCTTGCCGAGCAGCGTTGCGACCGGCAGGCGCTGGTCCCGGGGCTCGCCGACATACCGCCGCATGTCGGCATACGCCAGTTTCTTCGCCTCGATCATCGCGTGGAGCGTGGCCGCGGCGCCGAATCCGTACTCGCCGAGAGGGAAGCGCTCCATGATGTTGAGCATCATAAGGGCGGCGATGCCCTGGCCGTTCGGCGGCATCTCATAGACGGTCCACCCGCGGTACGTCGTGGAGACCGGCTCAACCCATTCGCCGGAGAACTGGTCGAGATCCTCCGCGGACATCTTGCCGCCCGAGCCCCCCATCCGCTCCAGGATGCGCCGTGCCGTCTCTCCCCTGTAGAAACCGTCCCGGCCGCGCTGCGCGATCAGCCGCAGCGCGCGCGCCAGGTCGGGGTTGCGGAACACGTCGCCCACGCGCGGCGCATGCCCGCCAACGAGGTATGTCGCGGCCGCGGCCGGATCGCCGCGCAGGAGGGATTCCTCCTCCGCCCAGTCCGCCGCGGTCAACTCGGGCACCGGAAACCCGTTCTCGGCCGCCCGGATGGCCGCGGCGAGATCGCTGCCCAGGGGTTTCCGCCCAAACCGTTCCGCCAGCTTTTGCCAGCCGTCGACGGTGCCGGGCACGGTGATCGAGTGGACGCCGTGAGGCGGCATCGCCTGCAATCCCTGGGCGCGCAGGAAGGCGATCGAAAGGGCCTGTGGCGCCCAGCCGCTTGCGTTCAGTCCGAGGAGCCTCTGGGACTTGGCGTCGAAGACGATGGCGAAGAGGTCGCCGCCGATGCCGTTCATCATCGGCGCGACGACCCCCATCACCGCGTTGGCGGCGACCGCGGCATCAATCGCGTTGCCTCCCTGCTCGAGGACGTTCACGCCGGCCTGCGCCGCGAGCGGCGACTCGGCTGCGACGATGCCCTGCCTCGAGATCACCATCGAGCGGGCCTGCTCCCGGTCGGCCGCGCCGAGCCGCAGCAGCAGCCAAGAGAACCCGAATGCGAGGGCGGCGACCCGGCCGAGTCTGCGCGGTGGCATCATGGGGCACCTTTCTCTTGGAGTCTTCCGCCGGCGCCGGGATCCGCCCCTCAGTCGTCGGCCTGGTTCAGGAACAGGAGGCTCAGGCCCATGAGCGCGAACATCCGGAACGCCGCGTCCTGGCCGTTCCACGTCCTCGACTGCCACATCAGGAACCATTCCCCGCCGACCGTCATGAACGCGAAGTACCACTGGATAAGGCTGGCTGTGAGGCCGATCGACGCCAGGACCTTGGCTCGCTTCCAGTCGGCGGCGAGGGCCCCCCGGGCCCTCCAGAGGCGCAGGGTGCCGGCTCCGATGGCGACGCAGCAGAGCGCCTCCCAGCCGATGATGGTCGCGTAGAACGCCTTGTGCAGGATCGGGGCATGCACCGCGCGGTACATCCCCGCGTTGCCCGGGAAGGTCGTGTCCATGCCGAGCACATGCCGGACGAACTGGTAATTGGGGTTGGGATCGGTCGTGTTGTTGAAGACGACGACCAGCAGGAAGACGGATGACAGGGCGGTGACGGCGATCTTGCAGTGTCTGAGGGTCATCGGATGGGAATCGTTGGCTCGGCGGGTCGGGGGGGATGGGTCCGGGGAGAACGGTGGCGGGTATGCGGGCCCTCTGGAGAAGAAGCATCCAGGGAGCGCAAGACTGCGCAAGCCACGGTATGCGCGGGGGGCGAGGGGCGGCAAGGCTCCATCCCTCCGGCGCACCGGGCTCGAAATCCCCGGCTTGCGGCGGAGGGGGCGATGGCAACACTCCTGCTTCTTGCCCACGATGGTTGCACGGACGGACGAACTAAAGTCGCAGCTGCGCGCCCTGGTGGGCGCCGACAATCTCATCGACGCGGGCGATGCGCTCGAGGCGCTTTCGAAGGACTTCTACTGGTATTCGCCGGTGCTCCGGCGCCAGCTCGACGACAAGCGCGCGGACATGGCGGCCCGCCCGGGAAGCATGGATGAGCTGCGCGCGGTGGTCGCGGCGTGCTGGCGCGCCCGCGTCCCGGTGGTGGCGCGGGGGGTGGGCACGGGAAACTACGGGCAGTGCGTGCCCCTTTACGGGGGCGTCGTCATCGACTTTTCCCGCCTGGACCGGATTCTCTCCCTCGAGGGCGGGGTGGCCCGCGTCGAGGCGGGGGCCCGCTTGGGCACGATCGAGTCCGAGGCCCGGAAGGCCGGATGGGAGCTGCGCTGCATGCCCTCGACCTGGGTGAAGAGCACGATGGGGGGGTTCCTTTGCGGCGGGTCGGGAGGAATCGGCTCGATCACATGGGGCGGGATCAACTCCCCGGGAAACGTGAAGTCGGTCACGATGCTGACGTGCGAGGAGGAGCCCCGGCTGGTCCGGCTCGAGGAGGCCGAGAGCCTAAAGACCCTCCACACGTACGGGACCACGGGGCTCATGGTGGAGGTGGAGATGCGGCTGGCGCCCAAGCTCGATTACGACCAGCTGATCCTGGGCGCCCCGGACTGGGACAGGCTCCTCGACTGGACCGACGCCTGCGCGCGCCGGTTCGAGTGGCGCAAGAGGCTTGTCACGCAGTTCGAGTGGCCGATCCCGTCGTATTTCAAGCCGCTCGCGAAGCATCTGCGCGCGGGCGATTCCATCTCATTCCTGCTGATCGACCGCGCCCAGTCGGAGGAGGTGGTGGCGAGCGCGTCCGCCGCGGGCGTCGACTGCGTTTACCGCAGGCCCCTTTCCGATCCGCCCAAGCCGCCGTTCATCACGGACTACACGTGGAATCACACGACGCTCTGGGCGATAAAGGCCGATCCGACGATCACCTACGTCCAATCGGCCTTTGGGTCCAATTTCCGCGAGCAGTTCGCCGAATTGAGAAGGCGCTTCCCGGGCGAGATCCTGTTCCACCTCGAATGGACCGTGGGCAACACGAAGATGCTCAGGGGCCGGGCCGCGGAGACCAATCCGGATTCGACCGTGGTGGGCGGGATTCCGCTCGTCTTCTTCAAGTCGGAGGATCGCCTTAACGAGATCCTGAGATGCTGCCATGAGATCGGGGTGTTCATCGCGAATCCCCACACGGTGCACCTGGAGGAGGGCGGGCGCCACCTGAACATCGCGGACAAGCGGGCCTTCAAGGCGCAGGTCGATCCGCGCGCGCTGCTCAACCCGGGCAAGATGAAGACCTACCCGATCAACCCGTTCGCCCCGGAGCCCGCCGTTACATGAGGCCGGAGGCCGCACCTCCCATCGTCGAACTCAGGGATGTCGACAAGCGCTTCGGCGACGGCCCGCTCATACTCGACAAGGTGGGCTTCGCGGCGGAGCGGGGCGACTTCATCACGCTGATCGGGCCGAGCGGCTGCGGCAAGTCGACGATCCTGAGGCTCATTTCCGGCCTTATCCCCGTCTCGGCGGGCCGGATCGTCGTGGACGGGATGGATCCATCGAGCGCGACCGAGAGGCTCGCCTTCGTCTTCCAGGAGCCGACGCTGCTGCCGTGGCTCAACGTCTCGCTCAACGTCGGGGTGCCGCTGCGGCTCCACGGGACGGGCGCTGCGACGCGCTCCGAGATCGTCGGGAAGTCCCTTGCGCTCGTGCGCCTCGCGGACCGGATGGACTACTATCCGCGCCAGCTCTCCGGAGGCCAGAAGATGCGGGTGTCGATCGCCCGGGCGCTCAGCATTTCGCCGAGGATCCTTCTCCTGGACGAGCCCTTCGGGGCGCTGGACGAGATCACCCGAAACCACCTGAACGAGGAACTCCTCGCAATCCGCCAGCAGCTCGCCTGGACGGCGTTCTTCGTGACGCATTCGGTGGCCGAGGCCGTCTTCCTTTCAAACAGGATCCTGGTGATGTCCGCGAATCCGGGAAGGCTGCACGCCGAACTGCGGGTGGACCTCCCGTACCCGAGGACCGAGGAGACCCGGGAGTCCCCGGCCTATCAGAAGCTGGTCGGGGAGGTCTCGAGAATCCTGCGCTCGGTCGAGCACCTGAAGGCATGAGCGCCCCGGGCCCAGGCGTGCTGCGCGTCCTCGGACGCCTTCTCCCTCTGGCCACCGGCCTGGGGATGATCCTCGCCTGGTACGGGATCCTCTTCGCGATGAGCCCCGAGCAGCGCTTCCTGCTCCCGGCTCCCCACCAGGTGGCCCGGGCCTTTGTGGACGAGGGTCCGGCGCTCTGGGGTGCGGCACTCAACACGGGAGGCGGAGCGCTGCTCGGCTTCGGGGCGGCGGTCGCGCTCAGCTTCCTGCTGGCGCTCGTCCTCTCGCTCTCGCCGCTCGTCCGCGCGAGCTTCTATCCGTACCTCATGATCCTGCAGATGACGCCGATAATCGTGGTGGCCCCCATCCTCGTCCTCTGGGTCGGACCAGGGCTCAAGAGCGTCACGATCATCACCTTCCTGATCTGCTTCTTCCCCATGGTCGTGAACACCACCCAGGGACTCATCTCGACCGACCGCAACCTGGTGGACCTGTTCCGGATGTACAAGGCGAAGAAATGGCAGGAGGTGTTCCTCCTGCGGGTCCCCGCGGCGCTGCCGTACTTCTTCACGGGCCTGCGGATCGCGGGCACGCTCGCCCCCATCGGGGCGATCGTCGGCGACTTCTACGCGGGCAACTCGGCGGGCGGGCAGGGCGGGCTCGGGTTTCTCGCGATCATCTACAGCTCGCGGTTCCAGATGGGCGCCCTGTTTGCAACGGCGGCCGTCAGCTGCCTGCTGGGGTTCATCTTCGTGGCCGGTGTGATTGCGCTCAGCTGGCTCGCGCTCCACAAATGGCACGACTCGTTCAGCCACACGGAAAATTGACCCGAAGCCTCGATCTGTCGCTGCGGCGCATCGCGCTCGTCGCTGCGGCCCTTGCTGGCGCCGTCGCCGGGTGCTCCAGGCAGCAGCCAGCGGGCGGGGCCGCGGCGCCGCCAAGGGTCAGGTTCAAGACGGACTGGTACCCCCAGGCCGAGCACGGCGGATTCTACCAGGCGGTTGCGAAGGGTTTCTACCGGGAGGCCGGGATCGACGTGGAGATCATCCCAGGGGGGCCCGGCGTCCCTGTCTCCGACATCGTCCTCTCCGGCCAGGTCGACCTGGCGATGGGACGCAGCGACGACATGATCGCCTGGGTGTCCAAGGGCCTGCCCTTCGTGATCGTCGGCGTCTACATGGAGCGGGATCCGCAGGCCATCCTTGTCCACGAGGAGAGTCCGGTCCGGACGTTCGCCGACCTGAACGGCCGGACCGTCATGGGTGTCCCGGGCTCGAACTGGATCGAGTACATCAAGGTCCACAACCACATAGATTTCAACCTGATCCCCTCGAATTTCGGGATCGCCCAGTTCATGGCGGACAAGAATTTCATCCAGCAGTGCTTCGTCACGAACGAACCCTACTATGTCCGCAAGAACGGGGGCCACCCCCGGACGCTCCTGATGTCCGATTCGGGCTTCAGGCCCTACCGGGTCATATACTCGACCCAGCGCTACGTCCGGGAGCACCCCCGGGAGGTGCGCGCGTTCATCGCGGCGTCCCTCAGGGGATGGGACGACTTCATGAACGGCGACCCCTCGCCGGGAAAGGCGCTCATCGCGGGGAGCAACGCCAGCATGTCGGGCGAGTTCATGGATTTCTCGGTGAAGGCGATGCGCGAGGAGCACATTGTCTCCGGAAGGGCCGAGGACGGCGAACGCCTCGGCCTGATGACCCGGCGGCGCATACAGGAGCAGGTCGACGACCTTGCCCAGCTGAAGATCATTCCGGCATTGATCCCGGTCGATAAATTCACTCGATTTGACCTGATGCCAGCAGACCTGCAGTCCGGAACGAAGTAGGTGCCGTTTATCCGTTCATGGTCAAATGATTAGCCACCTAGATGTTCCAGCAGAGAGCGTGGCATAGCGGATGCTTGGCGCCCTTCAACCGTTAACACCACTGACATAATGTACCTGAAGAACACGAAAGTTGTCCTACTGGGCCCTGCCGTCGTTTGCCTCGCCTGCGCCCTCTCCGGCGAATCGCGCGCTCAGTCCTCGACGCCGCCTCCGGCGAGCCCGCCGCCCACCCAAGCGGCCGCGCCGGTGCAGTCGTCGTCCACGTCGTCCGCCACGGAGAACGAGAAGGTGACGACCCTAGAGAAATACACGGTGAGCGACGTGCCGCTCTCCGAGCAGATCCTGCCGACGGTGCGCCCGATCAGCAGCGTCTACGGCGACGACCGGGACATCATCGACATCCCGCGGTCGGTCTCGAGCGTCAACAAGGCGTGGATGGACGACCGCGAGGTGAAGAA
Organism: Opitutaceae bacterium; assembly: GCA_035604815.1. Classification (GTDB taxonomy): domain Bacteria; phylum Verrucomicrobiota; class Verrucomicrobiia; order Opitutales; family Opitutaceae; genus Palsa-1447. Next base: position 14,557 of record DATNHT010000018.1, read on the forward strand.
CGCCATGGACTTCGGCCAGTTCGCCCCCGGCGTATACTCATCCGCGAACTACGGCATCCCCGGCGTCCCCCAGATCCGCGGCGACGAGGCCCAGATCTACGTGAACGGCCAGCTGCTCCCGTTCTCGCGCAACAGCACCTCGCTTTCCTTCAACGGCGTCGAGGCGATGGACATCGTCAAGGGGCCGGGAACGGCGGTCTACGGGCCGCAGGGCAACGGGCCCGGCGGCTACGTGAACTTCGTGTCCAAGCAGCCGTACTTCGACCAGGAGCACATCGACTTCTCGGTGACCCTCGGCACGTGGACGAGCGGCCACTCCTACGGCGACCCGCAGTACACCCTCGATTTCGGCGGTCCGATCAACGACAAGCTCGCCTACCGCGTGAGCTACAACGCCCGCTACGGCGACGAGTACTACGTGTTCGCCAAGGACGAGACCCAGGACGTCTACGTGGCCCTCACCTACCTTGCGACGCACTCGCTCCGCTTCGACTGGTGGGCCCAGGGCTTCGCCGACCGCACCAACGAGATCAACGGCGGCAACCGGGTGACGCAGAACTTCATCTGGAACGGCAGCTACATCGCCGGGCCGACCATCGTCGCCACGACCGGGCCGATCGCGTATTATGGCTACGACGTTTACCTGCCGACAGACGGCAATCCCGCGACGAACTACCCCTCAGGCTCGGACGGGGCCTACCAGATCGTCGACCCGGCCCAGGCCCACAAGGTGAAGCTGCCGGCATACGATGCGCTTGTCGGGCCCAACGACACGGCCCGATCGAAGCTTTTCCAGTCCCAGCTCAAGACGACGTTCGAGATCTCGCCGACCTCGAGCGTCGTCAATCTCGCCTATTTCGCCCTGGAGCACTCGAACAAGTTCGAAACCTACGGCTACGATGAATATGTGCCGAGGAACCTCTACCTCCAGGACCGGACTGAGTACCACGGCGAGTTCGACATGGGCCCGGTGGTCAACAGCGTCATCGCCGGCTTCGACTGGCGCTTCCAGTACGTCCGGTCCGGCGACGACTACACGATAGAGCCGTTCGAGTACTACGACCTGAGCCAGCCGCTGAGCAACATCTACTTCCCGGGCTACAAGCTAGAGAACAACACGTGGGGGTCGGGCCTCCAGATCCCGGGTGCGCCGGGCTACTCGTGGGGCGAGATGCAGGACACCACCATCAAGGACTACGGCACGTTCGTCCAGGACGACGTCAAGTTCACGAAGAGCCTGTCGGCCATCCTAGGCTTCCGCGAGGACGCGATCAACGCCAACACGGCCAATCCCCCCATGGTGGTCGCCGGCGAGAACGGGGACAACCCGCAGCAGCTCTACCCGTACCCCTTCCTGACGTACAACGGCTACTACTCGCTGCCAACGCCGGTCTTCGAGGATCGCGGAGCCCAATATCATTACGACGCCGCGAGGCTCGATCCGTCGTACTTTATCAGCCTGATCTACAAGCTGACCGAGGCCCAGTCGATCTACGCCACCTACGACAGGGTGGACGCGATCCGCGGCCAGACCAACTTCGGCGGCGTCGACAACGGGTATGCGGGCATCGACCAGCTCCGGGAGGACCTGTCGACTGGCAGCACGCTCTACGAGGTGGGCTACAAGGGTAGCTTCCTGAACAACACCCTGTACGGGGCCCTCTCGCTCTACCAGCAGCACAAGATCGTGCCGCAGATCCACGGCGCCCCGCCGGACCAGGTGAAGACCAACGGCGTCGAGCTCGACCTCGTCTACCAGCCGACGAAGAAGCTCTCGATCAACGCCAACGTGACCTACCAGGACGCGACCTCCTACGGCTCGTTCTTCGAGGAGACCGGCAACTACCTCGACGACTATGCGACCACGACCCCGGTCGACGGAACCTTCGGCACGGGCTACGGGGCGGTCAACTACGGCGCCTACCAGGGATTCGCCTACACGCCCCCGAGCGGCAAGATCCGCGCGCCGGGCGTCCCGGCCCTGATCGGCAACTTCTTCGTCGAGTACAGGCTGCCGTACGGGTTCAGCTTCGGCATCGGCCCGAACTTCATCGGCCACCAAAACGCCAATGACGAGGGCACGCTGCACATCCCGAGCGAGTACGAGATCGACGGCTACATCACGTTCGCCCCCAGCAGGCGCTGGGACATCCGCCTGAACATCACGAACCTGACGAGCAACCGCGTCCTCGACCCGATCGACGTGAGCTTCGCGGGCAACGACGTCATCTATGTGCGGGAGCCGGTTTCGGCCACGCTGACCATCCGGATGCACATGTAGGGCGCTGGAGCGGCGTAAGCCGGTCTCGCCGCGGGCCGCCCCTGCGGACCCGGGCCCCGACAGCGGGGCCCGGCGGCCCTTGGCACGCGTATCAAATCCGTGGTCTCGCCTTCTATTGCCGTCTGTGTCCGGGGACGGGTGAGTCCATCAAAGGCCCCCGTCGCCGGCGAATGCACAAGCAGGCCGACGGCCTCGCCCAACCGCGGATCGTTCCGGCACCTATCCCAGGCCGACAAAATTGCTCCATTCGGCCCGGTGCCAGCAGGCATCGAGCCGGGGGCCCAAGGGATGCCGTATCTTCATTGATAATAAATGGATTACATGTCACGGAATCCCGAGGGGCGTGGCATAGCGGGTGCTGGACCGCACTAGCCCCAGAACACCACTGAAATAATGTACCTTAAGAGCACGAGAGCTGTCCTGATCGGCCCTGCAGTATTCTGCGCGGCTTGCGCTTTCTCGGCCGCATTGCGCGCGCAGTCCTCAACCCCGCCCCCGGCCAGTCCCCCGCCCGAGAAGACGGCGCCAACGTCGTCCTCGGCAGCCCCTTCGGCTTCGGCCCTCAAGTCCGAGAAGGTGACGACCCTTGAAAAATACACGGTGAGCGACGTCCCGCTCACCGAGCAGGTTCTCCCGACCGTGCGCCCGATCGGGGACGTCATGGGCGACGAGTCCAACATCATCGACATCCCGCGCTCGGTATCGAGCGTGAACGAGGCCTGGATGCAGGATCGCATGGTGAAGAACGCGATGGATTTCGGCCAGTTCTCCCCCGGCGTCTATTCGGCGGCGCAATACGGGATTCCCGCCGTCCCGTTCATCCGCGGCGACCTCGGCCAGGTATACGTCGACGGGCAGATAGGGACCTATACGCGCAACACCATTCCGCCGAGCTTCAACGGGGTCGAGGCGATGGACATCGTCAAGGGCCCGGGATCCGCGGTCTACGGCCCGCAGGGCGAGGGTGCCGGCGGCTACGTCGACCTGGTCATGAAGGAGCCGTACATCGACAGCTTTCATGGCGATGTTGAACTCACTCTTTCCGGGTGGACGAGCGGGCATTCCTACTCAAATCCCGAGGTCACCCTGGATTTCGGCGGTCCGCTGAGCGACAATTTCGCGTACCGGGTGAGCTACCTCGAGCGGTGGGGAATGGGATACTACGAGTACCTCCACAACTCCACCCAGGACCTGTATGCGGCCATGGCGTACAAGGCCACGAAGAACCTCAGGCTCGACGGCTGGTTCCAGATGTATTCGGACCGGACGAACGAGAACACGGGGGTCAACCGCGTGACCCAGC
>DATNHT010000019.1:0-6407 GCA_035604815.1 Opitutaceae bacterium
ATTTCTCCAAGTTCTTGTGCCAAAGTTGCCACGGTTAAGTTTCCCTAGGGAATGGAGCCAACTTACGAACGGGGCGCAGTACTGCAAGCGGTTCCCTTGGGCGGAATCGTCCAACCTAGTCCGCTGATGCGACAGCCTTCACAAACGCAAGAACCAGCGGCGGCACCTCGCCCCTGAGCGCCGCACGCTCGGGCTGAAACAGCACGCCGGCGAAGAAAGGATGCGAAGGGAGCTCGGCGCCGCGGATGTCGCCTGCGTCATCCCACGCCGTGAACCTAAGGCCCGCAGTCTCGAACGCCGGCCTGTAGGAGGGGTTGAATCCGTAGCTGCATCGATAGCCCTCGGTCGCGCCCGCGCTTCCATATGCCGAGCGCAGCAGGCTTCCCTCGGCAAATTGGATCGCTCCCGTCTTCTCGACGAGCGAGCAGCTGAGCTTCGTCACCACGAGCGCGGGTGCCTCCGGGTGGATCTCGGCGTGGTCGGCATCCGCGATCCCGGCGACGTTTCGCGCGAATTCCAGTAGTGCGTGCTGAAACCCCCCGCAGGTCCCGAGAAAGGGGCGCCCGCCCTCGCGCGCCCAGCGGACGGCGTCGATCGCGCCCTGGGTGCTCTCGTAGGGGCTGGCGGGGACGAGCCATACGGCGGAATACTCCGCAAGGTCGCGCGCGGCGTCCGCGATCCGCCGGGTCCCGACCCACTCCCAGCGGACCTCCGCGCCCGAGAGGTCGCGCGCAAGCTCGAGCGCCTTCGGGATCGCGCGGTGGGCCGCGTGCCGCTCGGAATAGTCCCCGACGAGCGCGATGGCGTTCCAGCTCATTGCCTCCCCTCCTCAGGCAGGGCGCCGGTGGCGCCCAGCAGGACCGTGCCCACGAAGGCCATGCACGCGCAGACGACCACAAACCAGTCCCCGTGCTCGACGTAGAAGCTCTCCTTGCCCACCCAGCGGCGGTCGCGCGTCACGTCGACCGTCGCGGTGCCCCGGAAATACACGCTTCCTTTTTCATCCGTCAGAACCTTGCTCTCGTTGCCGAATTCGTCAATCCACCCGCTCCATCCGGCATTGCCGCACCGGAGAACGGGCCGGCGGGTCTCGACGGCGACGAGGACGGAATGGGCCGCGTGCTGGTAGGCGGCCGCGCCCTCGCCGTACCAGGCGTCGTTGGTCACCACCACGAGCGCATCCGCCCCGCAGAGGACCTCGTCCCGCGCGAGCTCCGGGAAGACGTCCTCGTAGCAGATGAGGACCCCGAGCGGCGTCGAGCCCTGCTTCAAGGGGACGAGGAGCGGCGACGGGTCGGTCCCGGGGGAGAAGTCGTCGCCCAGCGGCGTGAATTTCCCAACCCAGCTGAAGAGGGGCCGCAGCGGAATGTATTCGCCAAACTGGACGAGCCTGCGCTTGGCGTAATAGGCCGTCTGGACGCCGAGCAGGGGGTCGACGACATAGGCGGCATTGTACCATGTCTCGTGTTTCGAATCGGGCCTCTCGATCGCGTCGGCCCCGATGAGCATGGGCGCCTTCACGCGCGCCGAAACCTGCTCCACGAACCGCCTCATAGACGGGTCGCCGCCCCTGATAGCCCAGGGAAGCGTCGATTCGGGCCATAGGATCAGGTCGGGATGGGTTTCTCCCGCGGCGAGCGTCGTCGACACGATGGCCTGGATGATCTCGGGCTCCTTAGCCGGGTCCCACTTGACCGCCGTCGGGATGTCCGGCTGGACAAACGCCACCCGGGCGAAGGGCACCGTGAACTGCGACCGGTTGACGGCCTCCTGGACGTGGACCGAGAGGCACACGAGGAGCAGGAACAGGGCGAGCAGGAACTCCTGGCTGCGCCTGCGCAGACCGACCTCGCCCTCGCGGAAGAGCCGGTGGGCGAATGCCGCAAGCCCGATGTTCGCTGCGACGACGACAAACGACACGCCGCCGGCTCCCGTGAACGCGGCCACCTGGAGCACGCTCCTCGTCTTGAGGTCGCACTGGGTCGCGGCGAGCGGCATCCACGGGAATCCCCCGAAGAGCCAGGTCCGCGTCCATTCAATGACCACCCAGACGCCGGCGAGGCCCAGCATCGCCGCCAGCCGCACCGGCGTTGCCCTGCCGGCCATCCTCGGCATGGCCCACCAGGCCGCGAGGTACCAGGATCCCGTCCAGGCGCCGACAAGGGGGCCGAGGATGAGGAGCCCGGCCCAGGTGACCGGGTGCAGCCAGCTCAGGTTTACCGTCCAGGCGACCGCCTGGGCCGCGAACATCGTCCAGGCGTACGTCCTGAGGCGCGGGCGCAGATAGGCCCAGAAGATCCCCGGGGCCAGGCAGGCGTACGCGGCCTCCGGCGAATGAAACGGAGGGAACGCAACCACCAGGAGGAACGCCGTCAGGACCGCCGAGACGACCGGCGCGATCCATTCGCGATGCCGGTCCCAGAAGGTCGGGACGGGGTCGTACGGGTCCGGGCTCACGGAGGGTACGTCAGGCTCCGTGGCAATGCTTGTATTTCTTGCCGCTTCCGCAGGGGCACGGGTCGTTGCGCCCCACCTTGGGGGTGTCGCGCCGGAGGGTCACCTTGGGCAGCCGCAACTCCGGCTCGGCGGGCTGCGGGCCCGGGCCGACGGAGCCGTTAGGCGCCGGCGCCGCCGGGGCCCTGGGCGCCGGGACGGCGGTTTCCGGGCCCTGGGTGCGGGCGCTCCGGGCGAGGATCGAGAGCATGTTCTCGAAGGACGACAGGTTTGACGCGCTTCGAAACAGGCCCGTGCAGATCTGCAGGCGCACGTTCGTCATGAGCTCCTCGAAGAACCTGTACGCCTCGCCCTTGTACTCGACCAGGGGGTCCTTCTGGCCGTAGCTGCGCAGGCCGATCGAGCGGCGCAGCTCCTCCATCTCGGTCAGGTGCTCCTGCCAGTGGTGGTCGATCGCGTTGATCACGACGTAGCGCTCGAGCGCGCCGAGGGCCTCGGGGATCTCCATCGCCTCTTTGACGGCGTAGGCCTTCCTGATCCGCTCGAGGATCATGGTCTTGAGCGCGCCGGCGTCGTCGCCGGTGAGCTCGTCCACCTTGAGCCCGATCGGGAAATGGGTGTTGGTCCATCCCACGAGGCTATCGACGGCCGCGGGATTGGAGCCGCCCTGCTCGCCGAACCCGGCGACGGAGAGGCGGTTCGCGATCTCCTCCTCCACCTGCTCGAAGATGATGTCCTTCGAGCGCGGCGCGTGGATGGCCGCGTTCCTGATGCCGTAGACGACCTCGCGCTGCAGGTTGAGCACGTCGTCGTACTGCAGGAGCCTCTTGCGGATGGAGTAATTCTGCTGCTCGACCTTCTTCTGGGCCGACTCGATCGAGCGGTTGAGCCAGGGGTGCTCGAGCTCCTCGCCCTCCTGCATCGAGCCCTCCATCAGGCGCGAGGCGAGGTTGCCCTGCAGGAAGAGGCGCATGAGGTCGTCCTCGAGGGAGAGAAAGAACTTCGTGAGCCCCGGGTCGCCCTGGCGCGAGCAGCGCCCGCGCAGCTGGCGGTCGATCCGCCGGGACTCGTGGCGCTCGGTCCCGATCACGTAGAGGCCGCCGGCCTCGCGCACGCCCTCGCCCAGCTTGATGTCGGTGCCGCGGCCGGCCATGTTGGTCGCGATCGTCACGGCGCCGCGCAGGCCCGCTCGGCTCACGATCTCGGCCTCCTGCTGGTGGAACTTGGCATTGAGGACGGTGTGGATGATGCCCGCCCGCCTGAGCATCCGGGAGAGGACCTCGGAGGCCTCGACGCTCGTCGTGCCCACGAGGACGGGCTGGCCCCTCTTGTTGGCCGACTCTATCTCGCGAAGGACGGCGTTGTACTTGTCTCGGCGCGCCTTGAAGATCGAGTCGTTCTTGTCGACCCGGATGCACGGCTTGTTGGTCGGTACCACCTGGACCGCCAGGCGGTAGATGTCGTTGAACTCGGTCGCCTCCGTCTCGGCCGTGCCAGTCATGCCGGCCAGCTTCTCATACATCCGGAAGTAGTTCTGAATCGTGATCGTGGCGTACGTGCGCGTCTCGCGCTCGATCATGACCCCCTCCTTGGCCTCGACCGCCTGGTGCAGGCCGTCCGACCAGCGCCGGCCGGGCATGACGCGGCCCGTGTTCTCGTCGACGATCATGACCTTGCCCTCCTGCACCACGTACGCGACGTCGCGCTCGTACAGCGAATAGGCCCGAAGCAGCTGCGAGATCGAATGGATCTCCTCCGAGATCGTGGCGTAGCGCTGCTGCGCCGCGAGCTTGAGCTCCTCGCGTCTCTCGACGGAGACGGACGCGTCCTTTTCGAGGTCCGAGAACTCGGTCGCAAGGTCCGGGATCATGAACGCGTCCGGGTTCTCGGGGCGCAGGGTCGTGCGCCCGACCTGGGTCAGGTCGGCCTGGTGCTGGCGCTCGTCGATCACGAAGTACAGGACCTCCTTCAGGTGGAAGAGCTCGTCCTTGTTCAGGTCCGAGTTCATCTCCGTCTCGACCCGGTCGAGCTGCTTGCGCCAGTCCGGATTCTCCATGAGCCGGAGGAGCAGCTTGTTCTTGGGGCTGCCCATCTTCACCTGCAGGAGCTTGCGGATCGCGACTCGCCTGCCCTCATTCGGATCGGGAGTGGGAACCCATTGGGGCTCGGGGGCGCGCCTTCTGCCGCTCTCCGCCTTCGCCTGGGCGTTCTCCGCCTCCCACGCGGCGCGCCTCTTCTGGTTCTCCTCCTTCGCCTTCGCGATCTCGGCCTCCCACTGCTCCGGCGTCCGCTCGAGCAGCTCCTTGGCCTCCCCCACCAGCCGGTTGCAGAGCCGCGTCTGGTCGCTCACAAGCTGGTCTACCCCCGGCCGCAGCCGGGTGTAGGGCTGCTCGCGCTCGATCGGCGCCGGTCCCGAGATGATGAGCGGCGTGCGGGCCTCGTCCACGAGGATGGAGTCGATCTCGTCCACGATGCAGTACCAGTGGTCCCGCTGCACCTGGTCCTCCTTGCGCGTCGCCATGCCGTTGTCGCGCAGGTAATCGAATCCGAACTCGCTCGCCGTCCCGTAGGTGATGTTGCGCCCGTACATCTCGCGGCGCAGGTCGGGGGACATGCTCTGCTGGATGCATCCCACCGAGACCCCCAGGAAGCTGTACAGCTGGCCCATCCACTCGGAGTCGCGGCGGGCAAGGTAGTCGTTCACCGTCACGAGCTGCGTGTTGCGCCCCCCGAGGCAGTTGAGGTACAGGGGCAGCGTCGCCACGAGCGTCTTGCCCTCGCCGGTCGCCATCTCGGAGATGCGGCCCTCGTGGAGCGCGATTCCCCCGATCAGCTGGACGTCGAAGTGCACCATGTCCCAGACCAGCTCGTGCTCGCAGACGGTGGCCGAGCGGCCGAGAAGCCTGCGGGCCGCGTTCTTCACCGTCGCGAAAGCCTCGGGAAGGATCTGGTCGAGCGTCTCGCCGGCCTTTATCCGCGCCTGGAAGTCCGTGGTCTTCGCCCGCAGCTCGTCGTCGCTCAGTCCGGTGTAGGAACTGTCCAACTCGTTGATCCGGGCAACGATAGGCCGGGTTCTCTCCAGGAACTTCCTGTAGTGCCTGCCGGCAAAGGGTTTGAGCAGGAGCGACAGCATTAAGGGCTAGATAATAGACCGTCCGAGCGCATTGGCAAACGACAAATGCCCCGCGCCGGCAGGCGCCCGGTCAAAGCCGCTTGCGGAAGTCGGCGATCGTGCGCTTGAGGCCCTCCTCAAGGGGCACGGTGGGCTCCCACTTGAGCAGGCGCTTTGCCAGCGAGATGTCGGGCCGGCGCTGCCTCGGGTCGTCGGCCGGGAGCCGCTTGTGGACGATCTTGGAGCGGCCGCCGACCAGCTTCAGGGTCAGCTCGGCGAGCTCGTTCATCGTGAACTCGCCCGGGTTGCCCAGATTGATCGGGCCCACGGTCTCGGTCTGGTGCATGACGCGGACAAAGCCCTCGATAAGGTCGTCGACATAGCAGAAGGAGCGGGTCTGGGTGCCGTCCCCGTAGACCGTGATGTCCTCGCCCTTTAGCGCCTGGCCGATGAAGTTTGAGACCACGCGCCCGTCCGCCTCGTGCATGCGCGGCCCGTACGTGTTGAAGATCCGCACGACCCTGATGTCGACCTTGTTCTCCCGGTGGTAGTCGAAGAAGAGGGTCTCGGCGCAGCGCTTCCCCTCGTCATAGCACGAGCGCTTGCCGATCGGGTTGACGTTGCCCCAGTAGCTCTCGGGCTGGGGATGCACCTGCGGGTCGCCGTACACCTCCGATGTCGACGCCTGGAAGACCCTCGCCTTGAGCCGCTTCGCCAGACCCAGGCAGTTGATCGAGCCCATCACGGACGTCTTGATCGTCTTGATCGGGTTGTACTGGTAGTGCGTGGGCGAGGCGGGGCACGCCAGATTGTAGATCTGGTCCACCTCGCACTTGAACGG
>DATNHT010000020.1:0-13497 GCA_035604815.1 Opitutaceae bacterium
AGGAGTAGAGGTTCGTGACCGGCGGCCGGCCCTCAAGCCACATGCGGGTCGCGATGCCTGCGGTCGTGACCGCCCAACCGAGGGCGACCAGCCCCCAGGAGGTGACCCTCGCGGGCTCGGGCCACTTGAGCCACGAGAGCACGGCGCAGAGGAAGGCGGCCAGGTAGATCCACATCCCCGCATAGAAGGGCTGGGCCGCGTTGAAGATCGTCTCGATCCTGGCCTTGCGCACCTGCCTGTCGAAGCGCTTCTCCAGGCTGGACCCGTACATGTTCACGATGTGCCCGAAGCTGCCCCCCTCGTGGTTGCGCCACGCGTAGCCCATGCCGGCGTAGGCGAGGACCGACGGGTTGACATAGCCCTGGCCGAAGGTCTCCAGGAGGGCGTGGCCGGCGCTGTTCCAGGCGCCCGGGTCGGCGCTGCCCTCGTCGGCCGGGATCGCGAGGATGTCGGTGCTCTCCGCCATTCCTATGAACTTCTGGCCCTCCACGATGAGCGCAGCGGCCTTGGCCTCGTCGTGGGCCTTGCCAGCTTCCTTGGCCCGCACCGCCTCGACCCCGTCGGCGAGCGTTTCCTGGAGGTGGAGGAGCTCGCCCAGGAAGTCCTTGCTTCCCTCCGGGGCCAGGGAGCGCCTCAGCCGCAGGTAGTGGGAGAGGTTCCCGTAGAGCTGGACGACGGCCGACTGGAACCGGGTCCTTGCCTGGGCGTCGACCGGCCCTGCGAGTTTCTCCTGGGCCTCGATCTGCTGCAGGTAGGGCGCGATCTCATTGAAAGACATCCTGCGCTGCCGGCTCGGGAGGAACCCGATAAGCGCCATGACCTGCTGCACCGGCTTGTCGTAGTGGATCGCGAGGTTCTCGTCGTTCTTGCCGATAAGCGAGAGGAGGTCGGTGTTGTCTATGACAAAGACCCTGTAGGTGTCGGCCTTCTCCGGGACGAACAGGACGTCGAGGAGCCATTCGTCGGGCGTCAACTCGGAGCGGTCGGGCGCAAAGACCCTTTGCCTGCCCTGGATCACGAGGAGCGTGCTGCGCGCCAGCGAGTCGAACGGCTTTATCCGGCCCTCGGCCAGCACCGGCAGCCTCCCGAAGGCCTGGACGGCCTCCGGCGGGCCGCCCGGCTGGGGCGCGAGGCCGAGGAGCACGCAGACGGCGGCGACCGCCACGACGAAGACAGGGATCCTGCTCCTCACGCGGGCCTCCTTGCGCGGCCGAACGCCGCCAGGTGGAGCAGAAACTGGATCACGAGCCCCAGCGCGATCGCGGCGCACGCGATGTAGGGAGCGAGCCAGCTCGGGTTGCGCACGACCTGCAGGATCGTCGTCTTGTCATTGTTGTCGAAGCTCGCCTGGTAGTACGTGAGCCCCTCGTAGCGGAGCGGGTTGTTCATGTAGATCAGGACCTCGCGACCCTCCCCGCCCCCGGCGGGGTTGATCCGCACCCTGCTCGAGAAGTTCTTGGGGATTTCCGTGCCGGGATAGATGTCGTGGCTGAACTTCTCGAGCGTGAGGGAGTACTTCTCGTAGAGCCGCTTCGGCCTCATGACGAGCTTCCACGTCCGGCCGGCGTACCCAAACGCCTGGGGGTTGCCGAGGAGGGTGGAGACGGTCCAGGTCCCAAGGGATCCCTCCGGCCCGACGAGCTCCAGGTAGGCGGCCGGCGTGTTGCGCTCGTCCTGCTTGTAGGTGACCTCGAGCGGCGTCACCGCGAGCTGGGGGCCCATGCCCTGGGTCGCCGGCGACGGCGGCGCCCCGGGCGCCTGGGAGCGCAGCTGGACGGCCGAGTTCTCGTAGTAGCCCCTCGGCACCACCTTGAAGGGAAGCCTGGGATTCTGGAGGACGGTCCCCCTGGCGATCAAGGACTCGGGGATCGCGACCACCTCGTCGAAGTTCGGGTCGGTCGCGTCGATGACCGCGAGCTCGTTAAGTAGGCTGCTCTCCGAGAAATTCTTGGTCTCGCCCTCGTCCAGGCGCATCTGGTAGTCCTGCTGGACGAGGCCGGAGACCAGCTCGCCCACGAGCAGCAGGATGAGCCCCGTGTGCGCGATCCAGATCCCGGCCTTCCCCCATCCGCGCCTGAACCGGTAGGCGTGCGCGGAGATGAGGTTAACGAGGAGGAGCCCGCCGATCGTGTACCCGCCGGGGTAGACCGGCAGTCTCAGGTCGCCCAGCCGCACGAAGACAAGGAACGAATGGAAGAACTTCTGCTGCACCGCCCAGACGCCCAGGTGCACCTGGTCCAGCGTCGCCCAGAAGACGAGGACGATCGAGAGCGCGAGGAGGACGACGGTCAGCCGGAGCGAGACGAAGAGATTGCGCAGCTGTCGGATGAAAGGGGGCATCGGCGGGCTCAGGGCGCCTTGACGGTGTGCAGGAACCCGACAAAGGCCGGCTTGGACGCCTTCACCAGGGCGCCCGGCCCCGTCAGCTTGAAGAACCAGGTCGATCCGCCAAAGGGGACGATCGCCCCCACCATGGCCTTGGCGCCGGGATCGCCCGGGGGAAAGAGCTCGACAATGGCGAACCTTAGGCCGTTTGCCTCGACCCGGCTGACCGCCGGCTCCAGTTCGTCGGCCCTGAGCGGGGCAAGCCCAACCTGGCCGCGCCAGCGGTTCACGTTGGCGAGTTCGCCCCCGACATCGCCCGGGAAGGCCGTGATCGAGAGCTCCGACTCGCCGCCCTCGCCGGGGACGGAATAGCTGGCCTTTCGCATGGCCCCGGCCGGCGTGGCCCTCCACGCGGAGGGCGCCTCCCAGGCCAGGTCCGCACCCGAGGCCGTCGGGACCGAGGTGTCCGCCATGGCAGGCCCGGGGGCCTGCTCCCCCTGGTTGCCAGCGCCGGCCGCCGCCGCAGGCAGCTCCGGCTCCTTTTCCTTGGGCACCCGGTAGGTGGCCACCTGCTCGTAGCCGCACGCGGCGAGAAGCAGCGTGGCAGCAGCGACGGAAAATGGGAGCGCGCGCGGGGGCATAAAGGGGTTAACGGTCTTCCCTCCTCCCCGAAAACTCAACTCCGTTCCGCGCGGAGCGGGGCCCTGCCGTCCGCGAATTCGGCCTCGAGCCTCTGGCCCGGCCTTATGGCCGCCCGCCGGATGACGGGCCTGCCCCTGTCGTCCCGCACGATCGCGAACCCGCGGTTGAGGACCGAGCCCGGGCTCGCGCCGTGGATCCGCTTCCGGAGCGAGTCGAGCCGCTGCCTGTAGACGAGGGTGCGGGTCTCCGGGGAGGCCCGCTCGAGCCGGGAGGCGGCGCCCGAGAGCCTCTGGACGCGGGCCTGGAGGGACGCGCGCAGCGCCGACGCCAGCCGGTTCGTCATGTCGTCCAGCCGGAGGTAGCCCCGCTCGACGAGCGCCGAGGGTGAAAGCAGGCGCAGCCGGGACCGGCCGTGGGCGACCCGCTCCCGGGCCCGGCTCATGGCCTCGGAGACGGCGCCCAGGGCCGCCTCCTTCGCCGACTCCGTCCTTTCGGCGAGGCGGACGAACTCGCTCGAGATGAGCTCGGCGGCGGCGCTCGGGGTCTCCGCTCGCAGGTCCGCCGCGAAATCGCACAGTGTGAAGTCGATCTCGTGGCCCACCGCGGAAATCGTCGGGACGCGGCAGGCCGCCACCGCGCGGACAAGCGGCTCCTCGTTGAACGCCCAGAGGTCCTCTATGCTCCCACCGCCGCGCCCGACGACGATCAGGTCGAAGATCCCGAGCGTCTCGGCCAAGCGCAGCATCTCGACCATCTCGGCCGCGGCGCCCTCCCCCTGGACCTTGGAGGGGAGGACGACGACCCTGCCCCTCCAGCCGCGCCGGATCAGGATCCTCATGAAATCCTGGACCGCCGCGCCCGTGGGCGACGTCAGGAAGCCCACGGTCCCCGGCATCTGGGGGATCGGCTTCTTGCGCCCGGAATCAAAAAGGCCCTCGTCCGAGAGCCGGCGCTTGAGCGCCTCGTATTCCCGCTGGAGCGCCCCCACCCCGTCGGCGACGAGGGTCTTGACGACCAGCTGGTATTTGCCCTGGGGCTCGTAGACGCCGACGTCGCCGTACGCCACCACCTGCAGCCCGTCCCTCAGCTTCACCGTCTGTCTCACGGCATGCGTGCGGAACATGACGGCCGACAGCTGGGCCCCCGCGTCCTTGAGCGAGAAATAGACGTGACCGCTAGGCTGGACGCGCAGGTTCGACACCTCGCCCCTCACCCAGCAGGGGCCGATCGCCCCCTCGAGAACCTCCTTCACCCGGCGGGTGAACTCGGTCACGGTCATCGGCCGGGCCTCCGGGCCCGCGCCTCGAAGGTCAATCGAGGCGGGCGGCATAGCGCTTGCGGACCCAGTGGACGAAGGCGGTGGCGGCGACAAGGACGCCGACGCCGGTCGCGACCAGCTTGAAGTTGCCGTTGAAGACCCCCTTGCCGAGGACGACAAAGGCGACCGCCCAGGGCAGGATGCAGAGCCAGGAGACGACCATGTAGAGCCGGAACGGCACCTCGGCGAGGCCAAGGATGTAGGACTGCATGAAGAAGGGGGGGCCCGGGGTCAGCCGGATGACGAGGGCGATGTTGAGCGCGTTGGTCTTCGTGACCCGCGGGATCCTGTAGCCGTAGTGCTCCGTGAACCTCGAGAGGAGCGGGCGAAGCGCGTAGCGGGCGAGCCAGTAGGTGAGCGCCAGGTTTGCGGCGATCGCGATCATCGTGGCGACGATGACCCCCACGAGGGTGATCTGCGCGGCGAAGGCCTCCCCCGCCAGGATCGTGAATGCGCTGAGCGGCGCCCCGACGGCGGGCAGGAAGGCGAGCGCCGAGAAGTACACGAGCGGCCCGGCGTCCCTGATCATGTACAGTCCCTGCGCCGCCAGCGCCCGGATGTTGACGCCCCGAAGGAGCAGCAGCGCCGCCGCGATCAAGGCGAACGCGGCGATGCAGAGCTGGAACAGCGGGAGCTTGCGCTTCTTGAGCGGCGCCTCGGACGACATGGGGGAAGCCTCCCGGCCGCCCGGCTTACCGTCAAGAACTCGCGCGCCGCCATCGGCGCGCCGGCCCTACGGGAACACGACGTTCGCGGGTGTCGTGGTCGTTATGTACCACCAGCCGATGTCCTTTGCGGGATGGCCAGACGGCACGATGGTCGGGCCCGTGGACCCCTTGCCCCAGTAGTAATCATTCAGGTTGGCCATCGAATAGGGCTTGCCCCTGCTGACGAAGAGGGCCGGGCCCATGGCCGCGGCGGTGCCGATCCCGTTCGACTCCGCGCTGCTGAACCAGGCCTGCACGATGGTCTGAGGGGGCACGGGCAGGGTGATCCCGAGCACGGTGATCACCCCGAGCATATCGGTCGCAAAGTCCCGCTCGAAATTGCCGTAGCCGTCCGGCTGGTCGAGGGAGGCGAAACCCGTGAGGATGTGCAGGCCGTTGAAGGCCGGGGCCCACCGGTCGGCGACGTTGAGGCCGGAGCCGTCCGTCTTGTCCAGCATGTCGCAGTCGTCCAGGAGCAGCCAGTAGAGCGTGTCGTACGTGCCGGTGGGGCCCCAGGCGCCGGCATAGCTGACCGAGAAGAACGCCGGGGTCCCGAACCCGTTCAGGTTGATGGCGACCGTGGTCGAGTTGTTCGGGGAGTTGAGCCCGGCGGTCGCGTACTTCGCGAGGGGGGCGCCAGGCTGCATGGCGGTCTTCCCGTCCGAGTTGCCATCGGCGTTGTCGAGGACCATGTCCGCCGTGTTGGCGCCCCAGTTGGCGTAGTCGGCGTCGCCGTTGATCCAGGGCTTGGCGACGAGCGTCCCCGGCGGGTCCGGGTTTATGTAGTCGCCCGGCCAGGCGTTGTCTCCCATCCAGCAGAAGTTGAGCGTCCCGCCGCCGGCGCCGGGCGTGCTCATCCCCTGCAGCCAGCCGACCTGGTCCTCCATCCACGCGAGCGGGGCGCCCGGGCTCTCGATCCCGTAGGTCGGATTGGAGCCGTGCTTCTTCTTGTCCTCGCGCCTCGGGAGGTTGCGGGTAGCGTGGACCGGGACCGTCTGGTTGGCGCGCACGACCACCCCGTTCGAGTCGACGACCGTGACGGCGACCGTCTCGTCCCTGTCCAGGCGGAAACCGGGGTCGTCGGCCAGGGCCTCCGCCGCCCGCACCGTGGCCGTGTACGCGACCGATTCGCCGTCGGCAAGGGACGCCTCGGGATTCGATCCACCCCAGAAGTAGGCGTACGGCGGCCTGCCGCCCCTGACCGAGACGCGCGCGGAGACCTCCGATCCCTGCGCCGACGCCGCCAGCTGCACCGCGGGGACGAACCTCTCGTCGTCCGTCGCCGGGATCATCCGCACCTTCGAATTGATGACCGAGGCCGCCCCGCCGCCCGGGCCGGAGACCCGGGTCGTGGTGTAGAAGGCATACCACGGGATGACGACCGCGGGGTTCCAGCCGTCCTTGCGCGCCTGCGCGTAGCGCAGCGGCGGGCTCCAGTAGACCAGGCGCGCGGTGACCTGGGCCCCCTCGGGCAGCAGGCGGGCGATGCGGTCCCGCGCCTCGCTCTCGGATATGACCTGGACCGAGGGGCCCGTCTTCAGCTGCCGGGCCGCGTAGTGGAGCCGGCTCACGCGGCCGGCGCCGTCATAGGTGACCTGCACCTGGGCGCCGGGGCCGACCAGCGGGTACCCGTTCGCCTCGGAAAACGCGTAGCTCACCTGCGTGTCCAGCTCGTGCTCCCTCGAGGCCCATTTGCCGCTCCCGTCGCCCGAGTAGAGCGTCAGGACCGTGTGGCCGGCCGCGGGCGTGCCGAACTGGGGCCGCAGCCCCGACGCGTCCAGGCTTCGGGCGGCGGATTCCACCGCGGCCTTGCCATCCAGGACCGGGAGCGCGCCCAGGGCGTCCGTGTCGATCGCCCTCATGTCCGTGGCCAGCGACGCGTCCCTCTCCTCGCTCGGGTTGCGCAGGCTGTCCGTCACCTTGGGGTCGTCGATCGCGGCCGTGGGAACGGCCAGGTACCTGTCGGGATCGACAAAGGAAAGCAGCCCGCCGGCGGTCGTGACCGAGCTGGCGGGGATCTTGAGCTGGTCGGCAAGGGCCGCGGCCTCCGATTCGGAAGCACCGGTCTTCGTGACCTCATATACGGGAAGCGAGGCGCCGGCCTTGACCGCCGCCTTGGGGGCGGTGGCGCAGCCGCAGATGGCGCCGATCAGGGCAATCGCGGGAACCCATTTGGGATTTTTCATGTTATTGGTCGCCTGGAATCGTCATTCGAACACGACGGTGGCGGGAACCGTGCTGGTCAGGTACCACCAGCCGACGTCCCCGGCGGGATAACTCTGCGGAACGATCGTCGCGCCCACGGATCCCTTGCCCCAGTAGTAGTCGTTCAGGTTCACCATTGCGAACGGCCCGCCCGCATAGAGGGCCGGGCCCATGGCCGCCGGCGTGCCCGCGCCGGTGGACTCGGCGGAGTTGAACCAGGACTGGACGATCGTCTGCGGCGGCCCGTAAACCCCGAGCAGGTTCGTCGCGACCGTGCCCTCGAACGAGCCGTTGCCGTAGGCAAGCGACGCGAAGCCCGTCAGGACATGCAGGCCGTTGAAGGCCGGGCCCCAGCGCTGGGCGACGTTTAGCCCCGAACCGTCCGCCGCATCCAGCATGTCGCAGTCGTCCAGCAGCAGCCACGCCAGCGTGTCGTTCGGGCCGACAGGGCCCCACGAGCCGGCATACGGCACGGAATACCACGTCGGCGTGCCGCCGTGCCCGCCCAGGTTGAGCTCCACCGTCGAGGAGTTGTTGGGGGACTGGATGAGGGAGGTCGGATAGTTGGAGACGGCGGCGCCCGGCTCCATGACGACCGTCTGGTCCGGGTTGCCGTCGGCGTTGTCGAGCACGATGTCCGCGGTGTTGACGCCCCAGTTGGCGAAGTCGGCGTCGCCGTACACCCACGGGGTGGCGACCAGCGTCCCCGGCGGGTTCGGCTCGATGAAGTCGCCCGGCCACGCGTCGGCGCCCAGCCAGCAGTAGCTCTGCGTGCCGCCTCCGGCCCCCGACGTGCCCATGCTGTTCTGCCAGGCGACGCGGGCGGGCGTCCATCCGCCCGGATCGTTCGGGCTCTCGCAGCCGTAGCTGGCCCCGGTGATCATCCGCGGCCTCGGGGTGACGGGGCTCGCGTGCACCCCGACGATTTCCGCGGCGTGCACCGCAACCCCGTTCGAGTCGATCACGGTCACCGATACCGTCTCATCGCGGTCCAGCCGGAAATGCTCGTCCTGGAGAAATGGGTCGGCCGACCTCAGCATGGCCGTGTACCTTATCGATTCGCCGGTGTTGCGGGACGCCTCCGGGTCCGACCCGCCCCAGACGTACGTGTACGGCGCCGATCCCCCGCTCACCGAGACGCGGGCGGAGACCTCGGAACCCTGCGCCGAGGCCGTGAGCTGAACGGCGGGGACGAACCTCGTGTCGTCGGTGGCCGGGATCATCCGCACCCTCGACTTGATCACCGAGACCGCACCGGTCTGCTTGTTCGTGACCTGGGTCGACGTGTAGAAGGCCCACCAGGGGATGATGGCCGTCGGATTCCAGCTGTCCGCGCGGCCAAGCACCGGCTGAAGCGGCGGGCTCCAGTAGACCAGGCGCGTGGTGACCTCGGCGCCGGCCGGAACAAGGCGCGCGATGCGCTTTCTGGCCTCGGCATCGGATAAGACCTGCACGGGCGCGCCCTGCCTTAGCTGGCGGGTTGCGTAGCAGAACCGGCTCACGCGGCCGGCACCGTCATAGGTCACCTGAACCTGCGCGCCAGGGCCGATCAGCGGATGGCCGCCCGGCTCGGAAAACCTGTAGCTCACCTGCGTGTCCAGTTCCTGCGCCTTCGAGGCCCAGTTGCCGCTCGGCTCCCTGGTGTAAAGCGTCAGCACGGTGTGCCCGACCACCGGCGCTCCGAACTGCGGCCGGAGCCCCGACGCCTCGAGGCCGCGGGAGGCGGCCTCCAGCGCGGCCTTGGTATCCAGGACCGGCCACCGGCTCAGGGCGGCCGTGTCGATCGCCCGCATGTCTGTGGGCCTCGCCCCGTCCTTGTTCCGCGTGGCGTCGCGCAGGCTGGCTGTCACCGCGGACTCGGCGACCGAGGTCGTGGGCACCGCAAGGTATTTCTCGGGATCGACGAAGGAGAGCATCCCTGCCCTGCCCGCGAGGGCGCCCGCGGGGATCTTGAACGCCTCGGCAACGGCCGCGGCCTCCGAGGCGGAGGCCCCGGCCTTGGCGATCTCGTATACGGGCAGCGAGGCGCCCGTCCGCACCTCCGTCTTTGGGGCGGTGCCGCAGCCGCAGATGGCGGCGACCGCTGCGATCGCGGGGACCCATTTCGTGGTTTTCATGTGGTTGGACGCTGGGAACGCGCCGGGCGCACCCGGGGCCGGATGGATCGGGGATAGGGACAGACCCACCAAACGGATTTCGGTTATGGGGATTCGCCAATAAAATGGGCGCGTATTTTTACGTGAAAAGACGTACGCGGCGCGGCGGCGGGGGTTTCCCCGGCTTCGCGCTCCCCGGGCCGGGAAAAGGGACCCCGGAGCCGGAATGCGGACGCGCGGGGGGTTCCTTGCGGCGCGCGGCAAAGGGGTGGCGCCCGTGGCCCGATAACGGGCTCGCATGGCGGGACGCCGCGCGTTGTCATGGGCCCCGGTGTCGAGCATGGCCCCGAGCACGGACTTTACCCAGAGACCCGACCCGTTTCCGCGGGGCATTGCGGTCGCGCTGCCGGCGGCCATCGCCCTCATCTACGCCCTCGGGCACCTGAACTGGTACCTGGGCACACCGCTCGGCCGCGTGCCCGTGCTCGACGAGCGCGAGAATATCGACCTCGCGGGCGCCATCTTCGGCGGGACGCTGCCGCCGGAGCCGTTCTACCGGGCGCCCGGCTACGCGCTCGCGCTGGCGGGCCTGCGCGCGCTCGGGGTCTCCGCCGGCGGGCTCTTCCCGGCCGCCCTGGTGCTCGGGGCCGTGCTCCATGCGTTCGACGCGGCGCTGGTCGCTTGCGTCGCCAGGCGGTGGTTCGGCGACCGCGCGGCGCTCGCCGCGGGCCTCCTCCTCGCCCTCGATCCCGTGATGGTCCACTACGCGACGCAGGCACTGGACGCCACGCTCGCGCTCGCGCTCTTCCTCCTGGGCCTCGACCGCCTCGGCGCCGCGCTCGCCGCCCCGGGCCGGGCCCGCGCCTGGGCCGGCGCGGGGATCTCGTGGGCCGCCGCGGCGCTTGTCCGCCCGAACTACCTCCTGGCCTGGCCCCTCGTCCCCCTGCTTGCGCTGGCCCAGCCCGCTCCGCTGGCGCGCGGGCGCATCCTCGCGGCGGCGCTCGCAGGGGTTCTCCTGTTCGGCGCCCAGTCGGCCTGGCAGTGGAGGGTGAGCGGCGTCGCGGGCTTCCTGCCGTGGCAGGGCGCCTACAACCTGTGGGCGTCGAACCGGCCGGGGGCCAACGGCCGCTACTATTCGCAGCAGGTGAGCCTTCCCCCGTCGGCCGGGTCAGTGAATCCGGCCCGGGTGGAATCGATCTATCTCTACGGGATGGAGACCGGGGGCCGGCGCGCCGACATCGCCTCGATGAACGCGCACTGGCGCCGCCGGTTCGTGGACGAGGTCTCGTCCCATCCCCTGCGATGGGCGGCCCTCGAGGCGCGGAAGGCCTATGCGCTCCTCAACAACTGGGAGCAGTACAACAACAAGACGTTCGCGTTCCACAAGGGACGCTCGCCGTGGCTCTCGTGGAACCCGGTCTGCTGGGGGGCGCTCCTCGTGCTCGGCGTCGCCGGCGCGGCGCGGCTCGCATCAGAATCCCCGCGCACGGCGGCGGCGCTCGCGCTGGTGTCGGCGGCCTGCGCCGCCTCCACCCTCCTGTTCCTTGTCAGCGCGCGCTTCCGGCTGCCCCTGGCCGCGATCCTGGCCGTCCTCGCGGGCGGCGCCCTCGGGTCGCCTGGATTCTGGAGGGGCTGGCCCCCAGGCCGGCGCGCGGCGCTCGCCCTCTGCGCCGCCCTCGCCGGATTCGCCGCCTTTTCGGATTTCGGCGCCGTCAGCGACCGCTCGACCTTCGTGCAGGACCACGTGCTGCTCGCCCGGGCCGCCTACACGGTGGGCGACGACGCGACCGCCTTGAGCGAGGCGGAGGAGGCGCTGAGGATGCAGCCCTGGCACCCCGACGCGGCGACCATCGCCAAGGAGGCGAAGGCCGAGCTCGCAAGGAAGGGCTCCGCCCCGTGACCTCCCCCGGCGCCGCGGCGGGCCGGCTCGCCCTCTGGCTTTCCCTCGGCGCCTGCGCCGCGGCGGCCTTCTGGACCGCCGACGGCGTGGCCCCCTGGAACGGCGACCTGAGGAACGTCTGGCACCATTACGAGTACCTGGCGGAGGGTTTCCTGCACGGCCACACCTATTTGTCGGTCGAGCCGGCCCCGGAGCTCCTCAAGCTCAGGGATCCCTATGATCCCGAGGCGAACGCGCCCTACAGGCTCTGGGACGCGAGCCTGTATCAGGGAAAATACTACCTCTACTACGGCCCCGCGCCCGCGGTCGTGCTCCTGCTGCCCTGGCGGGTCCTCACGGGGCGCGCGCTGCCGCAGCGCCTGGCGGTCGCCGCGTTCGCGGCGGTCGGGCTTGCCGGGCTGGCGCTCCTCCTGCGGGAGGTGCGCAACCGGCATTTCCCGCGCCTCTCGGACGCCGCCCTGGGGGCGATCGTCATCGTCGCGTTCCACGCGTCGTGGCTGCCGGTCATCCTGCGCCGGCCGGGCTTCTGGGAGATGCCGATCGTGTCGGCCGTCGCATGCCTCTGGTGGGCGGTCTACTTCCTCTGGAAGTTCCACGACTCCGGCGGCAGGGCCCGCTGGGCCGCCGCCGGGGGCGCGGCGCTCGCGCTCCTCATGGGCTGCCGGGTGACCTTCGTCTTCGCGGCCGTCGCCACCGCGCTGCTCTACCTCGCGCCTTCCGCCGGCCCCGATCCCACGGGAACCCGCCGGCGGGGCGCGGCCCCCGTTGCCTCGGCGGTCGCACTCGCGGGCGGCGTCGGCCTCCTGCTCTACAACTACGCGCGGTTCGGCAGCTGGCTCGAGTTCGGCCAGAGCTACCAGCTCTGGGGCGCGGAATACCGCGGCTTCCACTTCTTCAGCCCGAGGAACATCCTGTTCAACGCCCAGACCTACCTCTTCTCCCTGCCGCAGATAGGGCCGTACTTCCCGTTCCTGCATCCCTTCTGGACCGAGGACCGCCCCGAGGGGTACATGGGTTTCGAGGAGATCTACGGCGTCCTCTTCATGATGCCCGTCCATCTCGCCGGGATCGGCGCATGCGCCTGGGCCTGGCGCAGCCGCGCGGACCGCGGGGCGCGCGCAGCCGCCTTCACCCTCGCCTCGGCGGTCCTGGCCACGGCGTTCGCGGCGCTGGTCCTGTTCTCCTGGGGGGGGGCCTGCTCGCGCTACACGACCGAGCTCATGGCCGGATGGACCGTCGCGACGTCGGTCGGCCTCATGTGCGTGTTCGGCCAGGAGCCCGGGGCGCGCCCCGGCCGGGCCCTCCGGGCCCTCGCGGCCGCCGCGGCCTGCTGGAGCGTCGCGAGCGTCTGGCTCGCCTCGGCCGACTTCCGGGGATTCATGGCCCGGACGAATCGGCGGACCTATGCGGCGGCGGCGCACACGCTCGACTATCCCAGCCTGTGGTGGGCCCGGGCGAAGGGCGTCCGCTTCGGGCCCCTTTCGCTGGTGATACGCATCCCGCCCGCCCCGGCCGGCGCGCGCGCCGTTCTGGTCGCGAGCGGGCGCCCGCAGAACTCGAACAGGCTGATCCTGGAAAGGGTCGACGGGGAGCACGCCCGGCTGGTCCTGGCCCATAACGAGTTCCGGGTCCTCGAGACCCCAGAGCTCGCCCTGAGGGGCGGCCGGCTGGCCGTCCGCCTTGACGCCCCCTGGCTGTACCCTCCGCCGGCGCACCCCTACTGGGACGGCGTCGATCCCGCCGTCGCGCTGGAGCGCGAGACGCTGTTCCGGATCGAGTGGGACTCGGGTGGCGTCCTTGTCCACTCCGTCCACTCGGCCGATCCCGTGGCCCTTGAGCCGGCGGTCGCCGGCGGGCCCATTCCGGGCTCCGACTCGCCCTATGTCGAGTCCCTGAGCGCGGCCGCCCCCCCCCATGCACCCACCGCAGCGCCGCGGGGTTGACAGGGGACTGGCCCCGCTCTGGGCGGCGCTCGGCGCGTGCGCCCTCCTGCTGTTCTGGATCGCGGACGGCGCTAGGGCCTTCGACGGGGACCGGCGGGACGCCTGGCACCACTATGAGTACCTGGTCGACGGGTTCCTCAAGGGCCAGACGAGCCTTTCCGTCGAGCCCGCGCCGGAGCTGCTCAGGCTCCGCGACCCGTATGATCCCTCGCAGAACAGGCCGTGGCAGCTGTGGGACGCGAGCCTCTACCGCGGGAAATACTACCTCTATTTCGGCCCGACACCGGTCCTGGTCATGCTGCCGTGGCGGGTCGTCACCGGCCACCACCTGCCCCAGAGGCTCGCCGTGGCGGTCTTCGCG
>DATNHT010000021.1:0-21808 GCA_035604815.1 Opitutaceae bacterium
GCGGAAATCCCAGAAGCGTCGGGGGTCGCCGAAGCTCGTGTGGCCGCCAAATACGCCCGCCGAGCCGTCGCCGTGGCCCCACCACACGTCCTTCATGTGGACGTGGTGGATCCGGCTGCCGAGGACGCGGATGAATCTCACGTAGTCCACCCCCTGGTACCCCAGGTGGGAGGGGTCGTAGTTGAATCCGAAGCGCCTGTGGCCCTTCACGGCATCGACCGCGCGCTGCGCGCTCGCTGTGTCGAACGCGATCTCGGTCGGGTGCACTTCCAGGGCAAAGTTGACGTTGCAGCCCTCGAATGCCTCGAGGATCGGCCCCCACCTGCCGGCGAAATCCCGGAATCCGCGCTCCCAGTGCTCCTGCGAAGTGGGCGGGAACGCGTAGATGGAGTTCCAGATCGATGATCCGGTGAATCCGTTGACGACCGCCGGGATCTCCTCGGCCGGCTTTGGTCCGGGGCGGGCGTCGAAGAATTTTCGGGCGGCCTGAGCGGTCGATATCATCTTCCTGGCGGCGCGCCGGCGGACGCCCTCGGGCTTGCCGTCTCCCCACACGTCGGGCGGGAGGATGGACTGGTGGCGTTCGTCGATGAGGTCGCACACGGCCTGGCCGACCAGGTGGCTCGAGATGGCGTGGCACAAGAGGCCGTTCGCCTTGAGCAGGTCCCATTTGTCCCGGACGTATCCCTTGTTCGAGAGGGCCTTGTCGACCTCGAAGTGGTCGCCCCAGCAGGCGAGTTCGACGCCGTCGTATCCCATCCGGCTCACGAGGGGGGCGAGCTTCTCCAGGGGCAAATCGGCCCATTGGCCGGTGAACAAGGTGACGGGGCGGGGCATGGCTGGGGGTATCCTTCAGTATTTCCGGCTCACGCGGGTGTTCAAGCCCGACCCCACGCCTTCATCTGCTCGAAGCAGAGGCGAACCGACTTGATGGGGGCGTGGCTGTACTCCTCCTGCTCGACGATGAACCAGTCGACTGCGCCGACCGAGTCGGCCGCGTCGAAAACCTTGGCGAAATCCACCGGCCCCTGGCCCAGCTCCTTCGCGTCCTTAAGATGCAGGAGCGGGATCCGGGCTCCTTGCTCACGGATGAACCTCGATGGCGGATACCCCGCGGCGTGCGCCCAGAACACGTCCACTTCCGCGAAGAGGTTCCGGGGCTCCGCGGCGCCCAGTATCCAGTCGAGCGCGGGGCGCTTGTTGAATATCCTGAATTCGCTGTCGTGATTGTGGAACCCGAAGCGAATGCCGAACGGGCGTAGCGCCTCACCCACCTCCCCCAGCTGCTCGCCGATCCGCTCGCATGCCGATGCCGAGACGAAGTGCCCCGGGGGCCACCAGGAGCAGACCACGTTGCGGGTGCCGAGCAGAAGCGCGTCGCTGATGACCGCGCCGGGGTCGCTTCGAACGGCGGCGTAGCCGACATGCATGCCTGCGGCCTCGAGGCCCGCGGCGTCGAGGGCGGCCTTGGCTCCCTTGGCGTCGAGGTTGCCGTAGCCTGCGAGCTCGACGCCGCTGTAGCCGATGTTCGCTACCTCGGCCGCGGCTGCGGCAAAATCCCGCTTCACCTCCTCGCGGACGGAGTAGAGCTGAAGGGCGACCGGGATTTTCTTCATTGGGTTGGCGGCAACAGTGGGTCTATTTGATGCGGACTTCCCGGCCTGTCGAGGCCGAGATGTAGATGGCATCCAGAATCTTCTGGACCGCCAGCGATTCCTCGGGCTTCACGTGGGGCTCGGCGTTTCCGAGAAGGCAGTCGATGAAATGCACCATGCGATTCGTGTTCACGAGCGGCGGGAGCATGTTGACCGCCTCGATGGAGTAGCCCGTTGGGGTCTGCCGGAAGATCTTCAGCGGCGGCAGGTTCAGGCCCGCCTCGGTTCCGAAGAGCTGGGTTGAATTGAGATCGGGCAGCGGCCCGTGCGCGGCCCACGAGGCCTCGAGGAGCACGGTCCGGCCGCTCCTAAGCTTGATGAGCGCGATCGAAAGGTCGTCCACGTCAAAAGGCGCCTTGGGGTCGATCTCGCTCTTGCCCCAGCCGCCGTTGCCGAGGCCGCGGGGCCCAAACTTGGCGTAGGTCTGGCCGCTGACCGCGGCCGCATCGAATTCACCCATGATGTACAGGCATCGGTCGAGCGCGTGCACGCCGATGTCGTACGTGCAGCCGCCGCCCGCGAAGCGCTTCTGGGTGAACCAGGACCCGATCCGCGGGATTCCGGCCCTGCGGCTCCATGATGTCTTGGCATGATAGACGTCCCCGAGGGTTCCCTTCTCGACGATTTGCCTCGCGGTCTGCGTATCCAGGTTGAAGCGGAAGTTCTGCCCCACCATGAAGAGGACGCCCCTTTTCCTCGCCTCGGCGACGAGCCTGGCGCCGTCGCGCGCATTGGTCGCCATGGGCTTGTCGAGCATGACGTGCTTTCCCGCCCTGAGCGCTTCCAGCGCGACCCTTGCGTGCATGTAGTTGGGGAGCGCGATCGAGACGACGTCAATGTCGTTGCGCCCCAGAAGGGTCCTGTAGTCGGTCACGAGATCGGGGATCTCGAATCGCCTGGCTGCCTCGCGCCCCCGCTCGAGCGAGACCTCGGCGATCGCGACCACGCGGGCTGCCGGGTGCAGCTTGAAACTCGCCAGGTGGTCCTGGCCGATGGCGCCAGCGCCTATCACCGCAACGTTGAAGTGCGACTTCTTGTGTTTGATCTTCATGGATGAATGGAAGCGTCGTTACACGCCCACGATTGCCCCGGGCCGGGCCATTGGCGATTTTTATTGGAGCCCGGCGGTCCTCCCCCCGGGGCGCTCCCTCCGCGCCCGGTCAATAGTACATCCAGTACTTGCGGCTCTGCTGCTGGAAGATCTGGGCCTTCGCCTGCCAGTCGCGCACATAGGCCCCAACATCGACCTTGGCCCCGCGGGCGGCCACGTCGTTATAGAACGCCATGGATCCCAGGCATTTCTGGAATACACGGACTTCATTCTTCGGCGCCGACGAAAACATGCGCGGGTCGTACTTGCAGGCGAGCGTCACCAGGTGGAGGCCCAATTCGGTCGGCCTCCAGAGATCCCAGTCGGTGATCTCGACGTAAAGGCCGAGCTCGGGCTTGCCCGTCTTGGGGTCCGGAACGCTCACGCGCCGAAAGTCGACGCCCTGGATGTTCAATGCCTTGAGGTCCCTTTCCAGGGCCTCGAACCGGACGCCGTGGTAGGATAGGCCCCTAAAGGGATACGCGGTTCCGATGCCGCTCCTGAACCCGCCCAGTTGGGTCCCAAGGCCAGTCATCGCGTAGCCCTCCACAGCGGAGAAGTCGGGTATCAGCTGGGACGTCGGGACCCAGCTGAGTCCGGTGTCTGGCCAGCGCATGCTCCTGTGCCAGCCGCGCATCGGCACCACGGTGAGCCTGCCGCTCTGGCGCACGGCGTCGGGAATCGTCAGGATATCCGGCGCCTCCTTGGCCATGCGGGCGAATTCGCCCATCGTGAGCCCATGGACATAGGGCACCCGGAATTCGCCGACATAGCTCACCAGCTGGGCGTCGAGCGGCGGACCGTCGACCTTCAGCCCGCCGAGGGGATTGGGCCGGTCGAGGACGACCACCTCCACGCCGTTCTCGAAACATCCCTCCATGCACACCTTCATCGCGCTGACGAACGTGTAGCTGCGGACACCGATATCCTGCAGGTCGATGACCATCGCATCGATGCCCTTCAGCTGGGCCCGCGTGGGCCTTGTGCCGGCTCCGTTGTAGAGCGAATGGACCATGATCCCCGTTCGCGCATCGATGCGGTCGGGGGCGTTCGCGCCGGCGAGTAACTCCCCGCGCAGGCCGTGCTCCGGCGAGAACAGGGCGACCAGGCGAACGCCGGGGGCGTGGCGCAGGACCTCGATCGTGCTCACGCCGCGCATGTTCACGCCGGCGGGATGGGTCAGAAGCCCTATGGCCTTGCCCCTTATCGCGGCGAACCCGTTCGATTCCAGGACGTCGATCCCGAGCATGACGGGATGGGCCGGGTCGAAGAAGGCATTGGAGGCCGGCCTAGGCGCGGACGCCGGGGGCTGCGGGGTGGCGGTCCTTGGAGCGGCCGTGGGGGCGGGCGCGGGCGGCGGGGTTTCGCTGCATCCGATCAGTCCCACGAGCGGTGCCGCGCACAGGACGGCCCGCCGCAGCGATCGAGGGAGGAGACTGGGCATCGGAAACATATCGTCCGGCGGCCGGCGCCGGTCGAGACGTTTCAAGGGTCCGAAAGCGCCTGTCGCACCGCCGCGGCGAGGAGCGCGGGCGCATTCGCAAGGGCGTCGGCAAGCGCCATTCCCGGCGGCGAGATTGAATGGGCGAGAAGACCGGGGACTGGCCGGGTAAGGGCGACCCGGCCCGCAAACACGTGGACCGGCTTGCCCAGGGCCAGCGCGCGGCGGACGACGGTGCCCGGGCCCTTTCCGCTCAACGACGAGTCGTCGAAGCGCCCCTCCCCTGTGATAATGACATCGGCTGCCGCCAGCCGTGCGTCGAGGTCGAGCCACGACGCAACAAGATCGAAGCCAGCCAGGAGCCTCGCACCCGCGGCGGCCATGAGCCCGAAGGCGATCCCCCCGGCCGCGCCGGCGCCGCGCTCGGCCGCAAGCCCCTCCGGCCGTCCAAAATGCCGGCAGATCATGGATGCGACCCGCGCGCTCCCGGCCTCGAGGGCCGCCGCATCGGCGGGCCTTAGACCCTTCTGGGGGCCGTAGACCGCGAGGGCGCCGGCGGGCCCCAGAAGGGGGTTGTCGACGTCGCAGGCGATCAGGATCGGCGGGATCAGGTCCGAGACGCGCCCGACTATGGTCTGGATCCTGGGCCAATCGGCGGGCACCGGGGAATCGAGGCGGCCTCCCGATGCGGTCGCATACTCGATCCCCAGCGCGCCGAGGGCCCCGAGACCCAGGTCGTGGGTCGCGCTTCCGCCGACGCCGAGCAGGATCGCACGGACACCAGGCCTGGCCGCGGCTTGGATCAACTGGCCGGTGCCGACGGAGGAGGCCCGCATCGGGTCGCGCATTCCCGGAGGCAGCAGGGCGAGCCCGCTCGCCGCGGCCATTTCAACGACGGCCACGGCTCCGCCTGGCGCGGCCAAGGCCGCCCCCATTGCGGCGCGGGCGCCCTCGGGTATCCTGGCAAGGGGCACGATGCCGAATCCGGCCGCGATCTCCCCGCCGCGAGGGCCCGTCACAGCGGACCGGCACTCGCTTCCGTGCGCCGCCCGGGTCAGAATTTCCGCGAATCCCTCGCCGCCGTCCGCGAGAGGACACGCGTCCACGGCCCAGCCCTTCCGCACCGAGGCGATCGCGCCTGCCGCGGCGGCGCACGCCTCGGGTGCGGAGATCGAGTCCTTGAACTTGTCGAACGCAGCCAGGACGCGCATGCCGGCCCATAGCTACGCCTGCGTCGCGCCGGTTTGCAATTCCTCCCCTGCGGGCGAGAATCGATCCATGGCTCTCGCGCTCCACCCGGCAACGGTCAGGGCGGTGCGCGTCACCGCGCTCGACATTCCCCTCGTGGCCCCGTTTGGGATATCCCGTGGGGTCCTGGGCACCGCGGCCAACGTGCTCGTGAGGGTCGAGCTTTCCGACGGCACAGCGGGCTACGGGGAGGCGGCGCCGTTCCCGGCCTACAACGGCGAGACGCAGTCGGACGCCATAGGACTCCTTTCGCGGGCTTCGGGCTGGCTGCCGGGACGCGATGCCGCCGACTGGCGGGGCATAGGGTCAGAGTTTCGCGCGATGGGGGGGCCTACGTGCGGATCGGCGCTTTGCGCGCTGGAGACGGCGCTCCTTGACGCGGTTTGCCGCCGCGAGAACGTCTCCCTCTGGCGGTTCTTCGGGGGCGCCGGCACGCAGCTCGAGACGGACATGACCGTAACAACCGGCACGGCCGGCGAGGCGAGGGAGGCGGCGCGGTCGATCCGCAGCCGCGGCATCCGCTTCATCAAGGCGAAGGTGGGCGGTCCGGGCGGACCGGGCGCGGATCTGGAGCGGATCTGCGCCATAACGGAGGTGGCGCCGGATGCACCGCTCATCCTCGACGGCAACGCGGGCATGAGCCGGTTGCATGCGTCGGAGCTGGTGAGCGGCCTCAAGGCGCGCGGGATTGCCCCCGTGCTGCTCGAGCAATGGCTGGCGAAGGACGACTTCGGCGGGATGCGCGCCCTCGGTGCCGAATCCGGATGGACACTTGCCGCCGACGAGGGCGTGACGACCGCCGCGGATGCGCGCCGCGCGGCGCGTTCCGGCGCCGCCCACGTCTTCAATGTGAAACTCATGAAGGCTGGGATAGCCGAGGCGCTGGAGGTGGTGTCGGTAGCCCGCGATGAGGGGATCGGGCTCATGATCGGCGGCAACATCGAATCGATCCTCGCGATGACCGTGTCGGCGTGCTTTGCTGCCGGCCTGGGCGGCTTCGGATACGCCGACCTGGACACCCCCCTCTTTCTGGCCGAAAACCCCTTCGAGGGAGGATATGCGATGGAGGGCAGCCGCATCTCCGTGGCGCACATCAAGGCGGGCCACGGGGTTTTGCCCCGCGGCCTTTTACTTTGAACCGGCGGCGGTGCCGGGGCAGCCTAGCCCGTCATGTCATCCAAAGGGCCCCTTGCGGTCTGCCAATCGGGCTACGAGGGGATGCTCGCGCGCGAGATGGAGGGGTTCGGATTGGCAGCGGCCAAGGGCGGCCCGGGATGGGTGATGGCCGAGCAGCCCCGAGGGGCCGACGGGAGGACCCCGTTCGGCGGGCTCGAGGGCGCCGCATTTCCCCACTCGATACTGGAGGCGCCCGCCGCGATTTCCGGGGAACGGGTGAACGAGCTCGCGCTGGGAATCGTGGAGTGGTTCGCCGACGGCGTCCGGGGCGAGCGGGTTGACGGGGCATGGCCCTGCATCTTCTCGGGACCGCAGGATGTCGCCGGCCTGGGGCGGCGCGTCGCCGCCGTCGAGGCGGCATTCCACGAGCGCCTAAGAAAGAGGCTTGGCAGGATCGCGAGGCTCGCGTCGGCCGACAAGCCGCGCCTGGGCGCGGCGCGCGGCCTTTTTGTCTGGTTCGCCGACTTCGGAACTGCGCACGTGGCGCGCTCCGCGTTCATGAACGGGCCCTCGAGGATGGCCGACGATGACGCCGCGCCCTCGCGCTCCTACCTCAAGATCGAGGAGTCGTATGCGATCGTAGGCCGCGAGCCAGGTCCCGGCGAGTCAGTCTGCGACTTGGGGGCGGCCCCGGGGGGCTGGAGCTACAGCGCCGCGAAGCGGGGTGCCCGGGTTGTGGCTGTCGACAACGGGCCCATGAAGGGGGGCGCGCTTGGCCACCCGCTCATCGACCACCGCCGCGCCGACGCATTTGGATTCAGCCCCGGAAGGAATGCCGTCTATGACTGGCTGTTCTGCGACCTGCTGGAGGATCCCCACAAGGTGCTCGAGCTCATCGTCTCGCCGTGGCTTGCGGGCGGCTGGTGCCGGCGTTTCGTGGTCAACCTCAAGTTTGGGCGCGGCGACCCGATCGCGCTCCTGGGCGAGCTTCGCGCCCCTGATTCGCCGCTTGCGGCCAACGCGGCGGGGGTCCGAATCGTGCATTTGTATCATGACCGCGAGGAGTTCACCGTGACGGGGACGGTAGCAAGATGAAGGACAACGAAATCAAGATCTGCGGGCTTGCAGCGGTCCGCGCCCGGTTCCGGAGGGATGCATCCTCGATTGTGCGCCTCTATTTTGACCACCCGACCTCAAAGAAGGTGGGCGTGATGTGCCGCGCCCTCGCCGCCTCCCGCAGGGTCTACCGCTGCGTCGAGGCGTCCGAGCTCGAGAGGATCGCCGATACCGTGCACCATGGCGGAATCGTTGCGGTCGTGGAGGACAGGCCCCCGAAGAGCCCCACCTCGGCCGACATCGCGTCCTGGGCCCGCCGGCATGAGGACCTGGTCGTTCTCGACCGGGTCGGCAACGCCCATAATCTCGGCGCGATCGCGCGATCCGCGGCGTACTTCGGCGTCCCAAGGATGGTCATCGCGGGCGACCCCGCGTCGGCGAGGCCCGGCGCCGCGGCCTTCCGCGTCGCAGCGGGCGGCCTCGAGGCAGTCGAGATCTGGGCGGTGCCCGAGATCGCGCG
Organism: Opitutaceae bacterium; assembly: GCA_035604815.1. Taxonomy (GTDB): domain Bacteria; phylum Verrucomicrobiota; class Verrucomicrobiia; order Opitutales; family Opitutaceae; genus Palsa-1447. Next base: position 8,127 of record DATNHT010000021.1, read on the forward strand.
CTTTCTGCGCGCGCTTTCGGCCGCGGGATACGACGTTGTGGCGGCGGCAACCCGGGGCGGCGGCGATGCCGCCGGGGGTGCGAAGCCCGCCGGCCCCTGGGCGCTGGTCCTTGGAAACGAGGAGCAGGGCCTCGCCCCCGAGGTCCAGGCGGCCTGCTCCCGCCTCGCCACGATTCCCGGCAGTGGTCGCGTCGAGTCGCTCAACGTTTCCGCGGCAGCCGCCGTGCTCATCCGCGACCTGGGCCGTCGGGGCTCCTGGCATTGACCCCGCGCAATGCGAAACGAATTGCCGTGGCACCCGTCATGCGAATGATTCCCGCGCGCACGCCCCCTTGTAACCAATAGACGCCACCTATGAATACCCGATCCGCGCTCTCCCTGCTTGTCGCGTTCCCGGTCCTCTCGCCGGCCCTGTCCGCGGCAGACACTCCCGCGCCTGCGACCGCCGCGCCGGCCGCGGCCCCGGCGGCGCACGAGGACGAGAAGAAGACCGAGCTGGAAATGCGGATGGACCGGATTGGGAAGGCGTTCAGAAAACTGAAGAAGCAGGTTGGCGACCCGGCGCAGAATGCCTCGTCGCTCGAACTCGTCTCAACGATGGAGGCCGCCGCAAAGGAGGCCGTCGATTTCACGCCCGCGAAGGCCGAGGACCTCCCGCAGGACCAACGGGCAAAGTTTCTTGAGGACTTCAGGTCCGGGATCAAGAACCTCCAGGACCTGCTCGCGAAGCTCCAGGACGCGCTCGCGGCCGGCAAGAACGCCGATGCGGAGAAGATGGTCGCCGACATCGGCGATTTCGAGAAGAAGGAACACAAGGAGTTCCGCAGGCCCGAGAAGGATTGACGGAGGGATCTCCCCTCGCCGCGCCAGGGCGCATCGATCTGAGGTCGATCGCGCTCATGCGGACGCCGGTGAGGAACGGCGGAAGAGGGCCAGCATCCTCTTTAGCGCGGCCGCACGCTCTCCGAGGGCGCCGACCTGTTCCGCGAGCTCGGTGTCCGTGTAGGCGGAGGCGAGATCCTGAAGGTCGGCGGCGGCTGCGGTGAGCGACGCCGCCCCCACCATTCGAGCAAGGGAAAGCACCCGATGGGCGGCGGACGAGAGCGCGGCCCTCGAGCCCGACATGTGGGCCTCGGCGACCCGGCACACGGCTTCGTCGAGCGAGGAGACGTAGCTCGCCAGCTCGCGGTCCAGGCTCTCGGGCGTGCCGTCGGTGAGGTGCCGGATCAAGCGAAGCTCGAATTCGGGCCCCTCGGACGGCAGGCAGGGGGCCTGGACGGGCGCCTCGGCGAGCCCGAGACTGGGCGCAATTGAGAGGGCCGCGGCGAGTTTTTCCGGCGTTAGCGGCTTTGTTATGAATGCGTCCATGCCCGCGGCCCGGCAGGCGGCCCGGTCCGCGGCCGTCGACAGGGCCGTCGTGGCCACGATCAGGGTCCGCTTCCCTCCGGTTTCGGACGCGCGGACTCGCCGGGCGACGTCGAGCCCGCCCACCTTGGGTATGTCGCAGTCGAGGAAGATCGCCTGGTAGGGGACGGCGGAGATCCTCGAGAGGGCCTCGGCGCCGTCGGCGGCGAATTCGACGGCAAAGCCGAGCTCCCCGAGCATCCATCCCAACGCGCGGGCATTGTAGTCTATGTCCTCGACCACGAGCGCCCGTGCGCCGCCCGCGCGCAATGTCCGCGGCCCCGATTCAGCCTTGGCCCCCGCCTCCATGGGAAAGCGGAGAAAGAACGTCGAGCCATGCCCCGGCGAGCTTTCGACGCCGACCGACCCGCCCATGCGCTCGGCGAGCGCCCGGCTGACTGCGAGCCCGAGCCCGGTGCCCGGGATTGCCGAGTTGCGGGCCGACTTGAGTCGGGAGAATCGGATGAAGAGGTCTGCCTGCTCCCCGGCGGGAATCCCGGCGCCGTCGTCGGCGACCGCAAACACGGCGTGGTCGCCCTCGAGGCGGGCCGACAGGCCGATCCTTTTTCCGCCGAACTTGAGGGAGTTCACGGCGAAATTGACCATCACCTGCTGGACCCGGGCCGCATCCCCCATGATCCAGTCGGGGAGCGCGGGATCGACGGCCGCCTCCATCCGCACATCGCCCGCCTGCGGCGCGAGCATCTTTGCCACGGCGCCCAGCACCTCGCGCGGACTGAACGGGGACCGCGCGATCCTGTGCGCCCCGGCCTCGATGGAGGCGAAATCGAGCACGTCCTCGACGAGCGAGGCGAGGAAGGAGGCGCAGTTGCGCAGCGTGGAGACGAGCTCCCGCTGCTCGGGCCGGAGGGGGGTCGCGGAAAGCGCGAGGGCCGATCCAAGGATGCCGCCCATCGGATTGCGGATCTCGTGGCTCATGCTCGCGACAAAATCCGTCTTCGCGGCGTTCGCCTTCTCCAGCTCGGCGGTGCGTTGGCCGACCGTCTCCTCGAGGACCCTGGCCCTGTGCCTGAGCGAGCCCTCCCGAAGCCTGAGGAACCCGAAGATCGCAAGCGCGCCGGCCAGCGCGCATGCCGCGTAGGCGAGGGGCGTGCGCCACCAGGGCGGGGCGACGTCGAAACGGAGCACGGCGGGGGCTCCGGCCTCGCCCGAATCCGAGGCAAGGCGCACCTTGAACTCGTAGCTTCCCTCCCGCAGGCCCGAGACGTCCCTGTCGGCCGAATCGGTGGGCGGAGACCATCCGCTCTCCGCCCCGCCGAGCATCGTCTGGTACCTCTCCGATTCCCGCATGCCGTATTCGAGCGAGCTGTACTCGATGTGAAGACCTCGGGTCGAGTACGGCAGGGTGGCCCCAATCTCCCCGCCGGGTCCGCCGTTCTCCGCCCTGACCCAGGCTCGGACCAGCGGCGGGACGGGCGGCGGGCGCGGAGCCTGGGCCTCGGGGCCGGCGCGCAGGAGCGCCTCGCTCCCCGCAATCCACAGGACGTCGCCGCCGGGCGACCGGACCACCTGGAGGACAAGCAGCGATCCGATGCTGGCAAGGCCCTCCATGGGCCGGGGCGTCCACGCGGCTCCGGCGCCCGTCACGGAGATCTTCCCCAGGCGCGGCGAATGCCCGCCCGGTTCCGGATCCAGCGCAGCCCAGACGGCGCCGCCGCTGTCCGAGTTGGAGACGACGGAAGGAATGCCGTCGGGAAACCCGGCGATACGGCGAAACCTGTCGGCCTTCTGGTCGAGATAGTACCCCGCCCCCTTGGTCAGCGCGACTATGGTCGAGCCCGCCCGAGTCACCAGCGCGGGGCCCGCAATCGGAAAGGGCCCGAACCGGGGAGCCGCGGGGGTGCATCGCGACGCCCCCGGGTCCACGACGAAGAGCCCCCTCGACTGCGTGCCAATCCACAATCTCCCCGACGGCTCGTCGGCCAGGGAGTCGCCGTAATCGGGCAATGAATCGGCCGCGATGCGCGATCGCCCCGTCTGCAGGTCGACCGAAAGCACCCGGTCGTTCTGGGACGCGAGGAGGGTGTTGGACGCGGCCTGGGACGGGCTGGTTCGAAACACGATGTCGTCCGATCGGAGGATCGGCAGCATGCCCCCCGGGGACAGAACCCCGAGGCCGTGAAGGTGCCCGATGGCGAGGCCGAGCGGCAGCGAGAGCAGGCTGTAGAAGCGGCCGCTCGTTACACCGAGCGCAGCGAACTGCCCGGCGCCGCCGGACTCGGGGTCGGACGACAGGCGCAGAATGTCGCTATGAGAGATGACGTACGTTGCCCCCGCGTACTCGGCAACCGATTCGCATCCCCCCGGGGGGTATCCGTTGCGCTGGCCATAGACCGCGACGCCCGACCCTATCGACAGCCGGACGACGAAGAACGGTCCCATTCCCCAGAGGGCCCCGTCGCGGTCCACGAAGAGCGAATAGATCTGGTTCGCGGGGAGCCCGGCCCGCAGGTTGAACACCCGCCTGATGCCCCCCGTCCGGTCGACGACCGCGATTCCGCCGTGAAGCGTGCCGATTGCGAGCAGGCCGCCGGCGAGCCGAGCCACGGATGTCGGGATGTTCGCCCGCATGAATGTGGAAGCGTCCGTCTCCATCGGCGTGCATGCCCCATTGCGGAGCGTCTTGAAGCCCTCGGACGTCAGCAGAAGCCAATCCCCCGCCGAATCATCCAGCCAGCGGACGTCCGCGGCGCCGATCACGGACGCGGGCACGGCCACCGACGGGCCGTCGCCTCCCATTCTAAGAAGGCCGAGTGGCGGGTAGTGAACGTAGACCGAGGCCGCCGTCCGCGTCGACCAGAGCATGCCCCTTCCGGGATAGTCCCAGGTCATGAATCTGCGCCCGTCCCATCGCAGAACCTTTTCCCTCGCCACGAAGACGGCGCCGTCGTTGCCCTGCGCGTACACCCTCCAGACGTCGCCCAGGTCGGCGGCGCCCTGCGGCAGTCGCGGCATGAGCGTATGGTACTCCAGGCGACCCTGCGCCCCCGGTTCAAACCACCCGATCTGGTTGACGCCGGCGACCCAGATCCGGCCGTTCGGCCCGATGTCCAGGCCCCGGATGACATAGGTCGGGTCCATGTGCTCGGAGCGCCAGCGGTCCCCGTCGAACGAAACGACCGTGTCGCAGCCGAAATGCATGGCTCCCGTCCGGTCCTGGACGGCGGACCAGGCGGTCGTCTTCACTCCGGTGTCCCGGGCGGTGAACACGCGCATCGGGGGCATCCCCCCGGTGCCCTCCTGCCATCCCGGCGCCTCGGCGCCTGCCAAAGCCGCGGCTTCCCCGGAGGCAATCCAGAGGAATACAGCCTTCACGACGAAGCGGACCAGGGACAAGGGGGCGGTGCCGACGGGGAAACAAAGCGGGGTTTAGGGGGAGCGTCATGGAATATTCGTACGCAAATGCATGTACCGTCGGAATCCTGCCGGCCCGAAGGGGCGATGCGAAAAAGAGCCCGAATGCGGCCCCCCCGAGCAACGGACCGGTCAGAGCGGCTGCTGCTCGCCGTTCACGAAGAGCCGGAACGTCAGCAAGGTATCCTTGCGCAAGGTGGCGTAGATGGGACAACCGCTGTGGGTCCGGCGCGCGACCTCGGCCACCTTCTCCTTCGGCGCGCTGGTGCTCACCCGGGTCTCGATCGTGATTTCCTTGAAATGCGGGTCCACGCCGGCAATCCCGTAGAGGCCCCGGCGGTCCCAGGTTCCCGTGACCGTGGTCTCGAGGGCCTCGACGGGGACGTCTTCCAGCGCGGCATAGCGCACGAAGACGACGTTCTCGCACGTGCCGAGCGAGCTCATGAAAAAGTCCGTCGGCGTCAGGCCCCTCATGCCGCCCGCCACGCTCCGCGGCTCGTCCTGCAGCAGGTTGAAGCCCCGCACGCGCGCTACGGAATGCTGATTCTCAACAAGGGTGACCACGGCCTTGTTGGTTCCGGCGGATTCCGAGTGGGTCTTCGCGGAACGGAGTTCGCTCATGCTCCTTTGAACTGCGGCCTTCTGGTCCGGTCCTATCAGGTTCATGGCCTCGGGATTTCAGCGTGGAAGGCAGCCTGCCTTTTCACCTGCAACTTCCACAAGCGCCTTTCATCAAGCAGTGTCATAGAGCGTTTCGTGGACGCCGCGCAAATCATAACCCAACAGGCTGCAGGATCCAGCTTAAGGCGCCTTCACAGGGCTCTCCTTTGGGTTGGGACTATGAACGCCTTTTTTTATCGGGTGTATGGAGGCGTCCCCCGACCTTCGGCGTCGATTTGAGTGACACGCGACCGACACTGTGCTTTACAATCCAGACGTCGATCATCCGCTCCGAGACCATGGATGACCTCGACACGACGAAATTCAGCGCATAGCAACGCGGCCAATGGATCAGTCGCCAGCAATCGTCGTCATTTGGACCTGCGTGATCGTCTTTGTCGTCACAGCCTGCCTAACTATTGGCGGCTTGCTCGGCTGGTTGGTCTTGGGCGGCGAGGGGGGGAAGAACCACGGGAAGTACCTGAACGGATTGTTCAAGGCGCTGATCTTGGAGGTCTTGGCATGCGGGGTGACGATTTTCTACAACTATGCGCACAAGGGCGCGTCGAACGGAGGCCGTGGATCGGCGGGACCCGTCGACCGCCCCAACTCCGACTATGGCAAGGCCGTCCGCACAAGCCCCAATGACGCAGACGCCTATGTCAATCTAGGCAAGGCACTCATTTTCAAGGGTGACCTGGATTCGGCCCTCTCGGATTTCGACAGGGCCGTCCACTTGAATCCCAATGACGCGGATGCCTACGTCAATCGAGGCACAGCCCGCTTCTTGAAGCGGGACTACGACCGGGCCATCGCCGACGAAGCCGAGGCCATCCGCATAGATCCAAGTAACGCGGATGCCTATTACAGTCGAGGCGTAGCCCTAGCCATGAAGGGCCGCAATGATCTGGCTGTCCCCGACTTCAACGCGGCCATCCGCCTAAATCCAACGAACGCCACTGCCTACGATGCTCGAGGCTTGGCTCGCTTCCGCAATGGAGACTTAGATCTGGCCATCGCCGATTGCACCGAGGCGATCCGCCTGAACCCAAATGACGCCGCCGCCTTCAGCATTCGAGGACAGGCCCGCGCCGCAAAGCGCGAAGCCGACCTGTCCATGGCCGATTTGAACGAGGCCGCCCGCCTCAGTAGACCCAAATGACAAGATGCCTTGGACGCGCCTGAGATCGGCTGCCAGTCGGGGCGGCTCTTGCTTGCCCGCCGCCGACGGGCCAGCTGCCGTTTCCGGAGAATGTCCCGGCTTTCCGGGAATTTCGTGCGCCCCCGCAAGGCACCCGCCCGGGGCAGAGGGCAGGTCCAAGTCCTGAAGGGGGCCGGCGCCGGCCGGTGTTATGCCGGGCAAACCCCACCACCCCATGCGAAACATCGGAATACTTGCTCTCTGTGTGTCCCTTGGCTCCGGCCCGGCCGCCTTCGCCCAGTTTGACCTCCCCGGATACGTCCCGCTAAAGATCAACCAGACCGTCGATGCGACCTATCCCCCGTCGATGGTCACCGCTGACGTCAAGAGCGGCGCGGCGAGCGTGGCCATATCCGTTGACGCCAATGGCCAGTTGACGGACTACGTGGTGACGGCCTACACGAATTCGGCATTTGCCCGAGAGGCCCTGGCCGCGCTGCGGAAGTGGACCTTCGAACCGGCACGGATACACGGCGCGCCGCGCAACTCGAAGGCCGATCTCACCTTCCGGTTCGAGTTCAACGGCGTGGCCGTGGTTTCCATGGACGTGATCCTATACAACGAGCTCGTGCATTTCAAAATCGCGCCAAATAGCGACGTCTACGCCGCGTGCACGCTCTCGCAGCTGGATCGGGTCCCGAGTCCCACCAAGATCGTCAACCCGGTCTACCCGAAGGAGCTGGCGCGCACCAGCCGCGGTGGGCGCGTTGAGGTCGAATTCTACATTGATCCGCAGGGACGCGTGAGGATGCCGTCCGTCAACAAGGAAACGATCGAGGCGAATGCAGAGCTGGCTGCGGTCGCGGTGATGGCTGTCGCGCAGTGGCAGTTTGAGCCCCCGACATCGAGGGGGAGGCCCGTGCTCGTGCTGGCACACCAGGATTTCGACTTCAAACCCGCATCGTCCTAGGGGCGGCCGAAGCCTGGCCCTGGCCCTCACTCCGTTCTCAGCGCTTCGATCGGGTCGATCCTGGCGGCCCGGCGGGCCGGAAGGTAGCTGGCCGCGACTGCGACGGCCGCCAGGAGAAGGGAGACCAGGACGTAGGCCCACGGGTCGGTGGGCTTCAGCTCGAATAGCATGCTCGCCATGTAGCGGCTGAGCAGGACCGCGCTGACCAGGCCCACAAGCAATCCGACGCCGGTCTTCACAATGCCCTGTCGCATGACCAGGCCGACGATCTGAGAACGCGAGGCTCCGATTGCGCCGCGGATTCCGATCTCGCGGGTGCGCTGCGAGACGTCGTAGGCGAGGACGCCATAGATGCCGATTGCCGAGAGAAAGAGCGCCAAGGCCGCGAAGCCCCCAAGAAGCAGCATCAGGGCCCTGCGGCCGTCGAAGGACCCGTCGATGGCCTTCTGGACGGTGCCGGTGTCAAACAGGGGGATCGACGGGTCGACGCCGCGCAGCTTCTCGCGCAGGGTTGCGACAATATCGCCGACCGGCCGGGACGAGCGCACGAACAGGTTCAACCCGCCGGGCTGGGCCGTCATCAGGGGATAGTATACGAAGGGATTGTTGCTCCTGTCCTCCACTCCGTTGTGCGGCACGTTTCGCACGACGGCGGTGATCACCGGCCAGTCGCTCTCCTTCTCCGGCGTCTTGCCGAAGGTGAAGTGCCCGCCGACCGCCGAGCCCTTGGGGAAGTACCGCTGCTCGAAGCGTTCATCGACGACGAAGGCCTGCCTGCCCTTCGCGATGTCCGTCTCCTCGAGGAACCGCCCCTTCAGGAGCGGTATGCGCATTGCCTGGAAGTATCCGACGGATACGCCGATCAGGAATGCGCCGGGCTGCGGGGAGTCGCGCGGCAGCGTGCTGTCCTTGAGCGTGAGCGCGAGGATGGGCAGGCCTCCCTGGAATGGTATCCCGGTGGCCAGCGCGGCATCCTCCACCCCCGGTATTTCCCTCAGGGCCTGCACGAGCCTGCGCTGGAGCGAGGACGCCCGGTCCTTGTCCTGGTACGATCCCGGCAGGGCGACGCTGCCCACGACCAGGTTCCGGGGATCGAATCCGGGGTTGACGCCGAGGGCATTCACAAAGCTGTGGATCAGGAGCCCGGCGCCGCTCAGCAGGACGAGCGCCACGGCCACCTGGCCTGTCACGAGAATGCTGCTGAACGCCCGGACGCCATGGCCGCCAGACGCGTTTCGCGAGCTCCGGTGGATCACCTCGGCCAGGTTCGTTCGCAGGATGTGGACAACCGGGATGAGGCCGATCGACAGCCCCACCGCGACCGAGACCCCCACGGTGTAGCGGAGCACACCGCCGTCGATCGCGACCGGCAGCATGTTCGGCAGCAGCCTGGCGGTAAAGTGGTTGATCGCGCCCACCGCGCCGAATGCAAGGCCCACGCCGAGCAGGGCGCCGGCGAGCGTCAACAGGAGGCTCTCGACCAGAAGCTGCCGGGAAATCGCGCCGCGGCTCGCGCCGAGGGCCGCCCTGATGGCGAGCTCGCCCTGCTGTCCGTTGGCCCGGGTGAGGAGCAGGTTCGCCACGTTCACGCAGCCGATCAGCAGGACGAACACCACGCCGCCCTGCAGCAGGTAGAGGGAGGACTTGATCGGCTGGACGCGCTCGGCTTGCACGAGGCCTATGCCCATCTTGTGGCCGGTGCGGTCCAGGAAGCTCTTGAACATGGGGTCCGCGGTGTCATAGAAGTGCTGTTCCAGCCCTGCGACCTGGGCGAGGGCGAGACTTGCGGAGGCGCCCGGCTTTAGGCGCGCAAAGATTGAGATGCTGCACGAATACCGCATCTGGGGGACGACAGATTCCGGCTTCCACGAGATCGGCCTGAGGAATCTCGGCCGGGCGTCGAAGGCCTCCAGTGCGCGGGGCGCCACCCCGATGACGCGGTAGGTGCTGCCGTCCACCCGGATCGGCCTGTCCAGCACGCCGGGATCCTCGTTGAAGTGCGAATTCCAGAATGACTGGGTCAGGACGATGACCTTGTCCTCGCCGACCCGGCTGTTCTTCAGGGTGAAGAATTGGCCAATGACCGGTTTGATCCCTAGGACATCGAACATCTCGGCCGTGCAGTCCGCCTCCACGATCCGCTCGGCCGAACCCTCCTCGCCCACCATCACCGTGTTGGTGCTCCAGAGTCCGATGGCGTCCAGCGAGGTGGTGTTCGCCTTGAAGTCGGCGTACTGGACGATGTTGCTTGGGAACTTGTCGAAACCGGCCTTGGGGAAGCTGTTGTAGATCTCCACGATTCGAACGGGCGCCGGGAATGGCAACGGCTTGAGGACAAGCGCGTATATCAGGGAGAAGATTGCCGTGTTTGCGCCGATGCAGAGGGCGAGCGTGACCAGGGCAATGGCCGTGAAGGCGCGTTCCCTGAGGAGGCGGCGCGCCGCGTACCGCGCATCGCCGGCGATGCCGGCCGAAACCCGAGTCAACCGGGAGCCACCGGCGCGGGTTTGGGCGGCTCCAGGGGTGTTTTCGGCAGGCATTCTTCGGGGGCGGGAATTCGCTGTTGGGGCTGCCAGGCGGCACTGGCCTCGCGCGGAATCCTTCCGGCGCCGCGAGGACCCTGCAATGAGATTGTGCCGTCGCGGCCGATTCTGGCGAGCATCGGCATTCCTTGGTGGGATCGTGCCCCCGATGCCGGGTGGGCCGGGCGGCGGCGGGTCAGGGATGAATGACGCTGATCGGGCGCTGCGATGAGTACGCCCGGCCGTCCGGGTCGGTCGCGCGCACCGACAGGACGTGCTGCCCCAGGGAAAGGTCGGCGGGCAGCAGGCCGCGCCACAGGTGGTAGCAGACGACCGGATCGGGCAACCTGGGGCCGGGCGGGGGTTGGGCCGTCGAATCCTGCGCCAGGAAGTCGGCCGCGTAGGCCGGATCCCAGCCAAGGATCCGGCGCATGGGGCTCCACGCGCGTTCATCCACCCGCGCCTCGACCCTCCATCCATCGTGGCCGTTGAACACGTTCGCGTAGAACGAAACATAGCCCTGCCTCGGGGCGACGGCCCTTGGAGCATGCAGCTCCATCTGGTGGCCGGCCGGCATGCGGGCGGCGACGTAGTCGAGCGAGACCGCGGCGCCCTTGAATCCGAGAATGGCGTATCCGGGCGGCGTGCCGTCCCACATCGTGGCGACCGGGATCCCGTCAGGGTCTCGTGGCCCGCCCCAGAATCCGCCGGACGCCGCCGCGACGTTGTACTCGTGAACGGGATCGCGCCCCGTCCAGCCGTCCTGTGGCCCGTGCATCACGTGGCGCTGGTAATGGGTGTGGCCGGAGAGGATGAGGACTCGGGGGCGGTCCCGCAGGAGCGCGAAGAGCCGCAGGCGGTCCGCCCCGCGAAACCCCTCGGTGCCCGACGGGTCCGGCGAAAAAAGGGGGATGTGCATCATCAGGACCAGCCATTCGTCGGGTGGCGTCACGCGCAGGAGATTTTCGAGGAATTCGAACTGGTCCCCGCGCAGGCCCCCGATGTACCGGGGCCCCCCAAGCGGCCGCACGTCGTCCAGGGCCGCAAAGAGCGCGGGGCCCGCGTGAAACGCGTACGTCGAGGGCCCGTAGACCGCCTCGAACGGCGCCGCCGCCGCGCGTTCGTCCGGATTGCCGAGCGCGAGGTCGTGGTTTCCCGGGACGCTGTACCAGGGGATCCCGATCCGGGCCAGCACCCGGTTCACCGCGCCAAAGAGGTCCGGCCTGTCGTAGACGATGTCCCCCAGGGTGACGCCGAACGCGAAGTCGGCCCGGCGGCCGATGCGCTCCACGAGGCCCCGGGAGAGATAATCCACCTCGGCGGGAGACGAGGGCTGGGGATCGGTGAATATCAGCGCGCGCATGTCGTCGGGTTCGTCCGAGCGCACAAGCGGGAAATCGGCCCCGCCGCTCCCCGGCGGTGCCCCGAAACGGGGCAGGTTGGCGCCGTCGACCGGTGGGCGCCAGCCCCGGGGCTTGATCACAAACACCCGTGCTCCCGCACGGTCGGGGACGCGGTAGGCCCCGGTTTCGTCCGTCAGGACCACATCGAGGCCGTTGGAGACGGCGACAGCCGCCAGGCCGGGCTCGCCGGGCTCCCTCAGGCCGTCCCCGTTGCGGTCGTCAAAGACGGCGCCGGTCCCCGCGAGCAGGCGGGCGGCCGCGAGCGCCGCGGCGGCCGCGAGGCCCGTCCTCGCAGCAACAGCGCCCGGGCTCATTGATGGCCGGCGACCGCGTGCGGGACGTACGGCGCCTCGAGGGCCGCGACCTCGTCCGCGCTCAGCTTCAGGGACAGGGCGGCGACGGCGTCCTCCAGGTGGCGGGGCTTTGAGGCGCCGACGATCGGGGCGACGACGCCGGGCCTCTGGCAGACCCACGCAAGCGCAACCTGGGCGCCGGGGACGCCCCGTGCCGACGCGATCTTCTCGACTGCGGCATGGATGGCCCGGTCCGATCCGGAAAGCTCGTCGCCGTAGATGTTTCGCGCGTAATCGTCGGTCCTCGCGCGGACCGTGGCGGCCTTGAGCTCGCGTGCCAGGAACCCGCGCGCAAGGGGGCTCCAGGGCAGGAGGCCTATCGACTTGTCGGCGCAGAGGGGGAACATCTCCCGCTCCTCCTCGCGGTAGATCAGGTTGTAGTGGTTCTGCATCGTGACGAACGGCGTCCAGCCGCGGGAGTCGGCCGCGTGCAGCATCTTGGCAAACTGCCAGGCCCACATCGACGACGCGCCGAGGTGGAGCACCTTCCCCGCGCGCACGAGGTCGTCGAGGGCCTCCATCGTCTCCTCGACCGGCGTCTCGGGATCGAACCTGTGGATCTGGTAGAGGTCGACGTAGTCGGTCCCAAGGCGCCTGAGGCTGTCCTCGATGGCGTGGCGGACGTGCTTTCGCGACAGTCCGCGCTGGTTCGGATCGTCGCCCATGGCGTTGAAGACCTTGGTTGCGATCACGAGGCGGTCACGGCCCGGCCCAAAGTCCTTCAGGGCCCGGCCGAGGATCTCCTCGCTCGCGCCCAGCGAATACATGTCCGCCGTGTCGAAGAAGTTGATTCCGAGCTCGAGCGCCCGGCGTATGAAGGGCCGGCTTTCCTCCTCCCCTAGCACCCACTCCCGCCATTTCTTCGAGCCGTAGGTCATCGTCCCGAGGCAGAGCCGGGACACCTTGAGCCCCGTCGGTCCAAGATTGACGTAGTCCATTTTGGCGGCGCGGGCTATCCCCTGGGCGGGGCCCCGTGGTGGGCCGCGTGAGCGGCGTAGGCGGCCGTGTCGGAAAGCATCGACTCGATCGTGGCCGCAAGGGGCTCGATCGTCACAATGCCCGAGAACACGGCCTTGTCGCCGATCGCGTCCTCGAGGACGAAGGCCGGGCGCTGTGCGATCCGGTGCGCGTGAAACTCCGCCGTGCTCGCGTCCACCCGGGCCCTGACAGCGGCGGATTCGGCGCGCGCCCGGAGCCTCTTCGGGGGAACCCCCGAAGCCATGGAGGCCACGGCGACGGATTCGCCCATGTCGCCTATCCTCCTGCCGTCGGCCAGCGCGGCTCTCGACAGCGCGAGCCGGATCGAGTCGTCGGAGAAGCCAAAGTCCCTGCCGGCCTCCGCCACAAGGTTCGGGGCGTCATACAGGCCCTTTCGCTCGTCCTCAAACCATCCGGAGTTGAGCATGACGGGCGAGCGCATGACCGTTGCGCCGCTCCGGCGGTAGAACCAGTCGCACTGGCTGCGCGAAACCGGGAAATCCTCCCTGCGCATGAGCGCGATCCGCCATTCAAACTCGGCCCGGCCCGAATATCGGGCCTTGAGGTCGGCCCAGACGGGCTCGGCCCAATGGCACCAGGACGAAAGAACCTCGACGAAGTAGGTGACCTTCATGCCGGGAAAGAGGAATGCGGGCCCGGCCCGGCGTCAAGGGGCCTCGCCTGAAAGACGGCATTGTCACGGGTCGGGCAGGCTGATCTTGTGGGCCATCCCATGAAGGTACTTGGAATCGACATCGGCGGGTCATCGATCAAGGGCGCGCCTGTCGAGACGGGCACCGGACGGCTCCTCGGCGGGCGCTTCAAGATCGAGACGCCCCTCCTGCTGTCGCCGGCGGAGATGGCCGACGCCGCCGG
>DATNHT010000022.1:0-16030 GCA_035604815.1 Opitutaceae bacterium
GACGTCCTGCAGGCCGAGCCATTTTGCGATGCCGCTGAAAAGACCGCGCCGCGATACGGTAAACCGAAAGCCGTCCGGGTTCACGTAGGGAGCCCGCAATCGCGTGTAGGCCACGGCGGACTTGCCAGTGGACACCACGTAGGTGTCCAGGGTGATGGTCCACTCGCCGTGGGCGGCCTGCACCCGGTCCCCATTCCAAAGCCCACCGTCAACGTAGGTCCCCCCTATCTCCGAGCAGAGATTCTGCCAGATCTCCTTTTTGCTCGGTCCGAATAACTGGCGCAGAACACTCACGGGTCTTCGATTGGAAGTGGAGTCAAGCTACGAAAGAAATGGGTATCTGGCGGAGGCGAAACGCGCAACAACTACCGTCGCGGCGCGCCGGAAGCTCAAGGCGAATGACCGCAATGTGACGCCCGGAGGGCGGCGGTCGCGCCAAGACCGAACGCCATGTGGACGCCTCGCGGCCTGCAGTTTTCGGCGGGCCAGCACCGGGGCGGCCGCAGCCCGGGTCAAGGCCGCAAGCCGTCTCTAGGACCTGCCGGCATCCTCCGGGTGGTTCGGCCAGTATCCCTCGTGAATTGCGAGACCCTCGGCTTCCATGAGGGGCCCAAGAACTACTGTCTTGGGGGATATGCGGCCGAGGATCTCATGGCTGAAAAGCGGATTCGCGCTGGGCGCGAGTCCCATGACCTGTTCGAACGGAGCTTCGGACACACCGTAAACAACGCGGCCAATCCCAGCGAAGCAGATGGCGCCGCAGCACATCGCGCACGGCTCGGTGCTTGTGTAGAGCGTGGACTTGGCAAACGTCTCCCTGTCGATCCTGGGGCTGAAAGCGGATATCAGCCCGGTTTCGGCATGCTTGGTCACATCGCGGGTCGAGTGGACGCAGTTGGAGTACTCTGCCAGAACCTTGCCATCCTTCACCAGCAGCGCCCCAAAGGGCCCCCCTCCGTGCGTTGTGGCGTACCGGGCGAGCTCGTAAGCCCGGGCCATGTAGATCTTGTCCTCGGCCGTGCAGGCAGGATCGTCGTGCGCGGCCGCCGGAAATCCGCCAAACGCGCTCGAGGCCAGGATCAGAAAAGGGGCGAGATGGGCCGTGCGGCGCGCTGCATGATTCATGGCCAGTTCACTGCAATAAATGTGCCAGCCAGCGGAGCAGGCTGCGGTCCGCGCCTTCCCCGCGCGACGCGTTTGACAGCCGCCGGCCCGGGGATGATCATGGCAGATGCAAGACTCCAACCTAGATACCACCATGAAGAAGCTCGGAACTGTGATCGCGTGGGCGGCCTGCGGCGTGTTCGCCTCCTGCGGCCTGCGCGCTGGGGAGTTTCCGGACAACTGGACCTGGGATGACGATGCCCAGATGCGCGCCGATCATGCAGCCCTGGAGGGCAAGCCGACGCCCAAGCTGGAGGTGACGGGCTGGATCAACGGCAAGGCGGATCTCGCCGGCCTCCGGGGCAAGGTGGTCTTGATCGACTTCTACGCCACGTGGTGCGGCCCGTGCATGAACGCGATCCCGCACAACAACGAGCTCCTCAAGAAATTTCAGGGCCAGGGCTTGGTCCTCATCGGCGTCTGCACGAGCAGCCGGGGCCAGGATCAGATGGCGCAAGTGGTGAAGGACAGAGGCATCGAATATCCGACCGCCCGCGATCCGGACCTCGCATCGGAAAAGACATGGCGTGTCCAGTACTATCCCACCTATGCCATCGTCGATCGCAAGGGCCGGGTGCGCGTGGTCGGCCTTCAGCCGGACCACCTCGAGGCGGTGATCACGCAGCTTCTGGCGGAAGGCGTTTGACACTCACCGGGTCCGGCCCCGCTACCGCCACGCCACCCGTGGGGTCCTCCTTCGACTCGAGGTCCTCGAGTTCGGCGCTGGACCTTGCCTTGGCCATCCTCCTTGCGGCGGCCCTTGCCCTGCGCATCTCGGAGACCTGCACGATCATTGCCGGCACGGTCATCAGGATTATCTTCAGGTCCAGCCAGAATGAACTGGTTTCGGAGTAGCGGACATCGAGGCGGACCATTTCTTCAAGCGGCGCGCGATTCTTGCCGCAGACCTGCGAGAGGCCCGTGAGTCCGGGTACCGCGTTGAAGCGGCCCCAATGCCAGGGCTCGTACCTTTCATACTCGTACTGAAGGCAGGGGCGGGGCCCCACGAGGCTCATCTCCCCCTGGAGGATATTGATAATTTGCGGTAGATCATCGAGGCCCGTGGCCCTCAGGAGCCATCCGCCAGGAATCAGGCGGCTGTCGCCCGTTGAATCGGTCTTCACAACGGGCACTCCGGGGCCAGCGAGAGGGTCGGGGCTTGCCTGATGGCTCTTGGCGCCGGCAGCGACAACCATGGTGCGAAACTTGTAGCACATGAGGCGCGATCCTTTGTATCCGACCCGCTCCTGTCTGTACAATATGGGTCCGGGAGAGGTGAGCCTCAGGGCAATCGCCATCAGCACAGTGATCAGGCAAAGGACCGGCAAGGCCGCCAGACAGCACGCGACGTCGATGGCCCGCTTCCAAGCGGGGATCCGAGGCGATTCGCTTACGGACATGACGGCCTTGTCCAGAGATTGATGGGGCCGAAAACTCATGGCGAGGTTAACGATGGTGGTGTCCGAATGGTCGATCGTTCCTGGGCGCTCGGTGCGGGCTGAGAGTCGAGAATCGGCGCATCGATCACCGGACAAACCGTCAGCTCCCCAATGATGCCGCCTGCATTGGACCGCCGCCGACTTGCATTCCAAAAGGGTCTGGGAGCCGCGGCCGGCCTATTGCCGCAGACCCCGAGTTGGAAGCCTCAGTGCGAGGAACCCCTCCTCCCGGGCCCTCCCTGCCGGCCCGGTTGTTGCAGCGTGCGAGTCATCGTCAAGCGCCGCGGCGCGCCGGCCGGCGCTTCTCTCATGGAATCCATGCCCATCTTCGCATCCGACCGGGGCCTTCTTGATGCCATGGGCCAGGACCAGCAATCCAACAAAGGCAATGCAGAGAGTTGCGATTAAGATGCAGGCGATCACGAGCGTGGGGTGTTGATCTTGAGCGATGTCCGAGTGGGTCGATCGGCGGACACTAGGCGTTCCAATCCCTTGAATCACGCGCGGGAAACACGTATCCGGGAAGCTCTGGCCCCCACCCCCAATTCCGCCTTTCTTTCCCAAACCTGGCTGCCGATTCGCGGTGTGCGCCTTTCGGAGCTTGCGGTGCGGTATTTGCCACGTGACCGGCCGTGGGAGATCTCGCGAGTCTCCGGGGCCCAAGACCGGATGCGCGTGAATCCGCGGGCCGGATGGACAAGGGCTTTTCTTAGTCGGTGGAAGCGCGCCTGTTGGGACTCCATGACGCAGAGTCCAGATCGTTCCGCCCCGACCGCATTCACGGGCCCGCCGGGGCGCAGGGCCGTCTTCCCGGGCCCGGGATCCAGCGCCGGCCGCCCCGGGCGCCGGCGTTCCGGCAGGTCCCCGGCCCACGCCGAACGAATGCATGCTCTCTTTCTTGCATCCGCCGGAAAACGCCGCCTTTACTTGGCCCTGTTTTTGTCACCCCCCGTCCACCGCCGCAGCAACATCACCCGCGCTCCATGATCGAATTCCGCAACAAGATCCTCTTTGTCGGCTACGGCGCCGTCGCCGAATGCACCCTCCCCATCCTGTTCAACCTCGTCAGGGTCCCGCCCGGCAACGTCACCGTGATCGACTTCGAGAGCAAGGAGGAGAAGCTGCGCGAGTGGACCGCGAAGGGAGTCCGCTTCCTGAGGGAGCGCGTGACGGAGGAGAACCTTGGCGCGCTGCTCGGCAGGCACCTCTCGGCCGGCGACGTCCTTATCGACCTCGCGTGGAACATCGACGCCTGCGAGATACTGCAATGGTGCCACGACAATGGTATCCTATATGTAAATACGTCAGTGGAGGTCTGGGACCCCTACGCGGGCGGCAGGAAGCACCCCACCGAGCGCACGCTCTACTGGCGGCACATGAACCTGCGCCGCATGTTCTCGAGGTGGGCAAGGAAGGGCGCGACCGCGGTCGTCGAGCACGGAGCCAATCCGGGCCTCATCTCCCATTTCACGAGGCAGGGCCTGATCGACATCGCGAACGCTCTGATGGGCGAGCGCAGGGCCAAGGGCAGGAAGGCCGAGGCGCTGCAGGGATTCATCGCGGGGCGGCGGTTCAACCACCTCGCCAGGGAGCTGGGCGTCAAGGTGATCCACTGCAGCGAGCGCGACACCCAGATCACGGACGTGCCGAAACAGATCGACGAGTTCGTCAACACCTGGAGCATCGAGGGATTCCGCGAGGAGGGCACGACCACGGCCGAGCTCGGCTGGGGCACCCACGAGAAGACGCTCCCCGCCTTCGCCTACCGGCACAAGGCCGGCCCGAGGAACCAGATCTGCCTGGCGCGCATGGGCATCAACACCTGGGTGCGCTCATGGGTCCCCAACTACACCCTGCACGGGATGGTCGTCCGCCATGGCGAGTCCTTCACGATCTCGGACACGCTCACGGTGTGGGACGGCAAGGAGGCCGTCTACCGGCCCACGGTCCACTATGCCTACTGCCCCTGCGACGAGGCGATCGCGTCGCTCAACGAGCTGCGCGGGCGCAACTACGAGCTGCAGCCGGGGCTCCGGATCATGAACGACGAGATCACCAAGGGCGCGGACATCCTCGGCGCCCTCATCATGGGCCACGGATACAAGTCCTGGTGGGTGGGTTCCGACCTGACCATCGAGGAGTCCCGCCGCCTGGTCCCGCACCAGAACGCGACGACCATGCAGGTTGCCATCTCGGTGGTGGCGGCGGTGATGTGGATGATCGCGAACCCCGAGGAGGGCGTCAGGGTCCCGGACGAGCTCCCGCACGAGTACGTCCTCGGCGTCTCGAAGCCGTACCTCGGCAACTGGATCTCCACCCGCTCGGACTGGACGCCGCTGCGCGACTACAGGAACGCCTTCAGCGGATTCAACAAGCCGGACTTCGACCCGAAGGACCCGTGGCAGTTCAAGAACTTCCTGGTCAAGGACGGCGACTGAGCCCGGGGCCAATTCAACCCTTGAGAAGGAGCCTAGGAGCCTCAAAGGACCTTTGCCCCCGCCTGCGGGGCCGCTTGCGTTCGCCGCGTTTTCTTGCCGAATCTGGGGCGCACCCATGATCACCAAGGCGCAACTGCGCAGGCTCGGCCGCGAGCACGGGACGCCGCTTTTCGTCGTCGACCACGACGCGCTGCGAAGAAACTACCGCGAATTCAGGAAGTACCTCCCCCGCGTGCAGGCGTACTACGCCGTCAAGGCCAACCCGCTGCCGGAGATCGTGCGCACCTTCTATCTGGAGGGCGCGAGCTTCGACGTGGCGTCCATGCCCGAGTTCAACATCGTCTACGACAACATCAAGGACATGCCGCCGAAGCAGCGGCAGGACTGGATCTGGGACAAGATCGTCTACGCGAACCCCAACAAGCCCGACGAGACACTGGAGGAGCTCAACCAGTACAAGCCGCTGGTGACTTTTGACAACGCGGAGGAGCTTCAGAAGATAAGGGACCACGCCCCGCAGGCGGGTGTGGTGCTCCGCCTCAAGGTCCCGAACACCGGGGCGATGGTCGAGCTCTCCTCGAAATTCGGGGCTGCGCCCGGCGAGGCGGTCGACATGATCCTGCGGGCGCAGGAGCTCGGGCTCACCTGCGAGGGCCTGAGCTTCCACGTGGGCAGCCAGACGACCAACTTCGAGAACTACGTCCAGGCGCTCGCGCTGTGCGCCAACCTCCTGAAGGAGGCCAGGGACCGCGGATACCACAAGATGAACCTGCTGGACATCGGCGGCGGGTTTCCCGCCCCCTACGACCCGTCGGTGAAGCCCTTCCGCGAGCTGGCCCGGACCATAAACCGCGAGCTCGAGCGCCTCTTCCCCAAGGACATCCAGATCCTGGCCGAGCCCGGCCGGTTCCTCGTGGCCACGGCGGGATATGCCGTGTCGAAGGTGATCGGCAAGGCCGTGCGCGAGGGCAGGCCCAGCTACTACATAAACGACGGCGTCTACCACACGTATTCCGGCGTGATCTTTGACCACTGCAAGTACCCGGTGAAGGCCTTCAGGAAGGGGCCGGCGAGGATCAGCGCGGTGTATGGCCCGACGTGCGACGCCCTCGACGTCGTCTCGATGGCAGAGAACCTGCCCGAGCTCAGCCGCGACGACCTGGTGTACAGCGAGAAGATCGGCGCCTACAGCCACGCCTCCTCGACCCACTTCAACGGGTTTCCCCCGGCGAAGGTCGTGCACGTGAACGCCTGACAGATGCGCGCCAACTCCCCCAGCCTCGCCCGGATCTCGACCCTAGCCGCCCTCGCCGCCCTGGCCGCGTTCGCGCCGGACGCCGCGGCCCAGGACCTGCGCCGCAAGCAGGAGATCATCTTCGAGGAGATGCCCGCGCGCACCGTCGACGACGAGCCATTCGCCATCGTGGCAAAGGCGTCCTCCGGCCTCCCGCTCACCTTCGAGGTCGTGGCCGGTCCCGCCGTCCTCGACGGGAAGAAGCTCAGGCTCACGGGCGCGCCCGGCCTCGTCATCATCCGGGCGTCCCAGGGGGGCGATGCCGCGTTCATGCCCGCGCGCGACGCCGAGCGGGCCTTCACCGTCCATCCCAGGCCCTTCGCGCCGGCGATCCTCTCCGGGCCCGTGGGGAGGGACGCGGTGATTGGCGACGCCGTGGTCCTCGCTGTCGAGGCCTCGGGCGAGCCCCCGCCAGAGTTTCAGTGGCGCCGCAACGGCGTGCCGATCGTGGGCGCCACGGGCCGCACGCTCACGATCTCCCCGGCAGCCCTTTCCGACTCGGGCGCCTACGACGTGGTTGCCTCCAACGCCTCGGGCAGCGCCGCAAGCGCGGCCGCCCGCGTGGCCGTGGGCAAGCGCCACCAGTCCATCACCTTCCAGACCTCGGCGACCGCAGTCGCCGCGGGCCAGCAGGTCGCGCTCAATGCGAATGCGTCCTCGGGGCTGCCCGTTCGATTCGAGGTCGTGTCCGGCGCCGCGATCCTTAGCGGCGACACGCTGACATCCCAGGGTGGCACGGTTGTCGTCCAGGCGACGCAGCCGGGAGACGCCACCTACGAGCCGGCGATGTCCGTGAGCCAGACGTTCGTCTTCAGCAACGCCACCGGCCAGCGCGGGCCCTAGGCCGGGGCGCAAATCCCGGGGCAGCCTCAGTTCTTCGTGGGCACGGCGATCGCGGTGGCCGCAGGCGCGCCTGCGGCGGGCTCCGGCATCTCCGAGCGGAGCGCGAACGCGCGCTCGGCGAACGGGCTGGTGGGGTCGATCTGCATCAGCTGCTCCGCAAGCTTCTGGACCTCGGCCGCGCGGCCCGCCTCTGCGGCGATTCCCGCCAGGTGGAAGCCCGCCTCGCACCGGATCGCCTTGAGCTGGTTCGCGTCGTTTAGGATCTGGCGCATGCCCGTCTCCGCGTCGGCAACCCGGCCCGACTGCGCCTGGGCCATCGCCAGGCCCATCCTGGCCCGCGTCTGGAAGGGGCCGGCCGAGAGGTCGGCGACCGCCTTTTGGTAACCGGCCACCGCGTCCGCATAATGCCCGCCGGCGTAGGCGTCGTCGGCGACCCTAAGCTCCGCGACCCCGGCCAGGGGGTGGCCCGGATGGTAGGCGGCGAAGGCCCGGAAGGCCTCGGTCGACGTGCACGCGGCGAAATCCCTTCGTATCCCAAGCTCCTTCTGGGCAACGAGATAATCCCATCCACCCCTGCCCAGGATCCCGGCCGCAACGAGGCCGCACATGACAAGGATCAAGTTGCCGTAGCTTTCCCAGGCCTGCTTGAGGTTCTCCTCGAAGGATGCCGGAATCGCGGTGGCGGCCTTCGGGTCTGATGGAACGGATGGCGTGGGCATAGGCGGTGGGTGCTTCCTGTGTGAAACGGTGACAAAAGCGCATCCCCGCGCCCCTGTAAACCCGGAAACGGGCGGTCAGAGCACGATGACGTTGCCCCTGTACTTCTGGATGGGGCGCACGCCCACGGGATTGGTCCGGAGCGCCCGGATGGCCTCCACCGCCGCGCGCGCCCCGCCGATCGTGGTCATGATGCACACGTTGTGGCTGTAGACCGCGGCGCGGATCAGGTTCTCGTCGCGCCTCGGTATCATCCCGCTCGGCGTGTTGATAACCATCTGGATCTGGCCGTTCTTGATCATGTCGACGGCGTTCGGGCGGCCCTCGCTGATCTTCGGGACGCGCTTAACGGAGATCCCGCTCGACGCCAGCCTCGCCGCCGTCCCGCTGGTCGAGAGGATCGTGAAACCCATGTCGGACAGCGCGCGCGCAATCTCCACGGCCCGCGGCTTGTCGGCGTCCTTGACGCTCAGGAAGACGTTTCCCCCCGTCGGCAGCCCCGGCCTCGCAGCGGCCTGAGCCTTGGCGAACGCGATGCCCAAGTCCGCGTCTAGCCCCATCACCTCGCCCGTCGAGCGCATCTCCGGACCCAGCGTGATCGTCGCCCCTGGGAACCGGGCAAAGGGAAAGACCGCCTCCTTCACGCACCAGTGCCTCGGGATCGCCTCCTTCGTGAAGCCGAGCTCGGAAAGCTTCATCCCGGCCATCACCTTCGCAGCGTGCTTGGCGATAGGCACGCCGATCGCCTTGGCGACGAAGGGCACCGTGCGCGAGGCGCGCGGGTTGACCTCGAGCACGTACAGCTGTCCGTCCTTTATCGCGAACTGGACGTTCATCAGGCCCTGGACGCGCAGCTCCCTCGCCAGGGCGTGCGTCGCAGCGCGGACCTGGCCGAGCATCTTCCTGCCGAGGGTGTGCGGCGGCATCACCATCGCCGCGTCGCCGGAATGGACGCCGGCGAACTCGATGTGCTCGAGCATTCCGGCGATGACGCTCGTGTCGCCGTCGCTCAGGCAGTCGACGTCGAGCTCGATAGCGTCCTCCAGGAACTTGTCGATCAGGACCGGCTTGCCCGGCATGACCTCGAAGACCTGCCTGACGACGGCCTTCAGGTCCTCCTCGCCGTAGAGGATGAACATGCCCCGCCCGCCCAGGACAAAGGACGGCCTGAGCAGCACGGGATAGCCGACCTCCCGCGCAAAGGAGGCCGCCTCTCCCTCGCCGAGCGCGGTGCGGTTCGCGGGCTGGCGCAGCCCCAGCTTGTCGAGCACCGCGGAGAAGAGCTTCCGGTCCTCGGCGACCTCGATCGACTCGGGCGAGGTGCCGATGATGTTCACGCCGTTCGCCTTGAGCGCGGCCGCCAGGTTGAGCGGGGTCTGCCCGCCGAACTGAACGATCGCGCCCTCGCATCCCTCCTGCTGGTAGACCTCCAGGACGTCCTCCAGCGTGAGCGGCTCGAAGTAGAGCCGGTCGCTCGTGTCGTAGTCGGTGGACACCGTCTCGGGGTTCGAGTTGACCATGACCGTCTCGAAGCCGATCTCGCGCAGCGCGAAGCTCGCGTGGACGCAGCAGTAGTCGAACTCGATACCCTGGCCGATCCGGTTCGGCCCCCCGCCGAGGATCATGATCTTGCGCCTCGCCGACGGCATGACCTCGTTCTCCTCCCCGTAACTGGAATAGTAGTACGGCGTGAACGCCTCGAACTCCGCGGCGCAGGTGTCCACGAGCCGAAACGTCGTCCGGATGCCGCGCCTGCGGCGCTCGGCGCGCACGGAGGCGAGGTCGCTCCCCAGCAGGTGCGCGAGCTGGGCGTCGGAGAACCCGAATTGCTTGGCCCGCCGCATGAGCCCCGTGTCGATCGCCCCGAGCACCTGGCCCTTGAGCGCGCCCTCCATCTCGCCGAGCTCGCGCAGTTGGTGGAGGAACCATGGGTCGATCTTCGTCAGTTCGAAGATCTGCTCCACGCTGTAGCCGGCCCTGAGGGCGTGCCGGATGTAGAAGATGCGCTCGGCGTTCGGCGTGCCGAGCCTGGTCTTGATCGTGGCGTCGTCGTGCGCCTCGTCGCCCCCGTACTTCCCTCCTCCGCCGAAGCCCCTGGCGCCGATCTCCAGGGAGCGGATGGCCTTCTGGATCGACTCCTTGAACGTGCGCCCGATCGCCATCACCTCGCCGACCGACTTCATCGAGGAGGTGAGCGTCGGGTCGGCGTCCGGGAACTTCTCGAACGTGAAGCGCGGGATCTTCGTGACCACGTAGTCGATCGTCGGCTCGAAGCTCGCCGGGGTCAGGCGGGTGATGTCGTTGCGGAGCTCGTCCAGCGAATAGCCCACGGCGAGCTTCGCGGCGATCTTCGCGATCGGGAAACCCGTCGCCTTCGACGCGAGGGCGGAGGAGCGGGACACGCGCGGGTTCATCTCGATCACGACCATCCTCCCGGTCCTGGGATCGACCGAGAACTGGATGTTCGAGCCGCCGGTCTCGACACCGATCTCCCGGATGACCGCGAACGAGGCGTCGCGCATCGCCTGGTATTCCTTGTCCGTGAGGGTCATCGCAGGCGCGACCGTTATCGAGTCGCCGGTGTGGACGCCCATCGGGTCGAAGTTCTCTATCGAGCAGATCACGACGCACTGGTCCCTGTGGTCGCGCATGACCTCCATCTCGAACTCCTTCCACCCGAGAAGGCACTCCTCCACGAGCACCTCGTGCACCGGGGAGATGTCGAGGCCCGCCGCGACCATCCGGTCGAACTCCTCGCGGTTGTAGGCGATGCCGCCGCCCTGACCGCCCAGGGTGAAGCTCGGGCGGATGATCAGCGGGAAGGCGCCGAGCTCCTCGGCGGCGGCCCGCGCCTGCTCGGGGTTCTGGACCGTCCTCGACCGGGCGACGTCCAGGCCGATCTTGACCATCGCCCGCTTGAAAAGCTCGCGGTCCTCGCCCTTCGCGATCGCCTCGGGCTTAGCCCCTATCATCTCGACGCCGAACTTAGCGAGGACGCCCAGCTTGTGGAGTTCCATCGAGAGGTTGAGCGCGGTCTGCCCGCCAAGCGTCGGCAGGAGCGCAGAGGGCCTCTCCGCCGCGATGATCTTCTCCAGGATGTCCGCGGTCAGCGGCTCTATGTAGGTGACGTCCGCGAACTCCGGATCCGTCATGATCGTCGCGGGGTTGGAGTTCACAAGGACAACGCGGAAACCCTCCTCCTTGAGGGCTTTGCAGGCCTGGGTGCCCGAGTAATCGAACTCGCACGCCTGCCCGATCACGATGGGGCCGGCGCCGATGATCAGGATGGACTCGAGGTCGGTGCGTTTGGGCATGTGCGGGGTGCGTGAACCCCTCCGACCGTTGCGGGCGCCCAAATCCGCCGCAAGGGAAATTGGGTCAGCCGCACCGCGCCTTTCGCGGCCCCATGCCCGAGGCTGCGGGTCGCGACGCGCTTGAGCCCTGCCCGCCCTCCCCAACCCATGCGGCAGGGGGGTTGCGCCGCAGGCAGGCGGGCCCGCCCGATTCCTCCCCCGCGCCCGATCCGTCGCCGCCAAGCCTGCCGCCCGCGCTGCCGCGCGGCCCCGTTCGGCACCGTCCCCAGGCGAACAGCACCCGGGCCGGACCGGCCTTGGACGCGGGGATCGCCAGAACACGGGGCGCACCCGGCCTCGACGGTTGCCACTCGACGTCTTGCCGTCACCGCGGCAGCCTTCCATCTTGAAACGGCCTCCGAATCCCGGAGACCTGCAGGAGTCCATGCCATGCCAAAGCCCCGCATCCGAACGACCACCGTCGGCTCCTACCCGATCCCGGACTGGCTAGCCGCCCTTCCCTCCGAGCAGGGCGTCGTCGACGCCACGGCTGTCGTCTTTGGCATTCAACGCAGGGCAGGCATCGACCTTCCGACCGACGGGGAGCTCTACCGCTTCGACGTCAACCACCCCGACACCAACGGAATGATCGAGTATTTTGTCCGGCCCATGGCCGGCGTCGCCTCCGTCGTCGGCCGCTCCACCGCCGGGGAATTCGAAAGGTACTCGCCCATGGGCTTCCGCCGCAAGCCCGCGGGCGTTGTCACGGGCCCCCTTGGCGAGGGATCGCTCAACCTGCTTGCCGACTGCGAGCGCGCCGCCTCCGTGTCCGGCGGCGACTTCAAGTTCACGGTCACGAGCCCGTACATGCTCGCTCGCACGCTCCTGGACCACCACTACGGCAGCTTCGAAAGGCTTACCATGGCCATTGGCGAAGTCCTCGCCGCCCAGGTGCCCGGCCTTCCCGCCGCCTGCGTGCAGTTGGACGAGGCGAATATCCCCGGCAATCCGAAGGACGCCCCCCTGGCGGCGGCCTCGATGAACGTCGTCCTGGACGCCATCACCCGCGGAACCGAGCGCGCCGTGCACCTTTGCTTCGGAAACTACGGCGGCCAGACGGTCCAGAAGGGCGACTGGAGGGCCCTCATCGGATTCCTCAACGCCCTCCATGCCGATCACCTGGTCCTCGAGCTGGCTCACCGCCCGCCGTCCGACCTGGATTCGCTCAGGCGAATTGACGGAAAGATCGCCCTCGGCATCGGCGTTGTCGACGTCAAGGTGAATCACGTCGAGACGCCCGACGAGGTCGCCTCGCGCATCGAGACCGCGGAGAGAAAGCTCGGCGAGGGCCGCGTGCGCTGGGTCCATCCCGACTGCGGCTTCTGGATGCTCAAGCGATCGATCGCCGATCGCAAGATGGAGGCCCTGGTGAGGGGCCGCGACCTTTATCTCGGGGCCTAGCGATTCGCGTTCCTGCCGCCCGCCGTTGCGGCATTGCCCCGGAGAATCCTCAAGAAAGACCCGAAAGGATCGTGATGCGCCTCCTTGAAACCGAACTGTACCGGGCCGAGTTGAAGACGCGAATGCCGTTCAGATACGGCATCGCGACAATGACGGCGTTGCCCCACGTCTTCCTGACGGTATCCTGTGAATTTGCGGGTCGTCGGCAATCCGGAGTGGCTGCCGACCACCTGCCGCCGAAATGGTTCACCAAGGACCCGTCCAAGGATCCGGTCGCCGAGATTGCGGACATGATCGGCGCGATCCAACAGGCCCAGCGGCACGCGCGCGCGGTCGAATCAGCGCCAACGGTGTTCGCATTCTGGCGTGAAATGTGGGACCGGCAGGAGCGCTGGGCACGGGCGGGATCCGTGCCCGAGCTGCTGGCGCAATTCGGCACGTCCCTCGTCGAGCGCGCCGTGGTGGATGCCTTCTGCAGGGCGCGGGGCCAGCCCTTCAGGTCGATGCTTCTCTCGAACGAGTTTGGGATTGATCTGGGCAGCATTCACGCCGAGTTGGCCGGCACCGCGCCGCGCGACTGGCTGCCCGGCCGGCCGCCGCACAGGGTCTTTGCGCGCCACACGGTGGGCTTGGCAGATCCCCTCACCGAAAAGGAGATATCCCGAGGGGAACGCGCTCGGGACGGGCTGCCGCAATCGCTGGAGGACTGCATCGCGGCCTACGGCTTGCGCCACTTCAAGCTCAAGGTCGGGGGTCCGGATGATCTGCCGCGGCTCGTTTCCATCGCCGGAGTCCTTACGCGCGCGGCCCCCCCCGATTACGCATGCAGTGTGGACGGGAACGAGGCGTTCGGCACCGTTGCGGGGTTCAAGGCCTTTTGGGACGAGGCATGTGGCGCCCCCGAGCTCGCCGATCTCCGCAGGCGCCTCATGTTTATCGAACAGCCCTTTCACCGCGGCATCGCGCTAAGCGACGCAATCGGCGTTCTTGCTGCCGAATGGCCGGACCGACCGCCGATCATAATTGACGAGTCCGACGCCGGGCTTGGCAGCGTGCCGCGGGCGCTTGTCCTCGGCTACGCGGGCACCAGCCACAAGAATTGCAAGGGCGTGTTCAAGGGCATCGCCAGCGCCTGCTTGATCGCCCGTCGCCGGCGCCTGTTGCCCGATTCAAGGTTGCTATTGACCGGCGAGGATCTCGCCAACATCGGGCCGGTGGCCCTGCTGCAAGACCTTGCCGTACAGGCCGCGCTTGGCGTGCCGAGCGTCGAACGCAATGGGCATCACTATTTCGCCGGCCTTTCGTGCTGGCCGGCCGTCCTGCAAGCCCGGATGCGCGAGCGCCATCCCGACCTGTACACGGACAGTTCCCTCGGGTGGCCGACCCTGAGAATCGAGAACGGCCAGATCAGCGTGGACTCGGTGCTCGCGGCGCCCTTTGGCGTCGGGTTCGATTTCGAGCCAGCCTCCGTCGCCCAGCTGGTGCGTTAGGCTGCTCCGCGGCGAGGCGCATCACCTCGGTTGCGCGCGGGCGCGGTGCGGTCCCGCCTCGGCCAACCGGCGCTGGCCCGGCGCACGAGGAGAACGGAGGAGCTATCCCAGCTCCGCGACGTCGATCCCTAGCACCTCGGCGGCGGCGGCCTTGTCGCCGCGGCACGCGTGGAGCACCCTGTCCAGGTACTGCTTCTGCTGGCCCTCGATGT
The DNA here is from genome assembly GCA_035604815.1 of Opitutaceae bacterium. GTDB lineage: Bacteria > Verrucomicrobiota > Verrucomicrobiia > Opitutales > Opitutaceae > Palsa-1447. Next base: position 14,352 of record DATNHT010000022.1, read on the forward strand.
AATCGGCCAGCTTCGGCCAGTGCTTCAGGTCGCGCAGCCGCAGGGGCAGCTGCTGGGAGGTGATGACCCGCGTCTCGGTGGTCGAGGCGAGCTTCAGGACCAGCTGGGACAGCTCGGCCAAGTTGCCCGGCCAGTGGTAGCCCGAGAAGACCGCCATTGCGTCGCCCGTGAACTCGATGAGGTTCGGGTCGACCAGCGGATTGGTCGCGCGCACGGCGATGTGCTTGACGAGGATGGGAATGTCCTCCTTGCGGTCGCGCAGGGGCGGCATATGGAGCGGAAGGGACGCGACGCGGTAGAACAGCTCCTCGTTGAAGCGTCCCTCGTCGACCATCTTCTCAAGGTCCTCCGTCGTCGTGCACAGGAGCCGGAAGCCGTGCGCCGTGTTCCGAAGCACGCTCACGAGCTCCTTCTGAACGGGCAGCGCGAGGCACTGCAGGTGCTGCAGGAAGAGCGTCCCGCCCTTGGCGTCCCGGATCCAAGGCCCGCCCTCGCCGTTCGCGCCGAGGAGCCCCTCGCGGAAGTTCTGCTCCGAGCTGAGCGAGCAGTCGATCCGGACAAACTGCGCCTGGCTGGCGCCCGTCACCCCGTGGAGGATCTCGGCGACCGAGGTCTTGCCCGTCCCGTTCTCGCCCACCAGCAGGACGGGCGTGCGCACCGCGGCCAGCTTCTTCACCTTCTGGATCAGCTTCTTGATCTGCTGGCTCTTGCCGACCAGCCGGCCCTCGATGTCGTCGGGCCGCAGCCCGACGCCGGTGCTGATGAGGGCGCGCTGCGCCTGGATCTCGCGGAATTCGAGCCCGCGCCTCAGGGTCCCGATCAACTCATCCACCCGGAACGGCTTCTGGAGGTAGTCGAACGCGCCGTACTTTAGCGCCTGGACCGCGCTGTCGGTGCTCGCGTACGCCGTCATGATGATCGTGACGGAATTGGGGTCGTACAGCTTGAGCTGCTTGAGGAGCGTGATCCCGTCCATCGGCTTCATGTCGATGTCCGCGAGGACCATGTCGAACCGCTCGCCCTTGTAGCGCGCCAGCGCCTTCTCGCCGTCCGTGGCAAACGCAGTGGAAAACCCGGTGGGCTGAATGACCGCCTCCAGCATCTCGTGTATCGAGATCAAGTCGTCGACGATGAGGACGGATGGCATGGTTGAAGATTGGGAAGGTGGAAGCTTCCGCCTGTGTCCGGGCAAGTCAATATTACCTGCTGCCGGAGGGCCGGGCGGGACAACCCGGTGGCACGCCCTTAATGTTCGCGAACGGCCCGGGGGGCATCAACCCATGCCGCCCGCCACAGCGCCTAGCTGGAAGATCGGCAGGAACATCGCCATGACGATGCTGCCGACGATGATGCCGAGGATGACAATGAGCAGCGGTTCGATCAGCGAAGTGAGTGCGCTCACGGTCGCGTCGCACTCCACGTCGTAGAAGTCCGCGATCTTGTTCATCATCCCGTCGACGTTGCCGGTCGCCTCGCCCGCCTTCACCATGTGCTTCATCATCGGCGGGAAGAACTCGTTCGACGCCAGGATTTCCGACACCTGGCCGCCCTGGCTGACGTGCTTGGCGATCTCCTGGCACGCGTCCTCGATCTGCACCTTGTTGCTCGCCGTGGCCACGATCTCAAGCGTCCTGAGGATGGGCACGCCCGAGCGGATGAGGGTCGCGTACGTCCGGCTG
>DATNHT010000023.1:0-8276 GCA_035604815.1 Opitutaceae bacterium
TCGAGCGTCAGCGGCGCCAGACGCGTCCCACGGCCACCCCCCATGATGACTGCGAGCACGCGTTTTTGGGTGGTCATAGGAATCCCCTTTTCTATCGTGAACGCCCACTTCGCGAGACAAAATCGCCGCGCGCAGCCACTCCCAACCAACAACACCCATGTGCGGCATCGTCGGCTACGTCGGAAAACGCAAGGCGGCGACCATCATCCTGGAGGCCCTGAAGCGCCTTGAGTACCGGGGCTACGACTCCGCCGGGATCGCGATCGCGCAGGGCGGCGGGCTGACGGTCGTCAAGAAGGCGGGCCGCGTGGAGCGCCTGGTGAAGGAATCCGCCGGCCTCCGCCTGAGCGGGACGTCGGGGATCGGGCACACCCGTTGGGCCACCCACGGGGCGGTGACCGACGCGAACGCCCACCCGCACCTGAGCAGCGACGGCAAGTTCGCCCTGATCCACAACGGCGTCATCGAGAACTACAGCCAGATAAAGACCTTCCTGCTCTCGAAGAAATACACCTTCAAGTCCGAGACGGACACCGAGGTCCTGTGCAACCTGATTGCCTACCACTACGCCAAGGAGCCCGAGGAGCGCGACAGCCAAAGCGCCTTCCTGGAAAGCGTGCGCAAGGCGCTGGGCCACGTCGAGGGCACGTACGGGATCGCCGCCCTGTGCTCGGATTACCCCGGCGAGGTCGTGGCGGCGCGAAAGGCCTCGCCGCTGATCCTCGGCGTCGGCGACGCGGAGTACCTTCTCGCGAGCGACGCGTCCGCCATCGTGAGCCAGACCCAGAACGTGGTCTACCTGAAGGACGGGGAGCTCGTCCACGTCACGGCCCGGAATTTCGCGATCAGCACGCTCGACCAGGCGGACGTGTCACCCGTGGTCGACCGGATCGACTGGTCGGTCGAGGACGCGAGCATGGATGGCCACGCCCACTTCATGGAGAAGGAGATCTTCGAGCAGCCCGTCGCCCTCGAGAACACGATGCGCGGACGCTTCTCCGCGGACGGGAGCACTGCGGTGTTCGGCGGCCTGAACCTGACCCCGGCCGAGTTCCGCCAGGTCGACCGCTTCATGTTCTGCGCCTGCGGCACGGCGTGGCACGCCTGCCTGGTCGCCGAGCACCTGATCGAGCGCTTCGCCCGCGTTCCCGTCGAGGTCGACTACGCCTCCGAATTCCGGTACCGGAACGCCCCGCTCGACTCCAACACGCTCTTCTTCGTGATCAGCCAGTCCGGCGAGACGATCGACACGCTCGCCGCGATGCGGGAGGCGAAGCGCAAGGGATTCCGGGTTCTGGCGATCAACAACGTGGTGGGCTCGACGATCGCGCGGGAGGCCGACGGCGGGATCTACCAGCACGTGGGCCCGGAGATCGGCGTCGCCTCGACCAAGGCGTTCACCTCGCAGCTGCTGCTCGGGGCGATGGTCGCCCTCTACGTGTCGCGGATGCGCGACATGAGCTTCAACGACGGGGTGAACTTTGTGAGCGCGCTGCGCGCCGCCCCGGCCCTGGTGCGCGCGGCCCTCGCCCAGGCGCCGCACATCAAGGCCGTCGCCAAGCGCTACGCCCAATGCTCGGACTTCCTCTTCCTGGGGCGGCTGTCCCTCTTCCCGATCGCGCTCGAGGGGGCGCTCAAGCTGAAGGAGATCTCCTACGTGCACTCGGAGGGCTACCCGGCCGCCGAGATGAAGCACGGGCCGATAGCGCTGATCAGCGAGAGGTGCCCGAGCGTCTTCTTCGCCCCCAGGGGTGAGATCTTCAACAAGGTCGTCTCCAGCATGCAGGAGATAAAGGCGCGCAAGGGCCCCGTCATCGCGATCGCCACCGAGGGATGCGAGCTTCCCGCGGGGCTCGCCGACGAGGTGATCCCGATACCTGACTGCCACGAGGCGGTGCTCCCGGTCGTGGCCTCCATCCCCGTCCAGCTGCTTAGCTATTACATCGCCGTCGAGCGCGGCTGCGACGTCGACAAGCCCCGCAACCTGGCCAAGTCGGTGACGGTCGAGTAGCCATGGACGTCCACCCGGCCAGGCGCGAGTTCCTGAAGCTCGCAAGGAGGGGCAACGTGATACCCGTGTACGCGGACCTGATGGCGGACTTTGAGACGCCGGTGTCGGCCTATGCGAAGCTGCGCGCCCACGGGCCGGCATACCTGCTCGAGTCCGTCGAGGGCGGCGAGCGGCTGTCCCGCTACAGCTTCATCGGTTGCCGTCCGCGCAAGGTCATTGCGTGCGGGCCCAAGGTCTCGGAGATCCGCGAGCATGGCCGGCCCGCGCGGAAGGTGCCCACCCCCTCCGACCCGCTCTCGCTGGTCGAGGCCGAGCTAAGGCGGTTCCGCCCGGTCAAGCTGCCGGGCCTCCCCCGGTTCACCGGCGGCGCCGTCGGCTACATCAGCTACGAGTACGTCACGCGGATAGAGCCCACGGTGCCCTCGGCGCCGCGCGACGAGCTCGGGATCCCGCTCATCTATTTCATGCTCTCGGACACGCTGCTCATCTTCGACCGCGTGAAGCAGACGCTGCGCCTGTGCGTCAACGCCCACATCTCGGGCGGCGGGGCCGCTGGGGCCGCAAGGGCCCGCTCCGCGGCCGAGGCCGAGCTCCGCCAGCTCTTCGAGATCCTCAAGCAGCCCGGAGCGCTCGCCCCCGCCCCGCTCGCCGCGCCGAGGCGGGTCAAGGTGCCCGTGGGAAACTTTACCCGCCGGGCATACGAGGAGCTTGTCGAGAGCGCCAAGGAATACATCCGCGCGGGCGACATCATCCAGGTCGTGCCCTCCCAGAGGTTCACGCGGCCGTTCACCAAGACGCCGCTCGACCTCTACCGGGCCCTCAGGACGGTGAACCCCTCCCCCTACACGTTCATCCTGGACGCGGGCGACTTTGCGCTCGTGGGCGCCTCCCCGGAGGTCCATGTGCGGCTGACGGACGGCTTGGTCGAGATTCGCCCCATCGCCGGCACCCGCAGGCGCGGCGCCACCCACGAGGAGGACCTGGCCCTTGGCCAGGAGCTCCTCGCCGACGAGAAGGAGCGGGCCGAGCACCTGATGCTCGTCGATCTCGCGCGCAACGACATTGGGCGGGTCTGCAAGTTCGGGTCCATCCACGTGCCCGACTTCATGTTCGTCGAGCGCTATTCCCACGTCATGCACATCGTTTCGCAGGTGGAAGGGCGGATCGCCGACGGCAAGAGCGCGTTCGACCTGATGCGCGCGACATTCCCGGCGGGCACCGTGAGCGGGGCGCCCAAGGTGCGCGCGATGCAGATCATTGCCGAGAAGGAGCCGGTCCAGAGGGGCTTTTATGCGGGCGCGCTCGGTTATTTCGGGTATGACGGCAACCTGGACTCCTGCATCACCCTGCGAACGGCGCTGCTCAAGGACGGCGTGATCTACATTCAGGCCGGGGGTGGCGTCGTCGCCGACTCCGATCCCGCCGCCGAGTACCAGGAGACGGTCAACAAGGCCGGCGCGCTTCTGAAGGCCGTCGAAATCGCTTTGAGGTTCTGACCCAACGGGTAGCGCCATAATGCGCCCCGCCTTTGGGCCGGTTGTGCCATTTTTACCCTTATCGGGGGTGACAGTCTTGCAACTTTCAGAGGGGACGCCTCGTCCTTCATTTCGGAACGGATTAGGCTCAGCCACGGGAACAACCTCCCGTTTTAACCCTCAAACTAACAAGAAATCCTCAATGCGCACGAAATTCAGGACCGGCACGGCAACGGATGATTCCGACGAGAGCGTCCGCACCGTCGCGGCTCCTGAGCGCCAGGCGCGGTTCGACAGCCCGCCTTCTTTCCTCGAGAAACCCGAGCCAGCCGAAGCGCCCCTGGCGCTGCTCGACCGCAGCAACCTCCAGATCTATCTTCAGGAGATTGGCAAGACGGCCCTGCTGACCATCGAGGAGGAGATCGCCCTCGCCAAGCGGATCCGCCGGGGCGACAAGTCCGCGCGCGACCACATGATCAAGGCGAACCTGCGCCTGGTCGTGAAGATCGCGATGGACTACAAGGACTTCGGCCTGCCCCTACTCGACCTGATAAGCGAGGGCAACATCGGGCTCGTCAAGGCGGTTGAGCGCTTCGACCCCCGCAAGGGCGGAAAGCTTTCGACCTATGCGGCCTGGTGGATAAAGCAGTCGATCAAGCGGGCGCTTGCAAACCAGTCCAAGACGATCCGCCTGCCCGTTCACCTGGTCGACAAGATCTCGCGGATGCGCAAGACGGCGATGCAGATCTCCGAGAGGCTGGGCAGGGATCCCACGGACGAGGAGCTCGCAATGGAGCTTCAGATTCCGACCTCAAAGGTCGCCCATCTCAAGTCCGTGAGCGTGAGGCCGGCCTCGCTGGACGCGCCCGTGGGCGAGGAAGGCGACTCGGCGTCCTTCGGGGAAATCGTGGGCGACGAGAACGCGACAAGCCCCTACGATCACCTGCGCGACAAGAACCTCAACCTGGACCTGCATTCGATGGTCGGATCCCTCGACAAGCGCGAGGCCGAGATCATCCGTATGCGCTTCGGCCTCGACGGCCATGACGAGCTGACGCTCGAGGAGGTCGGCCGCCGCTTCAACGTCACGCGCGAGCGCATCCGCCAGCTCGAGTACATTGCGCTTGGCAAGATGCGCCGGGCGATGGCGAAGCACGAGGCCGTGCGCAACGCCGACGACGTCGAGCAGGAGGACCGCCAGCGCCAGCGCATGACGGTCATCCGGGAGTTTATAGAGTCAAAGGCGAAGAAGAGCGGGCGAAACGGCGCAAACTGAGGGCGCCCCGCGGGCCTACTCCTCCCCCTTCTTGGACGCCTCGTCGAGAATGTCGCCGAGGTTCATCATGTCGTTTGTCGCGCTGCGGTTAAGGGCCTCGTAGGAGGCCGTCTCCGCCGCGAGCTGGTCGGCGCTGTAGTTGGCGGCCTTGATCGAAAGCCCGAGCCTGCGCTCCTCGCGGTCGATCTTGATGACGCGGGCCGTGACCTTCTGCTCCGGCTTAAGGACGTCCTTAACCTTCTCGATCCTCTCCTCGCTTATCTGCGAGATGTGGACCAGGCCGTCGATGCCGTCCTTGAGCTCCACGAAGGCTCCGAATGAGGTCACCTTGGTGATGGTGCCCTCCACGACGTCCCCTATCTTGAAGTAGCTGTCGATGTCCGACCATGGGTCGGTCGCCAGCTGCTTCATGCCAAGGCTGATGCGCTGCTGCTGGGGATCGATGTCGAGCACGATGGCGTCCACATCATCGCCCTTCTTCAGGACCTCCGAGGGGTGATTGACCTTGCGCGTCCAGCTCATGTCCGAGACGTGGACCATCCCGTCAATTCCTTCCTCCAGCTCGATGAACGCCCCGTAGGTCGTCATGTTGCGGACCCTGCCGCGGACGCGGGCGCCGATCGGGTAGTTGTGGCGGACCATGTCCCATGGATTGGGCTCGAGCTGGCGCAGGCCGAGCGAGATCTTCTGCTCTTCCTTCTGGATGCCGAGGACGACCGCATCGAGCTCCTGGCCGACCTTGAGCAGCTCGGAGGGCTTCGTGATGCGCTTTGTCCACGACATCTCGGTGATGTGGACCAGCCCCTCGACACCCGGCTCGATCTCGACGAACGCGCCGTAGGGGACGAGGTTGACCACTTTTCCGCGGACCTTGGCCCCGACCGGGAACTTGCGGTCGATCTCGTCCCAGGGGTTCTTGGTTGTCTGCTTGAGGCCGAGCGAAACCCGCTCCTTCTCGCGGTTCACCTCGATGATCATGACCTCGATCTCCTCGCCCTGCTTGAGCATCTCGCTGGGGTGCGAAATCCGGCCCCAGCTCATGTCCGTGATGTGGAGCAGGCCGTCCATGCCGTCGAGGTCGATGAAGGCCCCGAAGTCGGTTATGTTCTTCACCACGCCCTTCCGGAACTGGCCGGGCTGGATCGAGTCGAGCAGGGCGCGGCGCTTCTCGGTGCGCTGCTGCTCGATGAGCTCGCGCCGGGAAAGGACGATGTTCTTCCGCTCGAGGTTGATCTTGAGGACCTTGAAGTCGTAGGTCTGGCCGACGTACTGGTCCAGGTTCTTGGGCGGCTGCACGTCGATGTGCGAGGCGGGCATGAACGCGTCCACGCCGATCGAAATGATGAGGCCGCCCTTGACCTTGGCCTTCACGCGGCCGGTGGCTACCGAGCCCTCGGGAAACTTTGTGAGGATGTTGTCCCAGTTCTTCTTCTGCTCGGCCTTGTCGAACGACAGGATCGGGCTCCCGTCGCGGTCCTCGAGCTTCTCGACGAGCACCTCGATCGTCGAGCCGATCTGCAGGTCGCCGATGTCGATGAACTCATTCGCGGGGATGACGCCCTCGGACTTGCCGCCTATGTCGACAACGACCTCGTTCTGGCGGACTTCGGTGATGGTGCCCGGGACGATTGCGCCTTCCTTGAGCTTGTCGAAGGACGACTGTGCGAGCAGATCTTGCATTACTGAACTCATATGCGGAAACGCGTGATCGGCGCGCCTGCTCCGGAGCGTTCCGGCCACCGCGGCAGGCCTCTCGGCCACGGGTTGACGGTTAAACTGAATTCAGGGCCGGCGGGAGCATCGCGGCTGCGCCGGTCTGACCGATGGGAGATGCCGCGAATGGTCAGAATCCTATCCGGAAAGCCGATCCGGCAAGCACAATCTGGATGAGGCCCTTGCTCCGGAATCGAAGAATAACTAGTAAACCGTTAATAACCAATCACTAACTGGAGGCTACTCTTTTGGAGGAGCCTGGAGCGCCACCTGCAGATTGCGGAAGAAAACTTCGTAAAGGGCCGTGTCGCGCAGGGGCGTCTCCGTCGCCATTCCGGGCAGGTCCCTCGAATTCGCCTCGATGATCTCGTTGAACGCCACCGAAACCTCGGTGCCGGCCTCGGCGTCCGGGCTCAGCCGCACCCTCATTGATATCTGCCGGGAGCTGCCGTTGTCGTCCCCGGTGGATATCCCGCTCAGTTCGTCGAGCACGCCTTCGGCGGGCCCCCCCCGGACATACCTGTAGCCCATCTCGTCGGCCGCAGCGCGCGCCGCGGCGTACACCGCCCTCTGGTCCGCCTGGAAGACCCGCGTACGGGGCGCTTCGCGCGGAGCGAGGGCGGAACGCACGGTATCCTCAATCCCGGATTCGCACCCGGCCAGGAGCGCCGCAGCGCAGCACCCTGCGATTGCCGGTATGATTCTCATGCGTTGGAGGCGGGCTGTTGTTGCGAGATGCAGTGCAGAGTGCCGAGCCCCAGCACGAGTTCCAAGCAATCAATTGGGACGACCTCCCGGCCGGGATAGCAGGAGGCCAGCACCTCCGCCGCCTGCCGATCGCGGCGGGGCTGCCGGAACGACGGCATGAGGACGGCCCCGTTGATGACGAGAAAGTTCGCGTAGCTTGCGGGAAGCCTGCGCCCGGCGCGTCCCACGGGCGAAGGCATCGGCAGCTCCACGACCCTGAACCGGCCCCCGGACGGCGTGCGCAGGGCGCGCAGGCGCTCGAGGTTTGCGGCGAGGGGGCCGTGATTCGGGTCGCGCCGGTTGCTCTCGACAGCGGTCACGAGGCCGCCCTCGCTGAAGAACCGGGTCAGGTCGTCGACGTGCCCATCGGTGTCGTCCCCGAGGATTCCGCCGCCCAGCCACAGGATGGTGCGGACACCCAGGTAATCCCGCAGATTGCGCTCGATCTGCGCCCGGGTGAGCCCGGGATTCCGGTTCCTGTTGAGCAGGCACGCCTCCGTCGTAATGAGCAGCCCCTTCCCGTTGACCTCGATCGATCCGCCCTCGAGCACCATATTGCTCTCGAACCGGCGCAGACCCAGCGAGCGCCCGATGCGGCGCGGTATGCGGTTGTCCAGGTCGAACGGAGCGTACTTCTCGCCCCACGCGTTGAAAACCCAGTCCGTCAGCGCCACCTCCCCCGAGCTGTCGTTCCGCACAAAGATGGGTCCGTGGTCCCGGCACCACGAGTCATTCGTCGGATGGTCGAAGCACTCCACGTTGGCCATGTTGGCTCCCGCCTTCGCCGCCAGCGAGAGGGCGCGCTTGCGATGCGTCGCGGCGACGTTGAGCCTCACCTTCTCCCGGCGGCTGACGTGCGCGGCAATTTCGGCGAACTTGCGCGGGATTGGGCGGAAATTCCCCGGCCACGTCGCGCGGTTGTGGGGCCACGAGAGCCAGATGGCCTCCTGCATTTCCCACTCGGCGGGCATCCGAAAGCCGAGCGCGGCCGGCGTCTGAGACGCGACGGGCATGGTCTTCCGGGCTAGTCGCGGAAACGCTTCGTCAGGTCGCC
>DATNHT010000024.1:0-29880 GCA_035604815.1 Opitutaceae bacterium
CTCCCGTCCGGCGGCCAGTACCAGTGGCGCAGGGACGGCGAGCAGCACCTGTTCACCCCCGAGTCCATCCACCGCCTGCAGAAGGCGGTGCGCACCGGCAGCTTCAAGGTGTACCAGGACTACGCCAGTCTCATCAACGACCAGTCCGTCAACGCCTGCACGCTGCGGGGCCTGCTTGAATTCAAGCCCGCGACGCCGGTGCCCATCGAGGAGGTCGAGCCTGTCGAGAGCATCGTCAAGCGGTTCAAGACCGGGGCCATGTCCTACGGCTCCATAAGCAAGGAGGCGCACGAGACGCTCGCGATCGCCATGAATCGCATCGGCGGCAAGAGCAACACCGGCGAGGGCGGAGAGGATCCCGCCCGCTACGTCCTGGAGCCCAACGGGGATTCGAAGAACTCAGCCATCAAGCAGGTCGCCTCCGGGCGCTTCGGCGTGACGAGCGAATACCTTGTCAACGCGCGCGAGCTCCAGATCAAGATGGCCCAGGGCGCGAAGCCCGGGGAGGGAGGGCAGCTGCCCGGCAGCAAGGTCTACCCGGCGATCGCCAAGACACGGCTGACGACCGCGGGCGTCGGCCTGATCTCCCCTCCGCCGCACCACGACATCTACTCGATCGAGGACTTGGCCGAGCTGATCCACGACCTGAAGAACGGCAACCGCCTCGCGCGGGTGAGCGTCAAGCTCGTCGCCGAGGTTGGCGTAGGCACCATCGCGGCCGGCGTGGCCAAGGCCCACGCCTACGTCGTGCTCATCAGCGGACACGACGGCGGCACGGGGGCCTCGCCGCAGACCTCCATCGCCCATGCCGGCCTCCCCTGGGAGCTCGGCCTGGCGGAGACCCACCAGACCCTGGTGCTCAACAACCTGAGGAGCCGCATCGCGGTTGAGACCGACGGGCAGCTCAAGACCGGCCGCGACGTCGTCATCGCCGCCCTGCTCGGGGCCGAGGAGTTCGGCTTCGCCACGGCCCCGCTCGTGGCCACCGGCTGCATCATGATGCGCGTCTGCCACCTGAACACTTGCCCGACCGGCGTGGCGACCCAGGATCCGCAGCTGCGCGCGAAGTTCACCGGCAAGCCGGAGCACGTCGTCAACTTCATGCGCTTCATCGCCGAGGATGTCCGGCAGCTCATGGCCCAGCTCGGCTTTCGCACGGTCGAGGAGATGATCGGCCACGTCGAGCGGCTCGAGGCGAGGAAGGCCGTGGACCACTGGAAGGCGAAGGGCCTCGATTTCAGCAAGATCCTCTACCAGCCCGACGTGGACGAGGACGTCGGGCGTTTCTGCCAGATCCCGCAGGAGCACGGACTCGAGAAGTCGCTCGACGTCACCACGCTGCTGGAGATCTGCCGGCCGGCGATCGAGCGCGGCGAGAAGGTCGTCGCGGAATTGCCCATCAAGAACATCCACCGCGTCGTCGGGACCATAACCGGGGGAGAGCTGACGAGGAAGTGGGGGGCCTGCGGCCTGCCCGAGGACACGATCCGCATCCTTTTCAGGGGCTCGGCGGGCCAGAGCTTCGGCGCCTTCATTCCCAAGGGCATGACGTTCCTGCTCGAAGGCGACGCCAATGACTACGTCGGCAAGGGGCTGTCAGGCGGCAAGATCATCGTCTACCCGCCCGAAAAGGCCACCTTCGTGCCCGAGGAGAACATCATCGTCGGCAACGTCGCCCTGTACGGCGCCACCAGCGGCGAGGCCTACATCCGCGGCGTCGCGGGCGAGCGCTTCTGCGTCCGCAACAGCGGCGTCAACGCCGTGGTGGAGTCCGTGGGCGACCACGGCTGCGAATACATGACCGGCGGGCGCGTCGTCGTGCTGGGCCCGGCGGGCCGCAATTTCGCGGCCGGCATGTCCGGCGGGATCGCCTACGTGCTCGACGAGCGCGGCGATTTCCCCGCCCGCGTCAACCGCCAGATGGTGGGAATCGAGAAGCTCGAGGCTTTGGAGGAAATCGCCGAGGTTCGCGGACTGGTCGAGAAGCACCTGGCCTACACCGCCAGTTCGCTCGCCCGGCGAGTGCTAGGCGACTGGGAGCGGATGGTCCCGCGTTTCGTCAAGGTCATGCCGAACGACTACCAGCGCATGCTGGCCTGCATCCGGCGGGCCCACGGCCAGGGCCTGACCGGCGACGAGGCCGTCATGGCCGCGTTCGAGGAGAACGCGCGCGATCTGTCCCGCGTGGGCGGCAACTAAGCGCCCGCCAAACCCCGATCCCGACCTCGCACGATGGGCAAGCCAACTGGATTCCTCGAATACATGCGGGAGCTGCCCGCGGACCGGCCTCCGCTCCAGCGCGTCCACGACTGGAAAGAGTTTCACCACCACATCGGCGAGGAGAAGCTTCGCCAGCAGGGCGCGCGGTGCATGGATTGCGGCGTCCCCTTCTGCCACACCGGCAGGCTTGTCGGCGGGATGGCTTCAGGCTGCCCGGTCAACAACCTGATCCCCGAGTGGAACGACCTGGTTTTTCGCGGGCTCTGGCGCGAGGCGCTCGAACGCCTGCACCGGACCAACAACTTCCCCGAGTTCACCGGCCGCGTCTGCCCGGCCCCATGCGAGGGCTCGTGCGTCCTGGGAATCAACAGCTCCCCGGTGACGATCAAGAACATCGAGTGCTCGATCATCGACCAGGGATGGGCCGAAGGGTGGGTCCTCCCCGAGGCCCCCCGCGTGCGCACCGGCAAGAGGGTCGCGGTCATCGGGTCCGGGCCGGCGGGACTTTCCGCGGCCGCGCAGCTCAACCGCGCGGGGCACTCCGTGACGGTCTTCGAGCGCGACGACCTCCCGGGCGGGCTGCTTATGTACGGCATCCCGAACATGAAGCTGGACAAGAAGGAGGTCGTGCTCCGCCGGATCCGGCTCATGGAGGAGGAGGGCGTCAGGTTCATCTGCAAGGCCAACGTCGGCGACAACGTCGAGCCCCAGATCTTCCTCAAGGAGTACAGCGCGACGGTCATCTGCACGGGAGCCACGCAGCCGCGCGACCTCCCGGTGGAGGGCCGCGGCCTCGCCGGCGTTCACTTCGCGATGGAGTTCCTGAGCGCCAACACGGCGGCTGTGCTCGCCGGCGCCTCGGACGCCTGCCGCATCCACGCGCGCGGCAGGGACGTCGTCGTGATCGGGGGCGGCGACACCGGGACCGACTGCGTCGGCACGGCCATGCGCCACGGCTGCCGGAGCCTTGTGCAGATTGAGATCCTGCCCCAGCCGCCGATGGAGCGCGCCTCCGACAATCCCTGGCCCGAATGGCCAAAGGTCTACAAGTTGGACTACGGCCAGGAGGAGGCGGCGGCCCGGTTCGGCGCCGACCCGCGGGTCTATCTCACCACGGTGAAGAAGTTCGGGGGCGACTCAGAGGGAAGGGTCAGCGACATCGTCACCGTCCAAATAGGGTGGGAGAAGAACGAGAAGGGGCAGTTCGTGCCCAGGGAGATACCCGGCAGCGAAAAGGTGCTCCCCGCCCAGCTGGTGCTGCTCGCGATGGGCTTCCTCGGCCCCGAGCAGCCGCTGCTCAAGGAGATGGGGGTCGCCTGCGACGCCCGCAGCAACGTCAGGGCGGATTACGAGAAATACGCGACAAGCCTGCCGGGGGTATTCGCGGCCGGCGACTGCCGCCGCGGGCAGAGCCTGGTTGTCTGGGCGATCAACGAGGGCCGCGGTGCCGCGCGCGAGTGCGACCGCTACCTGATGGGCCAAACGGACCTGCCCTGACTGGGCGGGGCCCTCCGCGGGGGGCCCGCCCTCCCCGGCGTCACTCCACGGACGCGATCCGGTGGGGCACCGGCCCAAGCCGGTCCGCGATCTGGACCAAGTCCCCCACGCCGCGGCCGACAAGCTGGCGGCCGAGCGGAGACGAGCCGGTGACCACGGTGGCAGCCGAAACGCCGTCCCTGGCCTCGAGGCCGCCGGATTGCGGGCCCATGAGGTATGCGGCCCGCCTGCCGTTCGACTCAAGGGTCACCAGGGCCCCCGCGGCGATCCTCTCCCCGGGCCCGAACACCCGCAGGGTGAGCGCCTTCCAGGCCGCGATCGCGCCGGCGATTTCGGAAGCGAGCCGGGCCTGGCCGGCGGCGAGGTAGGCCGCGCTCTGGCTGCGCATGTCGTACTTGTCCTCCGCCCTGCTCTCCTCGTCCGTCGCCTCCTCGCGCGAGCCTAGGGCGGCCTCCGTCTGGAGGGTGAGCTCCGCCTCGAGCTGGGAGATTATCGAACGGGTGAGGGCGCACTTGTCCATGGCTGGGTAATAGGGGTATCTTGGTGTTGCCGATGCCGTCAAAGCCCATTCCCGGATCAACCGGCGAGGTCCTCACCTGCCTTCCGTCGCCCTATGTCGCGCACGGGCGGACGGGGCTCCTCTACCTGCCCAGGTTCATTGCCAAGTGCAAGTACGTCAAGGAGCACGGGGCGCTTCCCGCCAGCTACGCGAAGAACTTCAAGCGGGGGATCGACCGGTTCCTATGCCTGCACCTGGGAATCGATCCCGGCGCCGTCGAGCAGGTCGTGCGCGAGGCGCCGGACGACGCGGAGATCGAACGGGGGCTCGCCCGCCTGCTTCCGGCCGATGTGCGCGCAGCAAAATGGAACCGCGAGCTCGCGCAGAAGGGGATGACCGCCGCGGGCCGGGAGTTCCTCAGGACGGCGCTCACGGCAATGGGATGCGCCGACAGGGTTGACGACATAAAAAGCGTCCCCGACCTGATCGATTTCGACGAGGGGAGGATAGAGTGATCAAGGGCCAGAAAGTCGTCTGCATCAACGACACGTTCAACGAGTTCGTGAAGGCGGTCTACAGGCAGCTCCCGGAGAAGGGCAAGACGTACACGGTCCGCGAGGTGTTCCTGGGCCGCGAGAGAATCGTGAAGGGGGGCGATTCCGCGACCGTGGGGCTCCTGCTCCAGGAGCTCGTGAACCCCCCCGACCCCTTCCACGCGGGCGGGGAGGAGCTCGGGTTCTCGTCGGAGCGGTTCGCCCCCCTCGAGGAATTGCCGCCCGAGGAGGCGGGCGTGGGCGCTGAAATCGAGGCCGGCGACTACGGCTTCCAAGCGAATTGACCGGCCGCCGCGCCCCCGGCCCCGGGCAGGCGCGCGAGACACCGTGGGTCGCGCTCCTACGGCTGGATGGGCGCGAGCTCGGCGAGCGCGGGCCGGCCCACGCGTAGCCGGATCGACTCGAGGTTCTCCCGGACGAGGGCCCCCATCGACTCGCAGAGCCGGTACTCGGGCCGGCCGTAGTGCTCCGCAAGCGACTCGCGCAGCGCGTGGACCTTCTCCGGGGGCGATATCGGATCGCGCTCCATCGCGGCGAGGAGAAGGCTGAGCCGCCGGGCGGCAAGCTCGGCGCGACGCATCATCATCGTCTGTTCCTCGCGCTGGTACTGGTTGGCCGTCTCGATGCGCAGCTGCCTCGTGCAGAAGCGCACGAGCGCCGCGTTCTCCTTGAAGAACTGCGCGCGGTAGAAGTTCTTCCGGCCGTTGTAGCTCTGCTGGTCGAAGTCCATCGCCCGTATCTTGATCTGGAAATCCTCGAAGTCCGGCGTGACCACGAACACGAAGTTGTAGGAGCGCATGTCGCCCAGCAGCTGCACGAAGCAGCGTTCGTTGAACTTGATGAGCTCCTTGGCAACCCGCACGGGGCTCAGCTCGGGACGCTGGAGCCAGCGCTCGATGAAGATGTCCCCCGGGATGCCGGCGATGTGCTCCTCGATGAGCGTGCTTCCGCGCGTGATGAAGTTGAGGCGGTTGGGCGAGAGCAGGTGCTCAAGCTCGAGTCCGTAGACCCGCGACGCGTCGGCCTTCTTGATGTAGATATAGTCCTGGTTGTCGTTGTACGCGTTCACGATCCGGATCCTGAACGGCATCGAGTTCCCGAACGTGCAGAAATCCACGCGGTCCGCGTAGAGGTGGCTGACGACCGACATGTCGCCGTCGACCTTGATGAGGGCGTACACCTCCTTAAGCGCCTCGTTCAGGGCGCGCATTTCGCTTCCGTCGTAGATCACCGTGTCCCATAGGGTCGGCTTGCCGTCGGGGTCGACCAGCGGAATCGCCTCGGTGAAGCCCCGCAGCCGCTCATAGGTGACCGTCAGGTCCCGTTCCCGCTTGAAGGCGCGCAGGTATCCGCGCAACCCGTCGCCTATGGGGAACATGGGCTTCTTCGGGGTCGCCGGAAACGTGTCGTTCTGCATCGCGGCGTCGGCCATCCCTGCGCAGCGTCAGTTTGAGCCCGGGGCGCTGTCTCGGTACTCGCTCCAGTGCGCGGCGAGCTCGTGGGTCACGCGGCTTCCCACGCGGTACGCGGCCTCGAGAGAGGGAATGTAGCCCGCGTACTCGGAATGAAGGCTCGCGTTCACGTCCTGCCTCGGGGCCTGCATGCAGTAGTTGCTCGCCGTCCTGAGGAACAGAACCCGCTGGAAGTTGACCCTTCCCATCCTCGACAGGCGGCTCAGCGCCGCGGCTATGCCCTGGTCCTCCATGTCGGACATCGCAAACTCGCCCTTCCCCTCGGTCCACAGCCGGGTCCAGTCGCTCGCCCATTGCGTCAGCGCCTTCCCGTGCCAGTAGCGGCACGAGCCGAAGGTCTCGCCCAGGAGGACGAACGGGGGCCTCTGGGCGTTCGGGAATCCCTCGTAGAGCGCCCTGTAGGCCTTCATCGCGTCGGAGTCCGGGATCTGGGTGTCCTTCGTCAGGGCGTACGCCCATCCGACCAGCGCGGGATTCAGGCGATAGGCCATCGTGTCGGGCTCCCAACCCTCGTACTTTGGCTTTTGGTTGGGGGTCTTCGACCCGATCGGGACGATCGCGTAGGGCCAGGACGGGTCGGCCTCTCGCGCGTCGATCTCGTAGGCGACGTCCCCGTCGATCACGTAGTGCGCCCAGGCCGCGCTCCCGATCGAGGCGAGCGCCGGGTTGACGCCGGCTATGCCGTTAACGACCCAGTACGTCCTCGAGAAATCGAACAGGCCGCTCAGGACGAGCGCCATGATCTGGTTGGAGCAGCGCACCGTCGCGCCGGAGACGACGCCGATCGTCCCGTTTCCGTCGGTCAGGACCGGATGGTCCATCCCGGGAACGTCGATCTTCTGGGTCCAGTTCTCCCTCTCCACCCAGAATTGGAACTCCCCGGGCTTGTCGCCCCGGTCGGCGCCGACCTCGAAGGTCACGACCACGGCCACCTTGACCGGGATGGGGTCCGCCCCGAGCTTGGCGGCGGCAAGAAGAAGCGCGGGAACCAGGATCCGGAGGAATCGCTTCATGGGATCAGCTGTCGACCGGCGGGGGCGGCGCGGTCCCAGCCGGCTTCCCAGGCGAAGACGGCCTGAACCTGGGCGTGAGCGCCTCGCTCGCCTCGTCAAGCCGGGAGCTCGCCTTGTTCAAGACGTCGGCCACCACGCTGATGTAATCGATGGCATCGGGCCAGTGGCGCAACTCGACGGCCTCGCGCACCGCGGGGAGGGTCTTGGCAGCGTAGCCCGTGTAGAGGCCGGGCGCATAGAGCATGTGCCTGTACCAGCTGCGGCCGGGCAGCCCCCTCTCGCTCGAGAGGGCCTGCTCGAATCCCTGGAGAATCCCGTTGAGGCGCGCGAGGTCCCCTGCCGAAAGTTTAAAATCCGACGCAGAGGACCGCGCGAAGGCGTCGTCGTAGGTCTTCGCGCTCTTCCTGAGGCGGTTTGTGGCCCGGTCCAGCGCCTCGAACACGAGCATGGGGACATCGGCGGGGACTGAGGGCGCCAGGCGCGTCTCCTGGGGATCGGCCGCCAGCTTGAACACGCCCTCGTCGACGAGGCTGTTCAGCCTGGCGGTGTCCTCGCGCTCGGCCTCTGTCAGCTTCTCGACCTCCGCGACATAGCGGGCGACAGTGTCGGCAAGGTCGCCGAATCTCATGGGCAGGACGTCGGCGTTGGCCGTGCGCAGAACGAGCCGGCCCGCCGTCTGCGCCAGGGCCGCGCCGTACACGAACTTAGGGTCCCCGAACCGCATGTAGTGGTCGAACGAATCGTACGTGGAGTGGTAGATCGAGGAGTCCACGTCCTCCCCCCCGTATCCAAGGTTTATCGACGAGACACCGAGGTGCTGGAGGAACGGGGTGTAGTCCGAGCCCGATCCCAGCGCCCCGATGGGCAGGTCGCCGCCCGCATTCGCCGCCTTGAGCATCAGCTCCTCATCGGGGAGGGGGTTTGTCTCGGGGGCCCTCCTCTCGACGCCGCCGACCTTGATCCTGGCGCGCCAGCGGTCGAGGATGGTCGCCCCGGTCTCGGGGTCGAGCACGGCGCCCGCAACCTCGTTCACGAGGTGCTGGTACGAATGGCTGCCGCCGACGAAGAGGAACCCGCGGGCGTTGGTGTCGGAATTGACGTAAAGCACGACCTTGTGCCGGAGCTCGTCCGCATGCGTCTCGGCCCACTCGGTCGAGCCAAGGAGCCCGGGCTCCTCGCCATCCCAGCTTGCGTAGACCAGCGTGCGCCTGGGCCTCCAGCCGGTCTTGGCCAGGGTGCCGATCGCCTTTGCCTCGGCCATTACCGCGATGTTGCCCGCGAGCGGGTCCCATGCCCCGAACACCCATCCATCGTGGTGGTTTCCGCGCACGACCCACTGGTCGGGAAACTCGGATCCCTTCATCACGGCGATCACATCGTAGATCGGCTTGAGGCTCCAGTCCGAGGACACGGCGAGGTGCACCTTTGCCGGGCCGGGCCCGATGTGGTAGGTGAAGGGCAGCGCGCCGCGCCATCCAGCGGGCGCGACCGGGCCCTCGAGCGCCGCGAGGAGCGGCGCCGCGTCGCCGCTGGAGATCGGAATCACCGGAATCTTGAGGATCGTCTGCGCATCCTCGATCTTGAGGCGCTTCGCGTCCTTCGTGGAGCCGATCCCGGGCGTCAGGGGATCGCCGGAATACATTGTGATGTCCGCAACCGACCCGCGTTGCACGCCCTCGTCCGGCCGATACCCGCCCTTCGGATAGACGTCGCCCGACCAGTAGCCCTCCTCGTGCGGGTCGGAGTAGATGATGCACCCCACGGCGCCGTGCTCCAGCGCAAGCTTCGGCTTGAGGCCCCGCCAGCCCACGCCGTAGCGCACGATCACGATCTTGCCCTTCACGTCCAGGCCGCGCCTCTCGAGCTCGGCATAGTCCAAGGGCATCCCGTAATTCACGTAGACAAGGTCCGCGGTCACGTCCCCGTCAGCGCCGTAGACATTGTAGGGGGGAAGCGCCCCTACGGCGCCGGGCGACGTCCGGTCGCCGGCGACGGCGGGCTCGGACAGCCGCGCCTTGTAGGAGACCGGGGCCACGAGCTCGAGCGCCAGGCTCTTGGGCGTCGGATAGAGGACATCGAACGTCTCGATCCGCGCGTCCCATCCCCACTCCTTGAATCTCGCCAGCATGAAATCCGCATTCGCCTTGTCGTGCGGCGAGCCCACCTGGTTCGGTTGCGAAGACATCTGCTCCAACCACGACCGAAGGTCCGCCGGGTCGATCGCCGCATCGAACGCCTTTTCGCGCTGCTGCTCAGCCGCCGAGGACGCCGCCCTGAAACCCAGAAGCAAGTCCGGTGCACCAAATGCAACGGACCCCAAGAGGGTTACACCGGCCACGGCTGGACCGAACACTCGCATCGATTTCATCCGGAACGGCTAGAGATTAGGTCGATGAAGAGCAAGCGCTTACGGTGGCGTACGCGTTTCCACGACCCCTCACTTTCCCGCATCGGCCGGTGGCCGGACCTCCAGGCTCGGCCCGACCTGGGGGCCGCGGCGCCTTCTCAGGCAAAGGTCCTCACGGCCTTGGCAGATCGAAACAGGAGCCCGAAGCCGTTTAGGCGGCGGACAAGGCTCCACCCGTCGCATTCAGCCCAGGGACCGGCTGTTCCCCGCCGGCACCGGGCGAATCGCCTCCGCTTTCCTCTCGGTTCCCGGGGGCGAGCCGGCCGCACGCAGGTGCCCGGCCCAGGGGGGTTCAAGTCGCTCCAAGTCCTTCTTCATCCCGAACTACAGGATTCGTCCGCGCCAAGCCCGCCTTCAAGGCCGACCGGCTGCGCGTGGCTCTCTGCCGCCCGTCGCATCTTTTCCGCGGCTGTTCCCGGGTTGCCCCCAAGGGATGCTAATAGATACTATTGGCGCACTTATGGTTTGCGAACGAAACCCCGGCATGGCACGGTGGGCGCCCATTCCGCCCATGAACCTGCGCACCGTCGCCGTCCTTGCCTCAGCGGCCGCGCTTCTCGCAGGTTGCACCCAGTCGGATACGGAAAGGTACAAGGCCGAGATCATCGCCGCGGACAAGGCGTTCTGTGCGAGCTCCACGAAGGACGGCCCAAAGGCGGCCTTCCTCCAGGCCGTTGCGCGCGATTGCAAGCTGCTCGGCGACATCCGGTCGGGCGCCGATGCGGTGAACAGCGTCTTCATACAGCTTCCCGCCACCGCAAAGCTCACGTGGGAGCCCTCGTTCGTCGACGTGAGCGCCTCCGGGGACCTCGGCTACACATGGGGCCGGTACGTATTGAACGTCCCCATGACCAAGCTGGGAGCGGCGCCCCTGATCAGGATGGGCACCTACGTCACGATCTGGAGACGCCAACCCAATGGGACCTGGAAGGTCGTGTTGGACGCGGGCAACCCCGATCGCACGCGCTGATCGGCCGGGCGGCCCGACAGGCGCTTGTCGCGGTCCCCTCGCCCGCATGCGCCGGCTGCGCATCGGCCGCCGATCCCCCAGAGGAAAACCCCCTCGGCATGTCCGGGCGCCAACGGGCGCCCCGGCCTATGTTGCAAGCATCCCCATGAACTGCGTCACGGGCATGGCATCGAGCCTCGCCGGATCCGAGAATAGGCCGATGATTGAGGCGGCGTGGGAATCGTCGAAATGCCCGCGGACTGCTCCCTCGAATTTCGCGCGGAGCAGCGGAACGCCCTCCTGGCGCCGCCTCCGGTGGCCGACCGGGTAGTCCACGCGGACCCGCCGCGTCGCGGCGCCCCCGCGGAAGAACACCTGGACGGCGTTGGCGATCGAGCGTTTCCCCGGATCCAGGTAGTCGCGCGTGAACGCCGGGTCCTCGGAGACCTCCATTTTCCACCGGAGCGCATCGATCCGCGGATCGGCCGCCGCGCTATCCTCGTAGTCGGCGGCGGCGAGCGAACCGTTGATCAGCCCGACGGCCACCATGTACTGGAGGCAGTGGTCGCGGTCGGCCGGGTTGGCGAGCGGCCCGGTCTTGTCGATGATCCGCCTGGCGCTCTCCTGGGTCTCGATCGCGACGCGCTCCACCTCCGCGAGCCGCGGACCGACCTCGGGATGGAGGGCTATCGCGGCCTCGACCGCCGTCTGCGCATGGAATTCGGCGGGGTATGAGATCTTGAAGAGCACGTTCTCCATCACGTAGCTCCCGAAGCCCTGGGCCGGGACGGCAAGGGGCTTGCCCCGCAGCACGACGTCCTGGAATCCCCACACCTTGGTGGTGAGGGCCCCCGGGTATCCCATCTCGCCCCTGAGCGCCAGGATCGCATGCAGGACGCCCCGGCTCGTCGCGTCGCCCGCGGCCCAGCTCTTGCGCGAGCCGGTGTTGGGTGCATGGCGGTAGGCCCGGAGCGCGCCGCCGTCCAGAAACGCGTTGGAGACGGCGTTGACGATCTGCTCGCGGGCCCCCCCGAGCAGCCGGGTCGCCACCGCCGCCGAGGCGATCCGGACAAGTAGCACATGGTCCAGCCCCACGCGGTTGAACGCGTTTTCCAGCGCAAGGACGCCCTGGATCTCGTGCGCCTGGACCATCGCGACAAGCAGGTCTCGCACGCGCAGCGGCGCGCGGCCCGCGGCAGTCCCCGCCCGCTCCGCGTAATCCGCGGCGCCAAGAATCGCCCCGAGATTGTCCGAGGGATGGCCCCACTCGGCGGCTAGCCACGTGTCGTTGTAGTCGAGCCACCTGACCATGGCGCCGACGTTGAACGCCGCCCGCACCGGCTCGAGCTCGTGCGCCGTCCCGGGAACGCGCGCGCCGCGCCCGGGCAGCGTCGCGCCCGGCACTATCGGGCCGAGGAGCCTCGTGCAGGCCGGGTACCGGAGCGCGAGAAGGCCGCAGCCCAGCGTGTCCATCAGGCAGAGGCGGGCCGTCTCGAGGGCGGTCGCGCCGCCGGCGCGTCCCGGGTCGAGGACGTAGTCGGCTATCTGCAGCAGGAGCCTGTCCGGCGGCGGCCGGTCGGCGCGGGTTGGGTCGGCATGGGGCATCTCAACGCTCCGAAATGGCCACGAACGGCCTGGGTGCGGGGCCGGTGTAGCTTGCCGCGGGCCGGATGATCTTGCCGTCGAGCCGCTGCTCGATCACATGCGCGGCCCAGCCCGCGGTTCGCGCGACCGCGAACACCGGGGTGAACATCGCCGTGGGGATGCCGAGCATCCGGAATGCGGGGGCGCTGTACCAGTCGAGGTTGGGAAACATGCGCTTCAGGTCCCGCATCACGTTCTCAATGCGCTCGCAGACCGCAAACAGGCCGGGCGCCCCACCGTCCACGCACAGCACACGCGCCACCTCCTTGATGATCGGGCTGCGCGGATCCGAGATCGTGTAGACGGGGTGCCCGAATCCGATGATGATCTCCCCGGAGGCCACCCGGGCGCGGATGTCGGCTTCGGCCGCGTCCGCGTCCCCGTATCGGAGCGCGATCTCGATCGCAACCTCGTTGGCGCCGCCATGCTTTGGTCCGCGCAGGGCGCCGATGGCGCCGCATATCGCCGAATGGAGATCCGAGCCCGTCCCCGCGATCACCCGGGCCGCGAAGGTCGAGGCGTTGAACTCATGCTCGGCGTAGAGGATGAGGCCGCGGTCCAGCGCGCGGACGTGGGCGCCGGACGCCGGTCGGCCATGGAGCAGCCTGAGGAAGTGGCCCGCGAGCGTGGGTTCGTCGCTCGCCGTCTCGATCCGCCGCCCGCCGTTGGCGTAATGGTGCCAGTAAAGGAGCATCGAGCTGAACGAGACGATCAGGCGGTCGGCGATGGCCCGCGCCTGCGCGGCATCGTGCCCGGGCCCCTCCGGGTCGGCCGCCCCAAGGACGGAGCAGCCCGTCCGGAGGACGTCCATCGGGTGGGCGGCTGCAGGGACCAGCTCGAGGGCGGCACGCACGACGCCGGGCAGGCGCCGGTACCCGGCGAGCCGCCTCCTGTAGGCGTCGAGCTCGGCCTGCGTCGGAAGCGCGCCGTGGATCAGCAGGTGGGCGATCTCCTCGTAGCTCGCCCTCTGCGCCAGCTCGCCGATGTCATAGCCGCGGTAGTGCAGGTCGTTGCCCGTGTGGCCGACGGTGCAGATGGCCGTGTTGCCGGCTATGACCCCCGAGAGCGCCACGGACTTCTTGCTCATCCCGCACCCCTCTACCCACGCGACAGATTGTCGAGCCTGCGCTCGTACTCCTCGTAGCCCAGGACGTCGTACAGCTTGGCGCGAGTCTGCATCGATCCGACGACGGACTTCTGGGTGCCCTTCTTGCGGATGGCCTCGTACACATTCTCGGCCGCCCGGCTCATCGCCCGGAACGCGCTCAGCGGATACAGCGCGATCGCCACTCCCGCGGACCTGAGCTCGTCGAGGGTGAAGGGCGGCGTCTTCCCGAATTCCGTGAGGTTGGCCAGCACCGGGACCCTGCCGAGCGCCTTGGTGAACGCGCGGTACTCGCCGAGGCTGGTCAGCGCCTCGGCGAAGATCATGTCGGCCCCGGCCCCGGCGTAGGCCTTGGCCCTCGCGATCGCCGCCGCGAGCCCGTCATTTGCGTAGGCATCGGTCCTGGCCATCACGACAAACTGCGGATCCGTGCGCGCGGCTACGGCCGACCGCACGCGGTCGCACATCTCGGCGATGCTCACGATCTGCTTTCCGTCCCGGTGGCCGCAGCGCTTGGAATGGACCTGGTCCTCGATGTGAAAGCCCGCGGCGCCCGCCTGCGTCATCTTCGCCACCGCGCGCTCGACCATGAACGCCCCGCCCCACCCCGTATCGGCATCGACGAGCAGCGGCAGGTCGGTCGCCTGCGTGATCCGCCGGATGTCCTCGCACACCTCGTTCAGGCTCGTGATCCCGAGGTCCGGCAGCCCGTAGGAGGCGTTGGCGACACCGGCCCCGGAGAGGTAGATCGCCCTGTACCCGGCGCGCTTGGCGAGCAGGGAGCAGTAGGCGTTTATCGTTCCTACGACCTGGAGAGGTCGCTCGGCCTTGAGTGCGGCGCGCAGGCGCGCGCCCGCGGTTCGGGTGTGGGACGGCATGGGGATTGGGATTACGGAAGGCGGGGCTCCTACCACGTTCGGGCGGCCGCCGCGATCACTTCGTGATGGCTTCCGAGTCGAAGGGGTTGCCGTCTGTGTCAAAAATGGCGATGCTCATCCTCGACGCGTCCGCCTCGAGCGTCAGGAACCCGAACCTCGACTCCGCGAAGACGGCGCCGGGCGCCTGCTTCGCCACCTTGCCGAGGGGGGCCCCGCCCCCGCCGCTCATGAAGAAATGGACCCCGTCGCGCGGATCCATGTGCGCCATCGCATGCTGGTGCCCGCACAGGTAGGCGTCGACCCTCCCTCGGATGACGGGCCAGAGGCGCGCCTGGGTGTATTTCATGTACATCCCCGACTTGGCGTTGCGCTCCGGGGCGAAGATCGGGTGGTGGCCGTAGACCACCTTCCAGCGGGAGCCGCTGGCTGCGACCGCCCCGTCCAGCCACAGGACCTCGGCCTCGGAAATCTCCGTCGTGTCGACGACAAAGAACTGCACCGGCCCCGCCGTGAACGAATAATAGGGTGCGGGGAACCGCCATGTCGGGCTCCGGTAAATGATCTCCGCGGCGGCGCCGTCATCCGAATACCAATCGTGGTTCCCGAGCGACGGGTAGAAGACGATCCCCAGCGGGCCGTAGAGGGATTCCCACCAGTCGCGCCACCTCGTGTCGTCGGGGCCGGTCATTCCCGAAGGGTAGAAGTTGTCGCCAAACGTGATCCCGAAGTCGAACGGCCCTGCCCTGCCCATCCGGACGATCGCCGCCGCCACGTCCCTCTGGGCCTGCGTGCCCGAGCCAAAGTCGCCCATGCCGACAATCCGGATGGACTGGCCGGCCGGCTTGACGGAGAACACGGCGGGCGGGCGGCGCATAAAACCGGGAAGCGACGCGCCCCGCTCCGCCATGATCCAGCGCTCGTCGGCCTGGGCCAGGGCCTCCAGGCTCCTTGCGTCGCCCGCGCGGCGCGCCTCGGCGATACGCGCCGTCAGGACCCTGCGCAGGCGCCTGGCCTCGACCCGGCGCTGCGCATCCAGATAGTCCAGCATCAGGTCCGGGTCGGCCGTGGATTCCGCCAGCTTCCGAAGCCCCCCGAGCACGCCGGCCTGGTCCACCCAGAACGGATCGAACACGATCACCTTGAGAATGAGCCGGTCCGTCTCGGCGGTCTCGCTCGCCATCCGCCCCAGCACGAAATCCGCGGCGTCCGGCTCGCTCGCCAGGGCTATCATGACCTCCTGCTCCAGGGCTCCGGGGGAGAACGCGAGGAGCGCCTTCAGCTCCCTCGGGTCCCCGCGGAGCCACTTCCGGGCGGCCCCGCCCACATCCGGGGGAAGCCTTCCCGCGATCTCCTCGATCGGGGGCGGCTCGGCCCCGGCCGCGGGCGCGTCGGTTCCGCGGCAGACGCCGGCCCACGCGAGGAATCCGCCCGAAACAAGGCTGATGAGCCCTCTTGGATTTGGCACCCCGGCATGCTTGCAGGCCGATCCGCCGATTCGAGCAGGAATTGCGGCGCAAATCCCGCGCCGCCGTCAAATTCCCGCGGCGAAAGGGTGCCTCAAGGGTTTGCGCCGGGCCTATCGGGGCTTCGTTGCGCAGGGCATCCGCGACGTGCCGAAGAGACCGTCGATCGCGCGCACGACGAACGGGAGCCGCATCGCCAGCCGCGCGAGCCGCTGCCGGCCCGCGGTCCGCAGGGTCTTCACCACCTTGAACCGCACCGCCCCGTCGTAGCGGAAGCGCACGGGCACCAGGCCGTGCCGGGCATAGATGATCCGCAGGGCGCGCGGCGTGAAATAGCTGACGTGGACCTCCGGCATGATGTAGCCGTAGTCGAGGCCCTTCGACCTCGGGACAATGCTCGCGATGTTGCCCGTCGTGACAAGGAGCAGCCCGCCCGGCTTGAGCAGCCTGGCGACGAGGGCAAAGACCGGGTCCGGGAATTCAACGTGCTCCACGACCTCGACCAGGCTGACGACGTCGTAACGCGCTCCCGGCTCGCGCGCCAGCTCGTCGGGTCCCAGTATCCTGAACCCGTCGTCCTTCCTCAGCCTGTCCGCATAGGTCCCGACATCGTGCCCGGAGAGGCGCAGGGGCCACCTCTTCCCCCCCGAGCGGAGGTCCCCCTTGTCGGCGAGGTACTTCAGGAGCCCCCCGGCCCCGCACCCGAAGTCGAGCCATTCGACCGGGCCCTCGGGGATGTTGTCCGCGACGAATCCCGTCGCCACGCGCCACAGGTCGTCGAACTCGAGCATCCGGTCCGTCGCGCGGTAATCCCGGTACTCGGACTCGTAGTCGACATAGGGGTCGGGGCCCTGGCCCCTGTAGTAGGCCTCGTCGTAGATGGCGTATCCGGAAAACGGCTCCACAAACATGAAGTCGCAGGACGGGCAGTGCCAGAAGTCAAAGTCCCGCCCCAGGAACTGGCTGTGCTTCGTGCCCCTGTGGGTCACCCGCCTCGAACCGCAGCAGCGGCATGCAACGGATGCGCCACGCGGAACGGAGGGCTCAGTAGTCATCCATCACTCCGAACATGATCCACGCAAGTAGCACGGCGGCGTAGGCGACGATGACGGCTCCCATGATCAGGGTGCCCAGTGTCCTCGGCAGCTGCAGCATCAGGGCGGTCACCAGGAGGCTCGCCGTCGCCACGAGCAGGACAAAGTCGCGCGTCCTCCTGGACATCCTCTTCCGCGGCAGGGCGATGACCTCCGGGCCCGCCTTCGCCGCGGCTATCAGGTTTCCATGGAGGATCAGGCGGGCGCTGATCGCGGTGCCGTCGCCCGGACAGGACCGCGGGTCCGTCGTGGCGACCTGCTTGGGCGCCAGCAGGGGCGATCCCACGGGCGCCTCCGGCCCGTCGGGCGGGGATCCGGCGGGGTCATCCCATTTCCTCAGAGACGACCTGCCCGCGGCAATCTCGTTCTGCTTGATCATCAACGGGACGCTGATCGCCGTCCCGTCGCCCGGGCGCGCCGCCGTTTCGGTGGGCGTTATCTCCTTCGGCTTGAGGACGAGCCGCCGGATGGGAGGTGTTTCGTCGTCGGGCATGGGCGGACGCCATCCATGTATGCAGCTCCCCCCCGAAAGCGCAACCGGCCCGTTATCGGCACACCGCGGCCAGGAGCCACCCCAGCGCGTGTGGCGTCAGCTGGCCGGACGGCGAGCTCGGGCTGCACTCGAGCGCGTGCGCCGCCCATGGCAGCGAGACCAGGAGATTGGGCAGCCCCGCCTTGGAGGGCCGCTCGCCAAGCCGTTCGCTCTGCCGGCTCCAGGCCAGCGTGCCGATCGACACGTGGACCGGCAGGGTCGGCGGCGACCAGGAGCAGCAGGCCGCGCGTCATTGGGCCGGAGCCGCCGCGCAGACCCGGCGATAGAGCTCCTCGTAGCGCGTCACGATCGTCGCGGCCGAGAAAAGCTCGCGCGCGCGCTTCCTGGCGGATCCGCCAAGCTCGGCCCGGCGAACGGGATCGCGGATCAGCGATTCGACGGCGCGCGTGAAGGCGTCCACGTCGCCCGGGGGAACCAGCAGGCCGGAACTGCCGGACACCACGACCTCGGGAATGCCGCCCACAGCGGCGGCGACGCTCGGGCACGCGAAGCACATCGCCTCCAGGATGCTCAGGCAGAAGCTTTCCATGTCCGAGGTGAAGAGCCCTATGTCGGCCGCCTGCAGGTAATCCTCGATCTCGGCGACGTTCTCGCGCACGATCACGCGGTCCTCGAGGCCCAGCCGGCGGACGTCGCCCATGAACGGCGCAAATCTGGCCCCCGCGAGGACCACGAGCTTGAAGGAGTCGCGCGGTCGGATGCGGGAGCAGCACTCAAGCAGGAGGTCTATCCGCTTGAAGGCGCGCAGATTCGACATGTGCAGCAGCAGGGCCTCCCCCCCCACCCCCAGCTCGCGCCGCATCTCGTCGCGCGACCGCCTCGGCGCATGGGGCTCGAAGAAGTTGTGGATCACGTCTATCGGCCGGCTGACCGACAGCAGCTGGCGCGTCTCCTGCTCCAGGTAGGCGGAAACGGTCGTCACGGCGTCCGAGCGGTCCAGGGCGTACGTGATCGCAGGGCCGTAGCCCGCATCGCGTCCGAGCAGCGTCGTGTCCGTGCCGTGGAGGGTCGTGACCACGCGGGGCCTCTTGCCGGGCGGGAGCATCGACTGGGCGAGAATCGCGGCCGTGGCGTGCGGGACCGCATAGTGGACGTGCAGGACGTCGAGAGCGTGGTCGCGGCTCACCTCCGCCATCTTGACCGAGAGCGGAAGCGTGTAGTCGGGATACTTGAACAGCTCGTAGCTGTTGATAACGACCGGGTGAAAGAACAGGCGCTCGGCATCCGCGGGCAGGCGGAAGGGGCGCTCGTAGCTGATGAAATGCGCCTCATGCCCGCGGCGCGCCAGCTCCTCGCCCAGCGTTGAGGCGAGGATCCCGCTTCCGCCGACGGACGGATAGCAGGTGATGCCGATCTTCATGGGCCGCCCGGAGGCCATTCTAGAAGCGGCGCGCGGCCCGCGTCAGCGGCGCGAGCGAGTCGAAGATGAGCGGGTCGTGCGGGTACAGCGGCTGCGCGTGCTCGACGCCGGCCCGCAGGCCCTGCGCCCGCGCGCGGGTGAGCTGCAGCTCGACGTAGTTACGCGTGCGCATCTGCGACACGTGGGCCTCCATGGCCGCCGTCCAGACCGCGACGACCCCCGGGGCGGAGATGTCTATCAGCACGGGCAGGACCCCCGCCGGCTCGGCCTCCGGGGTGACCGCATAGAAGAACAGCGGGCCGATCGCGTGGGCCGGCTTTGCCCGGAGTTTCGCAACGCCGCCGTAGCGGGCAAGCCGCGCCGCGTCGCGCACGAGCTGGCCAAGGCGCGGATGGTCGGGATGCTGGTTCTCCACCAGGCTCGGCGCGAGCACGACGCCCGGCCGCAGCCGCCGGATGACGGCGGCGAGCTTGAGCGAGTGGGCGGCCCTCACCTCGAGGTGGGCGTCGCCGTCCAGCTCGACGAATTCCACGGTCGCGCCGAGCAGGGCGGCGGATTCTCTCGCCTCCGCGGTGCGTTCGGCCGGCGTGCCGTGGGTCGCGGACTCCCCGCGCGAGCAGACGACGAAGTGCGCCAAGCGCCCGGCGAGGGTCTCGCGGGCGATGATGCCCCCGCAGCCGAACTCGATGTCGTCGGGATGCGCCCCGAAGGCCAGCAGCGGCGCGGACTCAAAGCTGGATTTCGCAGTAGGCTTCATCCGGACGTTCGATTGCGTCGCGGTCGACAAAGACGACCTCGGGCGCGTCCTCCCGGCGCAGGTAGGCCTTTTCCCCGGCCCCGACGACATAGTGCGTGCAGCGCACGACCGATTGCATCCAGCGGAGGCGAGAGTCGCGGGCGGGGCTCACTTGTGACTTCTCGAAGGCCATGGGGGGAAGGGTCACGAATGAACCCCCACCTTCGTGCAGTTGCAACGCGCCATCGACGAATCTCGCGCGCACGGTCTCGCCCCCGTGCTGCACATCCACGAAGAACTCGGGCACGTCGCATGCCGAGCGGCGGAACGCGGCGTCCCCGGAGCGCGCGACGCGCATCCCGTCCAGCAGCCCCATCCTGCGGTACATCTCCAGGCAGAAGTCGGCTGCGTTTGCCGCCGCAACCTGCCTGAATTCCTCGACCAAGCGCGCCTCGACGTACGCGGGAAGCTGGCGGGCCGTCTTCTCGCGCCAGCCCGGGGGGATGCGCTTAGCGTAGAGCGGGGAGAACTTGCGCTGGAGCTTGTTCTCGAACGCGAAGTTCAGCGTGTGCGGATTGCCGGTCTTGCGGTGGCGCAGCGTGGTCTGGGTCTCGCGCGGGTCGTGGTCGCTGTCGTGGAAGAAGAAGACGATCTCGCCGCCGAGCTCCGCATGGAGGCGGCGCGCCGTGAAGACCTTCGCGGCCAGGAACCGCCGCGGGAAGAACCCGCACGGCTGCTGGCCGAAGCAGATGACGGGGGGCGTCATGGCTCTGCGGGGGCCGGACCGCCGCAGCCCCCGGCCCCGATCGCGGCCTGGAGGACGAGGCTGAACGCCACGCACGCCGCGCATCCGATGACGTTGTACCAGAGGTACGATATGCTGAGCCCGGCATAGAGCGCGAACACCAGAGCCTGGGCGGCCAGAGCCGCCCAGAAGACCGCCGTGCCGCCGACCCGCCTGAGGAAGAAGGCGACGAGGAACAGCCCGAGGACGACGCCGTAGAAGATGGAGCCGAGGATGTTCACAGCCTGGATGAGATTCTCGGCCAGGTGGGCGAACAGGGCAAAGCCGATCGCCACAAGGCCCCAGAAGGCCGTGAACCACTTCGAGGCGGCCACATAGTGCGCGTCGGCCGCCTCGCGCCTCACCACATGCCGGTAGATGTCGACGGTGGTCGTCGATCCGAGCGCATTGAGCTCGCCGGCCTTGGATGACAGCGCGGCGGCGAAGAAGGCCGTGACGAGCAGCCCGATCAATCCGTGCGGCAGGTTGTCGAGGATGAAGGTGATGAAGACATAGTCGGCATCGTTCGTCGTCGCCCGCGGGCCGGCGGCGTGCAGGACCGCCCTCGTCTCGCTCCGGGCGGCCTCGCAGCGGAACTGGGCGGCCGAGGCCGCGTCGCGCGCCGCGGCCTCGGCCGCGCCGTTGCCGGCGCGCCGTGCGTCGAGCCACGCCTCGAGCTGCCTGCGCTCCTCGGCATGCGCCGACTGGAACTCGGCGTCTAGAGAGCGCAGGCGCCCGCCGTCGCCGCGCCCCGCCTGGCGGCTCCACGCGGCCTGGTTGAAGAACACGGGCGGCCGCTCGAACTGGTAGAAGACAAAGATGAGGACGCCCAGAAGCAGGATGAGGAACTGCATGGGGATCTTGAAGACGGCGTTGAACATCAGGCCCAGCCGGCTCTCGCGCAGCGAGCCGCCGCTCAGGTAGCGCTGCACCTGCGACTGATCGGTGCCAAAGTACGACAGCGAGAGAAACATGCCGCCGAGCAGGCCGGACCAGAGTGTGTAGCGCCGGTCGAGGTCGAGGGAAAAGTCCACGGCCCCGAGCTTGTGAAAGCCGCCCGCGAGCGTGAGCGCCCCCGTGAACGAAAGCCCCGCGGGCAGCTTCGCGACCAGGACGAAGAACGCCGCCACCATGCCGGCGAAGATCACCGCGATCTGGTATTTCTGGGTGATGGTCACGGCCTCGCTGCCTCCGGTCACCGTGTAGAGCACCACGACAAGGCCGCTGCACACGATGGTGGCGTCCAGCCGCCAGCCCATGACGGTGGAGAGCACGATGGCCGGCGCATAGATCGTGATGCCCGCGCCGAGGCCGCGCTGCAGGAGAAAGAGCCCAGCGCCGAGCAGGCGCGTCTTCGGGTCGAAGCGGTGCCCGAGGTATTCGTAGGCGGTGTAGACCTTGAGCCGCCGGTATATGGGAAGGAAGACCACCGCGACGACGATCAGCGCGAGCGGTGCCCCGAAGTAATTCTGCACGAAGCCGAGCCCGCTCTCATAACCCTGGCCCGGCGTGGAGAGGAAGGTGATCGCGCTGGCCTGCGTCGCCATGACCGAAAGGCCGATGGAAAGCCAGCGGGTCCCGCTGGCGCCCTTAAGGTAGGTGTTCAGATCGCGGCGCCCCCGCGTCCGCCACATGCCGTAGCCAGCAATGCCCAGCAGCGCGCCCACCAGGACGACGTAATCGAGCGCGTTCACGAGAACATCCGCGTCAACGCGGCTAGGAGGCCGACCCAAAGGATGAAGACGAGGACAACAGCCAGATAGACCCTGCGCCACGTGCGCAGGCCCGGCAGGCCGGTGCTCTCGTCGTCCTCAGGCGACTTCATTTGCCCAGGGAGACCAGGTTGGCGAACAGCCGGTACGCCCCGGGCACGCCCGCGGGAAGCTGCCTGAAGAACGAGAGCCCGGTGTAGACGAAATAGCCGCGCCCGCAACGGGCGACCAGCAGGCCTCCCTTCAGCGGCGCCTCCCCTGCATCGCTCAGGGCGAGCAGGGCCGTGAAGTGCCCGGAATCCCATTCGCTGGCAAAATCCAGTCCCCGTTCCTGCACCCACCCGTCGAAGTCGGCGTCGGCGATCTTGTTGGGAATTGTCAACGCCGGATGGCCGGCGGCGAGCATCTCGACCGGCGCATGCTCATTGGTCACGCGGTAGTGGGGCAGGTCGCGGGAAAGCTTGAGCTCGAAGGGGGCAATCTGCGCCGTCTGGAGCCCGTTTGGCGTGGCGTACTGCTCGACGACGGTGCCGCCCCCAACGGCATAGGCGAAGAGGGCGGGCAGGCGCGGGGCGATGTCCGTCCTCGTGTTGAGCGCGCGCACGCCGATGACCACGGCATCGAAGCTCTTGAGCCTCTCCGCGGTCAGATCGGCGCCCGTGAGCTCCGTGACCTCATATCCCATCTGCTTCAGGCATCCCGCGACGCTGTCGCTTGCGCCGCTGGCGCCGGGGAGATAGCCGACGCTGTGGCCGCGGATCGCCAGATCGAGGGACACCACCCTCATCCGCGCCGGGGGCTGAAGCAGCTGGGGCGGGATGTGGCCGTAACTGATCTGCAGGCGCTGGCTGCCAAAGTTCGCGCCGTCAACCTCCGCGCGGGCGGATATGAGACCGGTCGCGCTGGAATTTGGCCCGGTGACGGTGAAGGCAAGCTGGGCGCGGTCCCCGACGGCCGCCAGGTGGAAGGCCTGCCTCGCCGGGGAAGCCCGCCAGCCGCCGGCCGCATCCAGCCCGAGGGTGCCGGTGGCCCCGGCGCGGGAGGAGACGACATCGACGACCACTTTGCGGCTGGCTCCGGGGGCGAAGAGCCCGACCGATGTCGAGAAGCTCAGCGAGACCGGCGGGATCACGTCGAGTCGGCGGCGGGTCTCGCCCTTGGCCGGGTCGGCGGTGACCTCCACGGCCTCGTCCGCGACCACCAGGGTCTGGCCCCCCACCATGAACACGTCCTCGATCGGGACGGCGGGCGGGCCCTCCGGAAGGCCGATCAGCGCGGGATCATCCACGCGGAACATGCCGGGTGTTCCCTCCTCGCGCAGCCAGTACGGCTGGCTGAGCGGCGTGTCCGCGGGCAGGGTCCGAGTGACCTCGCGCACCGCCGTCTCGTTTGGGCGCATCTCCATCGCGCGGTCGACCTTGCGTCCGACCTTGGGGTACCGCACGGCCAGCCATCGCACCGGGACCGCCGAGCGCACAAGGGCGGTGTGCCGGAACCTGAGCGCCTCCCCCGGCACTATCTCGTGGCTCGGGACCGTGGTTTCCACGGACAGGCCGAGGCAGGCCTGGAGGATCCGGTCAAATTGACGGCGCTTCTCGTCCACGACACGGTCCGGGCCCAGGGCGGCCAGCCGGCTGCGCAGGGCGAGCAACGCCGGCACGCTTGCGGCGGGATCCGCCGGGTTGAACTGCTCGATCGCCTGGCCGGCGAGGCGGCCGATCTCCGCGCCCCCGGGCACGCGGCCCCACGTGGTGTCGACGCCGTCCATGATGTCCTGCGCCGCGGGCTCGCCCCCAAGCAGCTTGAAGGACTCGACGCGGGGGGCGCCGCCGGCGGCCGCCACCGAGAAATTCGCGAAACCCTGCGTCCTGTGCATGGAGCGGCTGCGCGCGGCGATGGTCGCGAAGGAGGCCCCGGTCACGGAATCGGTGCCGTCGATTCCAAGGTGCAGGACGCCCGGGCCCGTCTCGATGCTGCCCCAATTTGCACCCCAGCCGTTCCAGACTATCCGCCGGGGCTGCCAAGGGGTCAGCGTCGCGAGCTGATCCGGAAACGCCTTGGGATCGCCGGCAAGCTTGAAGGCCTCGATGGCGAGGACCGCGGAAGCCGTGTGATGGCCGTGCGTGTTCCCGGGCTCCGGGGGAAAGCGCGTGATGATGACGTCGGGCCGGAAAATGCGGATCACGCGGACAATGTCGGAGAGCACCTGCTGGCGATCCCACCTCGCGAGCGTGTCGCGGTAGTCCTTCGAGTAGCCGAAATCCTTCGCGCGGCTGAAGAACTGCAGGCCCCCGTCGACGCGCCGGGCGGCAAGCAGCTCCTGCGTGCGGATCACGCCCAGCAGGTCTCCGAACTCGGGGCCGAGCACGTTCTGCCCGCCGTCGCCGCGCGTGAGCGACATGTAGGCGGTCCGGTAGCAGCGGCCGCGGGCGAGGAACGTGATGAGCTGGGTGTTCTCGTCGTCGGGATGCGCCGCGATGTAAAGGGCGCTCCCCATCTCGCGAAAGCTGCGCAGCTCCTGCAGTATCGCCTGCGCCGGCGCCGCGGGAGCTGGCGCGGGCTCGGCCGCGGCGGCAAGGGACGCGAGCATGCCGGCGCCCATCGCCGCCGCGAATGCGCGGCCCGGCGCCGTCCGAGCGCCGAGGCCGGCGGCTGAAGGGGCCGCCCTGGTCACTTCAGGCTGGCGATCAGCGCCTCGTTCAAGCGGATGTACTCGTCCTTCGCCGGCCCGGTGGTCTTGGCGGCGAGGTCGCGCGACTGGGTCGCCGCGGCGATCGCGCCGGCCTTGTCGCCCATCTTAGCAAGGATCAGGGCCTTGCGGTATATTATGGGGAAAAAGTCGGGCTGCTCGGCTATTGCCGCGTCCATCCAGCCGGCGGCCTTCTTCAGGTCCAGGTTGTGTTCGAGGTAGAACATGGCGGCCGGCACGTACGGCTTCTTTCCCGGAGCGGCCATCGCGGCCTCTATCTGCGGGACGAGCGTGCCCACGACGTCCATCTCGAGCTTCACGGGGACGCGCGTCTTGTCCCAGAAAAGGCTGAGCGTGGCCGAGTCGTCGCGCAGGTCGTTTATGCCGATGACGAATGTCTCGAACGAAATCGGGAGCTCAACGGGCTTGGCGGTCACGCGCACAACGTCGTTCTTTTGGTCGTAGGCGTACGCGCCCCACTGCTTGGATGCCTTCTGCAGAATGACGGTCCACTCCTCCCTGCCGGGGATGGTGAAGAGCTCGTACGTCCCGGCGTCGACGCGCGCGCCCTGCACCTTCACGGGCGTGCTGAAGGTTATCCGCGTCGCGTTGTTCGCGCCCGTCCGCCAGACCTCGCCGAATGGCACGAGGCCGCCAAACACCTCGCGCCCCCTCATGCTGGGGCGGGAATAGACAACCTCGATGTCCGTCAGGCCCACGCGCTGCTTCAGCGTGGCGGTCGGGCTGGCCGCGGGGACATCCAGATGGGGCGCGGGCGCCTTGAACGAGGCGGTGAACTGCGTGCTTTCCCACATTATCTTAAGCACGCCGCCTCCGGCCGTGTCCTTCTCGACGGCCATCGTGAGCTGGTCGACCGGCTTATCCAGGGTGTCCTTCTTCAGGTCCACCCGCCCCAGGTCGTGGGTCTCGTCAACGGGGTCGCCCCAGGCCCCGACGACGGCGCTGACGGCCAGTTTCGAGGGCCCGGTCTCGGAGGGAACCATGTAGAGCGTATGGGCGCCGGCAGGAATCGTGAGTCCCTGCATCACCACGGGCTGCTCGGTGATGAGGAGGGTGGCCTCGTCGGCGCCAAGGCGGTACGCCTCGCCCCAGGGCACCAGTCCTCCCCAGATCTTGCGGGGCTCGCCCGTCTTTGGGTCCTTGGTGTATGGGCGCCCGTAGACGATGGTGACCCGGTAGCCGGTGGCTCGGTCGCCGATGACGGTGCTGATCGTCTCGTGCGGGCTCTTCCGGTTCTGCTGGGCCGACAGCGGCAGGGCGGCGGCGGCGGTGATCAGGGCTAGGGCTAGTCTGAGGTGTCTCATGGGGAGTTGGCTGGCTTCTGGTTATTGGGGTTTCCCGTCTAATCGATGCGCGGCCAGACGCTAGGCTAATTGTTCTGCCGCCGCAAGTCGGGCGCGGGCGCGCCAGGGATTGGGCGGTTTCTGGCGATGCTATGAATGCGTCATAGGAACGGCTGCCGGCGGCAGGGTTTGCCGTGCATCGCCACGATTCCTTGAAGCGGCGGGCGGGCAATTCCCCCTCCCCGCAGGGAGCGGGATTGAAGCGCGCCCTCAGGTTCCCTGGCGCGCCGAGACGAGGCGGCGGAATGAGGCCGGCGGACGCGGCGCCCTACCGCGGCGGATCGCCGCCGAGATCGATCCGCCTTCCCGTGCGGGCCGACTCCCGCGCTGCGTCGAGGACCTCGGACACGACCATGTTCACCTCGAGCGACGAGAGCCCCGACGGCCGCACCTTGCCGCGCACGACGGCGACCAGGTACGAGAGCGCGTCCCTGCCGGCATCCGCCAGCGCGGGCGTTGCCACTCTGACCTCCGGCCCGTCACCCGTCCGCATGAACAGCGTGTCCCGGTTCGGCAGCCGCAGCGCGCCCATCTCGCCATAGATGTCCATGTCCTTCCTGCCGTAGGGCCAGTTCCAGGAGGCCTGGATGATGGCCTGGGTTCTCGGGTAGGTGAGCACGATCGTCGCCTCGTCCTCCACCCTCGGATAGGCGTCGGGCTGGAAGTTCTGCGTCACGGCGAGGACCGAGGTCGGGCGCGCCCCCTCCATCATCCACGTCGCCAGGTCGACGCCGTAGCACCCGAAATCCATGAGGGCGCCCCCGCCGTCCAGCACGGGGTCCATCAGCCAGGCGCCGAAAAAGGGCGAAACCCCGATCGCAATCGGGCCCTGGTGGCCGTCGCGGACCACTATCTTGCGCAGGTCGCCGATGGCATGCCGCGCGTGGACGACATCGTAGGCGACCTGGTTGCTCGGGTACCACGTGGTCTCGTAATTGACGATGACCTGGATCCCGCCCTTGCTGGCGGCGGCCGAGATGGCCCGCGCGTGATCCATGCTCACCGCAAGCGGCTTTTCCATCATGACATCGATGCCGAGCGGCGCGCACGTCTCCACGACGCGGCGGTGGTCGAACGTCGACGTGAAGGTGGCCACGGCGTCCACCTTTGTCTTGGCGACAAGAGCCTCGATGCTTGGGAAGAAAAGCGCCCGGTCGAGGTGGAAGCGCTGCGCGTAGTGGGCCACCGCCTCCTGGTTGGGCTCGACGATGCCCACCAGATGGACGTCCTGGCGCCCGGCCAATTCGGGAAGCATCAACGTGACGTGGTCGTGGACAAGGCCGATGATCGCCAGGCGAACCGGCGGGGCGCTCTCCTGCGACCGGACGCACGCGACGGCCGCCGTGAGGAACAGGATGACGAGGCGGATTCTCATGGTAGTCCGGCGGAGCGTCGGCGGTCCATTGAAGGAGCCGGCTCCGCCGCTCGGGGGCTTCACCGTTTCTCCAGGAGCCCCCGGCTGCGCATCCAGTCGGCCGCGCGCTGCGGCCAGGTGGTCACGAAATCCACCGCGGGCCGCAGTCCGTATCCGTGGCCGCCCGTCGGGTACACGTGCAGCTCCATCGGGACCTTCGCCTCCTGAAGCGCCAGGGCGTAGCCGAGCGCGTTCTCGACATGAACCGGGTCGTCCTGCGCCATCACAAGAAACGTTGGCGGCGTGGCGGCGGTCACGGCAATCTCGGGCCCGATCGTGTAGCCGCCGCCGTCCTTCACGAGATAGCCGGGATAGATGAGCAGCTGGAAGTCGGGATGGCAGCTCACGTCATCCGCGTCGTCCACGCGGGGGTAGGACCGGCCGCCGGCGGCGGCGGCCAGCACCGCGCAGAGGTCTCCGCCCGCGGAAAAGCCGAGCGCGCCGATGCGCTGCGGATCGATGGCCCATTCCTTCGCCCCCGACCGCACGAGGCCGACGGCGCGCTCGGCGTCCTGCAGGGGCGCGGCGTACCTCGGCTGCCCCTCGCGCTTCGGGACGCGGTACTTCAGCAGCACCCCGGTTACCCCGATTGAGCTCAGCCATTCGCACACCTCCGTACCTTCGAGGTCCAGCGCGAGGATGTTGTAGCCGCCGCCGGGACACACCACGACCGCGGCACCCGTGTTCCTGTCCGCAGGCGGACGATACACCGTGATCGTGGGATCAGAAACGTTGCCGGTCCTGATGACGGGCCGGCCGGCAACCAGATGGTCCGACGGCTTGGTCGTGTCCCTCTCCTCGACGAGGGCGCCCTTGTCCCCGGGCGCGGCCCCGGGCCAGAGCCTGATGGCGGGCGGTTCGGCCCTGAGACAGAGCCCGAAGCCAGCCAGAGCGAGGGCGTGCCTAACGAAAGCGGGGGTCACGGCCGGCAAGATGCCAGATGAACAAGGGGAGTCGATCCATTTTGCCCCCGGCCGGGTCTTCGGGCTTGGCGTCCCCGCCGGGCGCTGAGAGAAGAGGGGCATGGATTCGCCCGTTCCGGTGGCACCGGGATCCCCCCCGAATTCCTGGCGCCGCCTGACGCTCACCCGGCAGATCCTGCTCGGCCTCGTTCTCGGCTGCCTTCTCGGCTGGTGGCTGAACGGCCTGCCCGGGACCGCCCAGGCGG
This sequence comes from Opitutaceae bacterium, assembly GCA_035604815.1. Classification (GTDB taxonomy): domain Bacteria; phylum Verrucomicrobiota; class Verrucomicrobiia; order Opitutales; family Opitutaceae; genus Palsa-1447. Next base: position 28,576 of record DATNHT010000024.1, read on the forward strand.
AGTGGACCGGGTGGCTCGAGCTCATCCGGGACGTCTTCCTGCACCTCATCAAGCTGATGATCGCGCCGCTCGTGTTCGGAAGCGTCGTCCAGGGGATCGCCGGCGCCGGCGACATGAGGAAGGTCGGCCGGATCGGCGCGAAGACCATTCTTTACTTCGAGATCGTCACCACGGCCGCCCTCGCGGTCGGGATAGCCGCCGTCAATCTCGTCGGGCCGGGCGTCGGCGTGAGGCTCGCGGGGAGCGCCGAGGCCCTGGGGGCCGCCGCCCAGGCGAAGCCGCTCACGCCGGTCGAGACGCTCCTGCACATCTTCCCGACGAGCCTGATGGACGCGATGGCGCGCAACGACGTGCTGCAGGTCGTCGCGTTCTCCCTGGTCTTCGCCATGGCCGTCATCGCCGCGGGCGAGGCGGGCAGGCCCATGCTCGCGTTCTGCGGGAGCCTGACGCAGGTGATGCTCAGGTTCGCTGGCATCGTCATGAGGCTGGCGCCGTTTGGCGTGGGCGCCGCCATCGCCGTCACCGTCGGCCACCAGGGCGTCGGCGCGCTGCTGGGCCTGGGCAAGCTCGTGCTGACCCTCTATCTCGCGCTCGCGGTCTTCGTGGTCCTCGTCCTCGGCGCGGTCATCCGGATCGCGAGGGTACCCCTCAGGCCGTTCTACCGCGCGGTGCGCGAGCCGTTCGCCATCGCATTCGCGACGTCCAACAGCGAGGCTGCGCTGCCGAAGGCGTTCGACCTGATGGAGCATTTCGGCGTGCCGCGCGGCATCGTGGGATTCGTCCTGCCGGCAGGCTACACGTTCAACCTCGACGGCTCGACGCTGTACCTCGCGGTGGCCTCGGTCTTTGTCGCGCAGGCCGCGGAGACGACGACGGGGATCCACTTCGGCGTCGCCCAGCAGGTCGGCATGATGGTCACGCTCATGCTCACGTCGAAGGGCGTCGCGGCGGTGCCCCGCGCGTCGCTGGTCGTGCTCATAGCGGCACTGCAGTCCTTCGGCCTCCCCCTGGAGGGCGCGGCGATGATCCTCGGGGTGGACGCGCTGCTCGACATGGCGCGCACCTCCGTGAACGTGCTCGGCAACTGCCTGGCGAGCGTGGTCGTCGCGCGCTGGGAGCGCGAGTTTGATGACGAAAAGGCGCGTGCGAACTTCGGCGGCTACGACTAGCCGAACCTTCGCTACTGGAGGGTGTGGGCAGAGATAACTCGTTGATTTGCAAGGTGAGGATCTCGTAGGTCTGCCCTACATTTCGAGGTGGCGTTTTGCGGTGATGCGCGGGGGCGGCTGCGCGGGCAGTTCCCAA
>DATNHT010000025.1:0-4306 GCA_035604815.1 Opitutaceae bacterium
TCGCTCGACAAGAGCATCGACATCGTCTCCGACACGCTCAAGTCGGTGAACACGGCGCTCACGAATTCCAGGCTCGAGATGTTGAACGTGGAGGGGCTCGTCCAGGAGGTCGCGGACTTCAAGAAGAGCGGCAAGGACCTCCTCGAGATCTCCTACATCGCCTCCCACGGCGCGGTGCCGACGCTCAAGGCCCAGCTGAGCGATGCCGAGCAGACCAAGTCCCTGCTGATGGATCGCTATCTTGAGAAGCACCCGAAGGTCATCGACAACGCCAACAGGATCGCGGTCACGAAGGCCGAGCTGGCCAAGGCCGTCGAGCTGGCGATCGCGGATCTGAGCACACGGCTTTCGAGCGCCCAGGACAACGTGCGGTCCCTCGAGAAGGAATACGCCGCCAAGGAGGCCCAGGAGCTGAGCCTGCGGGCGCTGAGCGTGGACTACAACTCGCTCCAAAGCCGGGCGACTGTGGCGAAGAGCTACTACATGGAGATCCTGGATCGCCTGAACCAGACCACCACGTTCAAGAACCTGGACAAGATCTCGCTGCATCCGCTGGACCGGGCGCAGGTTTCCTCCTCGCCCATATCCCCCAACGTCGGATCGATCACCCGCACGAGCGTCGGGCTCGGGGTCCTCGTCTTCCTGGGTGTGGCGATCGGACTGGGATTCGTCGACGACCGCGTGAAGAGCGCATGGGACGTCGAGTCGTTCATAGGCGTGCACCTGCTGGGAATCATCCCGCAGCTGGGCACGCTCGGGAGCGCGGACCAGTTCAGTGTCTCCGAACCGGGTTCGGAAAATGAATCCGGCACCGAGGCGTTTCTCAGCCTCTACAGCTCGGTCAAGATCCAGTCGAAGCTCGACTTCCCAAAGTCGATCCTGGTGACGAGCACGATTCCCGGCGAGGGCAAGACGCTCATTTCGGGCAACCTGGCGGCCTGCTTCGCCCGGCACGGGAAGAGGACGCTCCTGATGGACTGCGACCTGCGGCGCCCGATGCTGCACAGGCATTTCAGCCAGCAGAATTCCGCGGGGATCATATCCTGGTTCGACCAGGGCGCCCACCTCGACGGCGAGGTCCTCGCGAACCCGAACCTTGGAATCGTCAAGCTGGGCGATAACCTTTGGCTCCTCACCTCGGGCGGGAGATCGAAGAGTCCGACCGAGCTCCTCGAGAACCCGGTCTTCGCGCGGCTGCTCGAGCGGTTGAAGAAGGAGTTCGACCTCGTCGTGATCGACTCCCCGCCGATGGGCGCCGTCACCGACTCCATGCTGATCGCGGAGCGGGCCGACGAGGTCGTCTATGTCTGCCGCTTCAATCGGTCCCACCGCAAGCACATCAAGCTTTACATCAAGGGCCTGCGCGAGGGAAGGAACGAGATCCTGGGGATCGTCCTGAACGGCCTGTCGCCCCGGCGGATCGAGTATTACTCGAACTACCGCTACTACAGGAGCTACAAGAAGTACTACGGCGCGCAGACTTAGAGCGCCACAGTCCGTGCCGACGCCGCCTTCAGCGTTCCTCCCGGAGCCGTTCGATCCGCAGCTCCCGATAGCCCTGATTGCGGGCCAGGGGATCTATCCGCAGCTGGTGGCCAAGTCGGTCAGAAGGGCGGGCATCCCGGTGAAGCTTATAGCGTTCGAGGGCGAAACCGCTCCCGAGCTCGTCGCGGCGTTTCCCGAGGCGGACCGCCGCACGGTGCGCGTCGGCCAGGTGGGCAAGACGCTGCGCCTTCTCGGAGAATTCGGGGCGGGCTACGCCCTGATGGCGGGCCAGGTGACCCCCGGGCGCCTGTTCCACGGCTTGCGACCGGACCTGAAGGCCGCGCGGATCCTGCTCTCCCTCAGGCACCGCAACGCGGAGACAATCTTCGGGGCCGTGGCGAAGGAGATCGAGGCCCTGGGCGTGAGGGTGCTGGACGCGCGCTCCTTCCTCGACGACCAGCTCGCCGCGCCGGGCTGCATGACGGGGGGCCGGTTTCCGATCGACCGGGAATGTCTCGACCACGGCGTGCACATCGCCCGGGAGTGCGCGCGGCTTGACATCGGCCAGGGCTGCGTGGTGCGCAAGGGCACCGTCCTCGCCGTCGAGGCGTTCGAGGGCACCGACGAGATGCTCAGGCGAGCCGGGTCCCTCAGGGCCGACGGCGCCCTGTTCGTGAAGACAGTCAAGGCCGGCCAGGACTTCCGGTTCGACGTGCCCTGCTTCGGGATGCTGACCCTCGAGACGATGCGCGGGTCGGGAATCCGCGCCGCGGCGCTTGAGTCGAAAGGGGTCATCCTTCTCGACAAGCCGGCTGTGCTTGAAAAGGCCCGCTCATGGGGAATCGCCCTTCTCGGATTCGCCTAGGGGGGGCCGGCTCCCCAGCGTCCCGCGCGCGGGCGACCCCGCGGTGCCGGCCTGCGGCCCCGCCCCCCGACCGCACTGCTTGCCCTTTTCCCTGGCGCCCGTCATATTGGCCCGATACCCGTACTGCCGGGAACCCGATCCATGCAAAATGACGTCGTAGCCGCAACGATCAAGGGGGTGATGCCCACCCCCAACGGCTGCGCAATCTTCCTTGGAAACGAGGAGAAGACGTTCGTGATCTACGTCGACCACTCCGTCGGAAACGCGATCCAGATGACGCTCGACGGCGTGAAGAAGGACCGGCCCCTGACCCACGATCTCATCGGCAGCATCCTACTCGGCCTCGGCACCCGGCTCGAGCGCGTCGTGATCAACGACGCCCGCGACAAGACCTTTTTCGCGCGGATCCTCCTGACAATGGAGAACGAACTGGGGACGAAGATCGTCGAGATTGATGCAAGGCCGAGCGACTCGATCGTCCTCTCCCTGCAGCAGAAGCGCCCGATCTATGTCGCCCGCGCCGTCTTCGACGCGGTCGAGGACATGACCGAGATCCTTGAGCAGGTGCGCAAGCAGCAGGCCGAGGACGAGTCCGGGGAGGATCTGGCCTGATCCCGGGGCCCCAGCTGCCGGCACCCCTGATGCGGGGCCAGCCGATCACCGCGCTCGCGCCCATGCAGGACGTGACGGACCTCGCCTTCATGCGGGTCATCGCCGGCTACGGCGCGCCCGACTACTTCTTCACCGAGTTCTTCCGGGTGCACGCGCAGTCCCGGCCCGAGCGCCACATCCTGCGCAGCATCGACGAGAACGACACGGGCCGGCCCGTGTTCGCGCAGATGATAGGCGAGGATATTCCCCACCTGATCCGCACGGCCGTTGAACTTGCGCGCCATCCCATAGCGGGGATCGACCTCAACCTGGGCTGCCCCGCCCCGAAGGTCTACCGCAAGAACGTCGGCGGCGGGCTCCTGCGCGAGCCGGACCGGATCGCCGCCATACTGGCGGCGCTCAGGGACGCCGTCCCCGGCCTCCTCACCGTGAAAATGCGGATAGGCTTCGAGGACGACGGCCCTTTCGACCGGATCCTGGAAATTGTGAACGCGAACCGGGTCGACCTGCTGACGGTCCACGGCCGCACGGTGCGCGAGATGTACCGAAGCGACGTGCGCTACGACAGGATCGCCCACGCGGCGGCGCGCGCGCGCTGTCCCGTGCTGGCAAACGGCAACGTGACGTCAGCCTCAAGGGCCGCCGAGATCGTGCGCGCCAGCGGCGCGACGGGCGTGATGATAGGGCGCCACGCGATCCGCAACCCATGGATCTTCCGGCAGTGCCGGGATATCTTCGCAGGGCTTCCCCAGGCGCGTGTGTCACTTTCCGAGGTGCGCGAGTACGTCGACCGTCTCTACCGGTCGACGCGGGACCCAGGTGTCCCCGAGCGCGCGCACGTCAACAGGATGAAGAAGTACCTGAATTTTGTGGGCCAGGGCGTCGACCGCCACGGCGCCTTCCTGCGCGACATGCGGCGCGCGGAATCCGAGTCCGGGCTCTTCGAGGTCTGCGACCGCCACCTGCTCGCCGGTCCGGACGGCGAGTTCGCGCCAGAGCCCTATCCCGGCGTGATAGCCCGGCCAAACTGCGAGACGCCCGCCGAGGACGCCGACGGCTGCTCGCTCGAGACCGTGACGGCCTAATATGGGGGGACCTCGGTCAAGCCCTTTTTAGGGCGGTTTGTACACTTGGAAGGACATTGGGGGGGTTGTAGAAGCGGCTCCTTTGCGAGCGGCGGCGGTCGATGTGACCGAGCCTTATCCTTATCGCTATAGTTCGGGGATGAGTTGTTCAGCAAGCACCCGGAAGTCCACAGCCCTGACCCGGAAGGGTGGCTGTGGATCTGGAGGGTGCTTTGTGAACAACTCCGGGGCGACAGGCATTGCTGTGGCAGGTATCATG
>DATNHT010000026.1:0-24188 GCA_035604815.1 Opitutaceae bacterium
TCGATGATGAACTTCGGCGTGGAGGCGCCCAGCTTGCCCCACGTGATCTTCTCGTTCGGCACAGCGCCCGAGTAGCTGCCGTAGCTGGTCGTCGAGTCGCTGATCTGGCAGAAATAGCCCCACAGCGGCACGCCCTCCCGCTTCAGGTCCTGGTGAAGCATCGGGACGACGCAGATCGGGAAGTCGCCGGCGATCCCGCCGCCGATCTGGAAGAACCCGACCGACCCCTCGCCAGTCCTCATCAGCCTGGCGTTGTGCGTGTACCACCGGGCGAGCTCGACCATGTACTCGATCCCCGAGCGAACCGTGTGCACGTTCTTCACGACGCCGGTGATGACGTGGGCGGCGTACATGTTGCCCAGGGTCGCGTCCTCCCAGCCGGGCACCACGATGGGAAGGTCCTTCTCGCAGGCCGCCACGAGCCACGAGTCCTTGCGGTCGATCTGGAACGACTTCCCGAGCTTCCCGCCGCGCAGGATCCTGTACACGAACTCGTGCGGGAACAGCCTCTCCCCGGCGCGGTCGGCCGCCACCCACTCGTGGAGGACCGTCTCCTCGATCCGGCGCATGGCCTCCTTCTCCGGGATGCAGGTGTCGGTGACCCGGTTCATGTGCCGCTCGAGGAGCGCCTGCTCGTCGCCCTCTGTGAGGTTCCTGTAGTCGGGGACGCGCTCGTAGTACTCGTGGGCGACCAGGTTGAACATGTCCTCCTCAAGGTTCGCCCCGGTGCACACGATTGCGTGCACCTTGTCTCGGCGGATCATCTCGGCCAGGGAGATGCCGAGCTCCGCCGTGGACATCGCGCCCGCCAGCGTCACGAGCATCTTGCCGCCCGCCCTGAGGTGCGCGTCGTAGCCCTTCGCGGCGTCCAAGAGCGCGGCGGAGTTGAAATGGCGGTAGTGGCGCGCGAGGAACTTCGAGACCGGCCCCTTCGCCCGTGCGAGGGCCGAGTTGACCACCTCGGGAAGGCGTTTCCGGGATTCTGCGCTCATGACGTCGTGTGTACGGCGAAATCATGGACGCTGCCGAACCGGGTTGCCACCCCAAATCGGCGCGGTTGACGCGGCCGGCGCACCGGGTGTCTCATGCAGGGTTTCATGCTCACGCTGGCAGACGTCTCCAAGTCCTACGGTCCCCGGACACTGTTCGAGGACGTGTCCGTGTTCATCAAGCGCGAGGACCGCTTCGGTCTCGTCGGCCCGAACGGCGCGGGCAAGACGACGCTCTTCAACATCATCGTCGGCGACGAGGGCGTGGACTCCGGCGCGATCACGTGGGAGAAGGGCGCGAGCTTCGGCTACCTGCCCCAGGAGACGGCGCCCGCGGGCGACGAGACGATCCTCGACCTGGCGACCGCGATCACCCCCGAGTTCGCGGAGCTGCGCGACCGGCTCCGGATCATGGAGAGGGGCGGCTCGCCGGCGTGCATGCAGGACGAGTTCGACGCCCACCACCGCTTCGAGGAGCTCGGCGGCTACGGGGTCGAGACCCGGGCCAGGATCGTCCTCGCCGGCCTCGGCTTCAGGGGGGCGGACTTCGACCGGCCGGCCCGGGCGTTCTCGGGCGGCTGGGTCATGCGCGCGCACCTGGCGCGGCTGCTCGTCCGGGAGCCGGCGCTCCTGCTGCTGGACGAGCCGACGAACCACCTCGACCTGGAGGTCCTGCTCTGGTTCCAGGACTACCTCGCGCGCTATCCCGGCGCGCTCATCATCATCTCCCACGACAGGGCCTTCCTGAACGCGCTCTGCACGGGGATCCTCGAGCTGCGCGACCAGACGCTCTACCGGTGGACGGGGGACTACGACGACTTCCTGCGCCAGAAGGAGGCCCACCGGGAGCAGCGCCTGTCCCTGCACAAGAACCAGCAGCGCGAGATCGCCCACCTGCAGAGGTTCGTGGACCGGTTCGGCGCGAAGGCCTCGCTCGCCTCCCGCGCAAAGTCGAAGGAAAAGCAGATCGAGCGCCTCAGGGAGGCGGCGATCGACGCGCCGGAGGAGGACATCCGGCGCATTTCGTTCCGGTTCCCGCAGCCCGCGCGCTCAGGGCTCCGGGTCGTGACGCTGAAGGGCGTGCGCCAGGCGTACGGCGACAACGTGGTCTACCGGCACCTCAACTTCCACGCCGAGCGCGGCGAACGCCTCGTCCTCGTGGGCCCGAACGGCGCGGGCAAGTCCACGCTCCTGAAGATACTCGCCGACGCCGTCCCGATCGAGGCGGGCACGCGCGAGCTCGGCAGCAACGTGACCGCCGGGTACTTCGCGCAGAACCGCCTCGACAACCTGGACGCCCGGCGGACGGTCCTCGAGGAGGCGATGGAGATGCGCAACAGGAACCCGGACGTGACCGAACGCCTCGCCCGTACGGTGCTGGGCGGGTTTCTGTTCCGCAAGGACGACGTGTTCAAGAAGGTGGCGGTCCTGTCCGGGGGCGAGAAGTCGAGGCTCGCTCTCGCGCGGCTGCTGCTCGCCCCGCCGAACCTGCTCCTGATGGACGAGCCGACGACGCACCTGGACATCCCGAGCATCGACGCGCTCGTCAACGCGCTGCGCCAGTACGAGGGGACGCTCATCTTCATAAGCCACGACGTCCATTTCATCCGCAGCGTCGCGAAGGGCGTCCTGCACGTCGGCGCGGGCCACCTGACCCCGTACGCCGGCAACTACGACTACTTCCTGGACAAATCGAGGGCCGCGGGCGCGCGCGAGGCGCTGACCGCGCAGCTCTCCGGCGCGCGCCCCGATCCCGCCGCACCCGGGCCCAAGGGCCGCCCGGCGGCGCCCGCCAGGGGCGGGCCCAAGCCCAAGGAGCAGAGGCGGGTGGAGGCCGAAAAGCGCGCGGCCCGCTCCGCGCCGCTCAGGGCGATAAGGGCGCATGTCGGCGCCCTGGAGCAGACGATCTCGGGCCTCGAGGCGAGGCAGGCGCAGATCACGGCGGAGCTCGAGGCCCCCGAGACCTATTCGCATCCGGGCAAGGCGCAGGCCCTCAATCGCGAGCTGAGCACCGTGGTCGACCAGCTGCAGGCGGCGTCGGCGGACTGGGAGCGCGGCGCGGCGAAGCTCGAAAGCATCGAGAACGCCGGGGACTGACGCGGCCTGGGGCCGGGGCCCCGGTCAGCCGATGACCTCTCCCACACGGGCCGGCTCCGGGGCGGGGTCGGGGCCGACGACGATCGCCCGGGCGAGGATCGCATGGGCCTCGGCGAGGCGGCCCTGGTCGTTTGCATGCGCGACGCAGAGCGGCTGGCCCTTGGCGGCGCGCTGGCCGACCTTGACAAGGCCGGCGACCCCCACGGCCGGGTCGATCGCGTCCCCGGCCCTCGCCCTTCCCGCCCCGAGCCTGAGCGCGGCGAGCGCGATCCCGAGCGCGTCGACGCTCCGGATCCAGCCGTCCGACGGGCTTGGGACCGGGGCCTTGATCCTGGCCGCCGGCAGGACGGACGGATCGTCCGCCACGCGGGGGTCGCCCCCCTGCGCCGCAACCATCTCGCGGAATTTCGCGAGGGCGGCCCCCGAGGACACGCTGCGCTCGAGCCGGACCCGCGCGTCCTCGGCGCCGCTTGCGGTTCCCGCTAGGACCAGCATCTGCCCGCCGAGGGCATGGGTGACCTCCATCAGGTCCGCGGGGCCCGATCCCCTCAGGCACTCCACGGACTCGGCGACCTCGAGCGCGTTGCCGACCGTGTGCCCGAGCGGCTCGTCCATGGCCGTCATGACCGCCCGCGCCGGCTTGCCCATCGCCCGCGCGACGGACGTGAGCGCCACGGCGAGCTCCCGCGCGCGCGCCTTGTCCTTCATGAAGGCGCCCCTGCCGTGCTTGACGTCGAGGACGAGGACATCGATCCCCTCCGCGAGCTTCTTGCTGAGTATGCTGGCGCAGATGAGCGGAATGGACTCGACCGTCGCCGTGACGTCGCGCAGCGCGTACAGCTTGCGGTCGGCGGGGACGATCTCCGCCGTCTGGCTGATCAGCGCCAGGCCGATCTTGCCCAGCTGCGCCCGGAATTCGGCGATCGACAGGGCGACCCGGAACCCGGGGATCGACTCGAGCTTGTCGACCGTGCCGCCGGTGTGGCCCAGCCCGCGCCCGCTGATCATCGGCACCACGACGCCGCAGGCCGCAACCATCGGCGCAAGGTGGAGCGACACCTTGTCCCCGACGCCTCCCGTCGAGTGCTTGTCCGCCTTCGGCGCTCGGATCGCGGAAAGGTCGGCGACGGTACCGGACCGCATCATCGCCTCCGTGAGAACCGCCGTCTCCCGGGGCGTCATTCCCCGCAGGAAAACAGCCATCAGCAGGGCGCTCAGCTGATAATCGGCCCAGGAGCCATCCGCGGCGCCCCTGACAAACGCCTCGATCTCGCCGCGGTCGAGTTCCTCCCCGTCGCGCTTGCGGGCGATGACCTGCTGCGGGAACGGCGGGGTGCCCATGACACGCCTCCCCTATTGGCGGGGAACGGCGGAGGCACGCCAAATCACTTCTTCGGCCCGAATACCTGGCGGGCGATCTCGAACGGGGCCCGCGTCAACTTCCGCATGGTGGACTTGCCCTGCTCCTCCTGCGCGTCCTCAGCCTCCTCCTTCTCCAGCTCCGCCTTGAGCTCCAGCTGCTGAACGCGCGCCTCCCGGGCGACCAAAGCCTGGCGGCGCACCTCGAGCTGGTCCAACTCGCCCTGAAGGGCAATCCGGTCATCGCGCAGGTGGGCCTGCTCCGCCTCGAGGAGCGCACGCGCGCGGTACAGTTTGTCCCATGCGGCCTGCAGCGCCGCGTAGCCGTACGGATTGGACGAGTCGCCCTCGAAGGGCGCGGCGCTGCCGAAAGGAACCGCGCTGCCGAACGGCATGGGGGGCTGGGACGCCGGCATCGGAGGCTGCGTGGGATCACGGCGCTTCAGGCTAAGTTCCGGCCGGAACGGCGCTGGGAACGGAGCGTTCGTATTCATGGCTTCGATGGATTTCGCGCTAAATGCAACTAGATCACATATCCCTTATAGACGCAATAAGATCACAATGAGTTTCCCAATACCAATTCATAATGTCGACGGCCCCGATTAATTTTACCCGGATTTTACCGGTGATCTATGGGCCGCCCTCCCATGGGAATGCCCTTCAGGTGCGGAAAATCACGTCCTCGCGCCTGAACATCCTCACGGCAAGCGCGAGGGCCGCCGCGGCGTACAGGGCAGTGGAGCCAAAGATCGCCGAAATATAGCCCCAGTGCCACACGCCCGAAAGCATCTCCTTGCAGACGAGCGAGATGTTGAGGATCGGCACCACCGCCAGCCGTAGGTTGAGATCGATTCCGGGGAGCATCCCGACGACCGCGGGAAGGACGACGACAAAGACCATCGGCCCGGTGTAGCTCTGGGCCTCCTTGAAGCTCTTCGCAAAGAGCGAGACCGTGAAGAGGACCGCGGAGAAGAGGACCGCCACAGGTATCACCATTGCTAATACGCCGAGGATGCCCACCGGGTCGATCGTCGCCGCGGTCCCCCCCGGTCCCGCGTGTCCCGCGGGCGCTCCGCCAAGCAGGGTTCCCATGGCCGCGAGCGTGGCCCCCATCGAGACGAGCGAGCAGACCACCGCCGCGAGGGATCCGGTGAGCACCATGCAGAATTTCCCGAGGACGATGTCCGTCCGGGCGGCCGGGGTGCAAAGGAGGGCCTCCATGGTGCCCCTCTCCTTCTCGCCCGCGGTGAGGTCCATCGCGGGATTCATGGCCCCCATGAAGCAGAGCAGGATGATGATGTAGGGGACGATGCCGCCCAGCAGATTTCCGCCGACCTTCTCCGGCGGGGCGACGTTTGCGACGGTCACCTCGAACGGCCGCGCGATCGCCGCCGGCAGCCCCCGGGCGGCCAGAAGCCTCGCCGTCGCCCGGTCCCTCAACCCGACGAAGAAATTCCGGAGCTGGTCCACGGCGATCCCCGATTTGAGCTCCCCCTCGTAGTCGTACAGCTTGACCGCAGGGGCGGAGCCCGACTCGAGCGCCCTTTCAAAGCCCTCCGGGATCTCGGCGGCGGCGCGGACCCTCTTCTCGGAGATGAGGCTTCTCCAGTCGGGGGAGGCCGCCTCGACCTTGAATTTTCCCGACCTCTCGAGTTCCGACATGACGCCGGGGGAGTCGGCGCCCCCGACCACCATGATCCGCGGGATCTCCTCCCTCGCCTTCGAGATGATCGCGGACATCACCTTGCCGACCCCGAGGACGAGGGCGGGCATGATGACGGTCGGTATGATGATCGTCGAGAGCAGGGTCCGGCGGTCGCGCAGCGAGTCCCGCAGCTCCTTGACGTAGACCGTGCCCACGGCGCCCCGGCTCACTTGGGGCCCTCCGGCGCGACGATCTTCACGAAGCATTCCTCGAGGTCCGGCTCGCCCGTCCTCGCCCGAAGCTCGGCGAGCGACCCCTCGGCCCTCAGCCTCCCGCCGTGGATGATCCCGATCACGTCGCACAGCTTTTCCGCCTCGCTCATGACGTGCGTCGAATAGATCACGGTCTTGCCGCGGCCGCGGCATTCGCGCACGAACCGGACGATCGAGCGGGCGGTCATCACGTCGAGCCCGAGCGTCGGCTCGTCGAAGATCATCACCTGGGGGTCGTGCACGAGCGTCCGCGCGATCGACGTCTTCTGCTTCATCCCCGTCGAGAGCTTGTCGCAGCGCCTGTCGAGGAACTCGTGCATGTCGAGCTCGTCGGCGAGCAGGCGGATGCGCGAGCGCAGGGAAGGCTCGTCGAGCCCGTTCAGCCGGCCGAAATAGGCGATCATCTCGCGGGAGGTCAGCCGGGCGTAGAGGGCCGTGCTCGTGCCCAGGAACCCGACGTTGGCCCGGACCTTGTCCGGCTCCCTCACGACGTCGTGCCCCGCGACGACGGCCGCGCCGCTCGTCGGCTTGAGCAGCGTCGCCAGCAGGCGCAGCGTGGTCGTCTTGCCCGCGCCGTTCGCGCCGAGCAGCCCGTAGATCCGCCCGGGCTCCACGCGGAACGAGATGGCGTCCGCGCCCCGGATTTCCCCCCTTTTCCTGTCGTGAAAGACCTTTGTGAGGAGCCTCGCCTCGATCATGGCTTGGAGATGCCCGCGAAACGGACGGTTACAAGCTCATCCGCTCGCGGAACTCCTGCGCCTGCCTGCGGCTCAGCTCCACCTTGGCGCCCCCCTTCAGCTGGACGAGGAGCCCGCCGCTGAACCAGGGTTCGACCCCGGCTATCCATGAAGTGTTGATGATCTGCCGGCGGTTGGCCCTGAAGAAGAACTTGGGATCGAGGCGCTCCTCCATCGCGTTGAGCGACCGGAACAGCTGCGGCTGCGCGTCGCCGAAATGGACGCGCGTGTAGTTTCCCTCGCTTTCGAGCAGCCGGATCTGGCCGACCTCGACGAACCAGCACCGCTCCCCCTCCCGGACGAACACCCTGTCCCCAGCGTCGAGGCGGCCGGCGGTCTGCTTCGGGTGCGCCGGCCCCCTAAGCCCGGGGATCCGCTCCACGGCTGCGGCGAACCGCGCCGGGTCGACGGGCTTGAGCAGGTAGTCGAGCGCATTGAGCTCGAACGCCTTCACGGCAAACTCGTCGTAGGCCGTGGTGAAGATGACATGCGGCGCGGGAGGCTCAAGGGACTCGAGGAAGTCGATCCCGGTCTCGCCCGGCATCTGCACATCGAGGAAGAGCAGGCTCGGCTTCAGGGAAGCGATCTGCTCGCGGGCCTGCTTGGCGTTGGAGGCCTCACCCGCTATCTGGATGTCCGGATACCCGGCAAGCAGGCGGCGCAGCTCGTTGCGTGCGAGGCGCTCATCGTCGATCAGAAGCGCCTTCATCAATGCGTCGGCAGGGGGATCACGGCCTCCGCGACGACATGCGCGGGCTCGCGGTCCGAGCGCAGCTGGAGGGTCGCGCGCTCGCCGAAGATCAGCCGCAGCCTCTCGGCGGCGTTGCGCAGCCCGACGCCGGTGGACGACACCCGCCCACCGCTCTCGATCTGGCCGGGATTGGACACCTGGATCCTGAGCGCGCCGCCCGAACTGCGGGCCACGATCGCGATCTCCCCCCCGTCGGGCCTCGGGGAGATCCCGTATTTAACAGCGTTCTCGACCAGTGTCTGAAGAAGCATGGGCGGAATGCGCATCTGGAGCGCCTCGGGGGCGATGTCGAGCCGCAGCCGCAGCCGCTCCTCGTGGCGGACCTGCTCAAGGGCGAGGTAGTCGTTCACGATGTCCAGCTCGTCCTCGAAGGGGACCGTCTCCAGCTGGCCGCTCTGGAGCGAGTAGCGCAGCAGGTTGGCGAGCTGCGTCACCGCCTTTCGCGCCCGCGCGGGATCCTCGTCGATCAGCGCCCGGAGCGAATTGAGCGAGTTGAAGATGAAGTGCGGGTTGACCTGCGACTTGAGCGCGCGCAGCTCGGCCTCCTTCACGCTCGTCATCAGCCTGAAGCGCTCGACCTCCGAGCGGTTCAGCCGCTCGAAGACGTGGTAGAAGTAGTAGAGGCACAGCCAGCTGAACAGGATGGAGCCGAAGCTGCACTCCTGCATGACGAGGATCGTGGGCACCGAGTACTGGTACCTCCATGGCAGGCCGAGGACTCCGTGGACCCAGATTACCTCCGCCGCGTTCCAGACCGCCGACCCCGCGAGCGCCATCGCGAAAAGCCTCGGAAGCAGCGCGCGCCAGCCGAGCTCCTTCCAGTTCCAGCGCTCCATGAGCGGGCGCATGAAATGGGTTATCAGGAGGCCCGTCGCAAAGGACGTAAAGTTGACCGCCAGCGTCGTGCCTCGGCCCCAGGACGCCTCGTGCTCGGGAAAGGCTATTATCGCCCATGTCTCGATGGCCATCAGCGTGCCCCAGCCGCCCGCCTGCAAGAGCACGTAGAGCCTGGCCCTCGCCTGCTCGCGCTGGACGGCGTCGCCCGCCGGCAGGGAAATGTCCGCGGAATATTCCATCATCGGGGAGGAATATAGTCCTTTGCGCCCCCGGGGGGCAATCTTTGGACGAGCGGTCCGCCCGGTGGGGTGAATGGGCGCACACCCTGTGGGGCGGGCCGATCGGGATTTCCGGAAACCCGCTATGGACAAATGCATCCGCATTCCAAGGATCGGGTGCACAGCCCCACCCCATGAAACCGAGCGTCGTCGTCGTAGGCAGCTTCGTAAAGGACCTCTCGTTCCGCTGCAGCCGCTTCCCAAAGGCCGGCGAGACGGTCATCGGCACGTTCTCGACGGGACCCGGGGGGAAGGGATCGAACCAGGCGGTCGCCGCCGCGAGGGCCGGGGCCCGGACGCGCTTCATCGGCGCCGTGGGCCGCGACCCGTTTGGCGCCGAGGCCGCGCAGTTCCTGCGCTCCGAGGGCATCGATGCGAGGCTCGCCGCAAAGAGGGGCGAGGCCACGGGGGCCGCGGCCATCCTGGTCGACCGCGCGAGCCAGAACGAGATCATCGTCGCCATCGGCGCCAGCGTCGCGATCAGGCCGGGGGATGTCCCGGCACGGCTCATCCGGGGCGCCCGGGTGGTCATCTGCCAGGGCGAGGCGAACGCGCGGATCAACCTGCACGCGTTCGGGCTCGCCCGGCGGTTCGGGGCGACGACGATCCTCAACCCCGCGCCCATGGGGCCGGCATTCGACCGCAGGATCCTGGCGCTGACCGACATCCTGATCCCGAACGAGTCCGAGTTCGCGGCCCTCACCCGGCATGCGCCCGGCCGGGACCTCAGGGCGGTCCACGGGATGGGACGCTCGCTGGGCGTGCCCACGATCATCGTGACGATGGGTCGCGGCGGCTGCCTCGTTTCCACGGAGTCGGGTTGGTCGGCCATCGCCGGCCACCGGGTGCGCGCCGTCGACACGACGGGGGCGGGCGATGCCTTCGTGGGCGGCTTTGCCGCCGGCCTCGTGCGCTTTGGAGGCGACCTGCAAAAGGCCGCGCGGTTCGGGAACGCGGCGGCCGCGCTCTCGGTCACCCGGCCCGGCACCGCGCCCTCGATGCCCCGCCGCCGGGAGATCGACCGGTTGCTCAGGAGCCGATCGGGTGCCAGGTCGTCTTGAACTCCACGAATCCGCGGATCATCTCGAGGCCCTGCGCCGAATCCGCCAGCCAGTCCCCGCCGGCCTTATCCACGAAGCGGACGCGCTTGACGCTCTCGGCGGCGCCGAGCCTGAGCGTCCGGCGCTCCTCGCCCCCGGCGGCCGCGTAGACCGCGCGCAGGTGCGCGTGCGTGGCGAATGTCGGGAGGAGCTCCCTGCGCAGGCCCGTGAGGATATTGACGACGCCCCCCGGCAGGTCGCTGGTCGCGAGCATCTCCCCGAGGAGGACCGCCGGATAGGGGAACCTCTCGGACGCGAGCGCGACGACCGTGTTGCCGCACGCGACCACGGGGGCGACCATCGAAACGAGCCCGAGAAGCGGCGGGCTGTCCGGGGCGATGACGCCCACGACCCCCATCGGCTCGGTCACGGTGAAATTGAAGTGGCGCGTGGCCACCGGGTTCACGGACCCGAGGAGCTGCTCGTACTTGTCGGCCCACCCCGCGTAGTGGATCAGCCGGTCGACGCAGGCCGCCACCCCCTTCGCCGCGTCTCGGCGCGCCGCCCCGAACCGGACGAGCGATGCGGCCAGCTCCCCGCTGCGGGCCTCGAGCATCTCGGCGAGGCGGTACAGGATCTGCGCGCGGTTGTAGGGCGTTCGCCTCGCCCAGCCCGGCCCCGCCTTGGCCGCGGCCTCCACCGCGTTTCGAAGGTCCTTGCGCGTGCACTGGGGGATGTTTGCGAAGAACGCCCCGTCCGCGCCGCTGATCCTGAAGGTCCGCGCGCTCTCGGAGCGGACGAATGCGCCCCCGATGTACACCTTGGGCGTCTTGGTTACGGGTATCCGGCTCATGGCTCGCGCGGTCATGCGAATCGGGCGTAGTCGAGGAGCCCCTGGCGGCCGCCCTCGCGCCCGAACCCGCTCTCCTTGTATCCGCCGAAAGGCGACGACGGATCGAACCTGTTGAAGGTGTTGGCCCAGACCACGCCCGCCTTGAGCTCCGTCGACATCCTGAGGATGCGGGACCCCTTGTCCGTCCAGACGCCCGCGCTCAGCCCGTAGGCGGTGTTGTTCGCCTTCTCGATCGCCTCGTCGACCGTGCGGAAGGTGAGGATCGAGAGCACCGGGCCGAATATCTCCTCCCGCGCGATCCGGTGGCTCTGGGTCACGCCCGTGAAGAGCGTCGGAGGGAAGTAGAAGCCCCTCTCGGGCAGCCGGCAGGGGGGCTGGAACATGACCGCGCCCTCCCTCAGGCCGCTCGCCACGAGCCGCCGGATCGTCGCCAGCTGCGTCCGGGAGTTGATCGCGCCCAGGTCGGTGTTCTTGTCGAGGGGGTCGCCCACGCGCAGCACGCGGATCCTGTTCTTCAGCTTCGCCACCACCTCGTCCGCGACCGGCTCGTGGACGAGCAGCCGGGAGCCGGCGCAGCACACGTGGCCCTGGTTGAAGAAGATCCCGTCGACGATGCCCTCCACGGCCTGGCCGATCGGCGCGTCGTCGAACACGATGTTCGCCGCCTTTCCTCCGAGCTCCATGGTCATCCTCCGGTCCGTGCCGGCGAGCTGGCGCATGATCGCCTTGCCGACCTCGGTCGACCCGGTGAACGCCACCTTTGCCGCGCCCGGGTGCCCCATGACCAGCGCCCCCGTCTCCCCGGCCCCGGTGACGAAATTGACGACCCCCGGGGGCAGGCCCGCGTCCTGGAGGATCTCGGCCAGCTTGAGCGCGGTGATCGAGGTCGTCTCGGCGGGCTTGAGCACGACGCAGTTGCCCATGGCCAGGGCGGGCGCCAGCTTCCACGCGAGCATCAGGAGCGGGAAGTTCCACGGGATCACCTGGCCCACGACGCCCAGCGGCGCCACGGCGCGTCCCGGCGCCACGTACTCGAGCTTGTCCGCCCACCCCGCGTGGTAGAAGAAATGCGCCGCCGCCATCGGGACGTCGAAGTCGCGCGACTCCCTGATCGGCTTGCCGCCGTCCATCGTCTCGGCGACGGCGAACTCCCTGGCCCGGTCCTGGAGGAGCCGAGCGATCCGGAAAAGGAGCTTGCCGCGCTCGCGGCCCGGCGTTGCGGCCCACGGCCTGAAAGCCCTCGCGGCGGCCGCGTACGCGGCATCGACGTCCGCCGGGCCGGCGAGCGCGATGTCGGCCAGCTTCCGCTCGTTGGCCGGGTTGATGGAGTCGAAATACTTCCCGGAGCGGGGCCGGACGAACCTGCCGCCGATGAAGAGATCGTACCGCCCCCTGAGCCTCGGATCCGCCGTCTCGGGAGCCGGGTCGAATTCCCACAGGTCCCCGAAAACGAGCCCGGCGGGCGCCCTTCCCCTTGTTCTTCTCGTTGCGGGCATCTCAGTAGCTCTCCGCGGCCTCGCTGAAGCGGTACGGCGCCTGGTAGGCGCCCGTCTTTTCCCTCTCAAACTGCCGGAGCAGGTCGTTGAGGAGCGAGGTGGCGCCGAACCGGTAGCGTTTCGGGGTCAGCCACGCGTCGCCCAGCGTCTCCTTGACGGCGACCAGGTATTGGAGCGCCTGCTTTGCCGTGCGGATGCCGCCCGCGGGCTTCATCCCGATCGGGACTCCCGTGTCGAGGTAGAAGTCCCGGATCGCCTCGATCATCACCTGGTTGCTGCCGAGTGTGGCGTTGATCGACGTCTTGCCCGTGCTCGTCTTTATGAAATCGCCCGGCCGCAGCACGCCCATCGCCAGAAACGAGGCCGCCCGGATGCTGTCGTAGGTCTCCAGCTCGCTCACCTCGAGGATCACCTTGAGCGCCGCCCGGCCGCAGGCCTCGACGACCCCGGCTATCTCGTCCTGCACCCTGGCGAAGTCCCCGGAGAGGAACGCGCCCCGGTTGATGACCATGTCGACCTCGTCCGCCCCGTCCGCCACCGCGCCCCGGACCTCGGCCAGCCGGGTCCGGTAATGGGTCTGCCCGGACGGGAACGCCGTGGCCACCGAGGCGACCCTGACCCCGGACACGCCGACATGGCGCCTCGCGTGCCGGACCATGGACGGGTAGACGCAGACGGCCGCGACGTGGGGCACCTCCGGGTCGTCGTGCGGGCGCAGCGCCTTGCGGCAAAGCGACTCGATCTTGCCCGGGGTGTCCTTGCCCTCGAGGGTGGTCAGGTCGGTCATCGAGACGGCCATCTTCAGGCCCCACACCTTCGACGCCCGCTTAATGCTGCGGGTCGCGAACTTGGAGACCCGCTCCTCGACCCCGACCCAGTCGACGGCCCCGACCTCGTCGAGGAGCCGTGCGTGGGCCGCATGGGGGCTGCGGGGCGTCATCCGCCGACTATCGCGCCGCGCCCCCCGCAAAACAATTGAAAAACGGCGCGCGCGGCGGCCATGCTGTGCCGTGATCACCCGTGCGGAAATCCGGCTCCTGCGGTCGCTGCGCGACAAGAAACACCGCGAGGAGCTCGGGCTGTTCGCCGTGGAGGGCGAGAAGATCGTGGCCGAGCTCCTGGCGGCCGGCCATCCGTTCGAGAGGATCTACGGAACCGGGGCCTGGACGGGGAGGAAGACCCACGAGATCGCCGAGCCGGAGATGGCGCGCGCGAGCCACTTCCCGACGCCCTCGCCGGTGCTCGCCGTCGGCAGGATCCGGCGCGAGGCGCTCGCGCCCGGCGAACTCGACCGCGGGCTCACGCTCGCCCTGGACGGCGTCCAGGATCCCGGCAACGTCGGCACGATGCTCCGGATCGCGGACTGGTTCGGGCTCGACCGCGTCATCCTCTCCCCCGGATGCGCCGACCTGCATTCGCAGAAGGTGATCCAGGCGAGCATGGGCTCATTCGCGCGGGTGCGCGCGATTGTCGCCGACCTTGGCGCCGCCCTCTCCGGGATCCGCGCCCCGATAGTCGGCTGCGCGCTCGAGGGGCGCGATGTCCACGGGATGGCGGGCTTCGCCGACGCCGTGATCGTCGTCGGCAGCGAGGGCCGCGGGCTCTCCGAGGACGTGAGGGGGCGCCTCGCCTACTGCGTCACGATACCCCGCAGGGGCGCCGCCGAGTCGCTAAACGCGGCCGTCGCCGCCGCGATCGTGTGTGACAACCTCCGCCGCAACGCGCCCGGGTAAGGGGGAAGGGTCCGCGAACCGGCCCGCGAGGAACAGGGGGCGCGCCGGAATCGCCGCCCTGGCAGGCGAGATTGAACGCCGGATCTCCGCGAGCCCGCAGGCGACGGTCCCGGCGTTGCGCGCAATGCGCCGCGAGTACTCCAGGCGCCTGGCCGACGCGGCCCCGCGGTCCGTGATCGGGCTCGCGCTCAGGCTGTCCGCAGCGCAGAGCACCCTTCACCGGTTCGTCGCCTATGAGCTCATCCGCCACCATCCCAGGGCGCCCATGCATCTCGGCGCCCGCCAGCTCGCAAGCCTCGGGCGCGGGATCGCGTCCTGGGGGGCCGTGGACTGCTTCGCCGTCTACCTTGCGGGTCCGGCGTGGCGCGCGCGCCGCGTGCCGGACCGCCTGATCCACCGCTGGGCGCGCTCCGCCGACCGCTGGTGGCGCCGCGCCGCCCTCGTCAGCACCGTGGCGCTCAACAGCAGGGCGCAGGGCGGAGCGGGCGACCGCCGACGCACGCTCGGCGTGTGCCGGCTGCTCGAGCGCGACAGGGACCCGATGGTGGCGAAGGCCCTGTCCTGGTCGCTGCGCGAGCTGGCCAAGCGCGACCCGCGGGCCGTCCGCGACTACCTTGAGGCGCGCGCCGGCGCCCTTCCGGCCCTGGTGCTGCGCGAGGTGCGCAACAAGCTGGAGACCGGCCTAAAGAACCCGAGACGGGGCTGAGGTGCGGCGCACGGGGCGCCCCCCGGGCCTACTTGTCGCCCTTGGGCCAGCCCCTGCCCTTGCCGCCGCCCGATCCCGCCATCAGCACCGCGCCGGCAAAGACGCCGATGGCGAACATGCCGAAATAGATCTCCCATGCGTCGGTCGTCGCCTTCTTGTCCAGGAGAAGGGGGAAATTGAAGTCCGCGGACTGCCTGTTGTGCACGCCTATGTACAGCACGACAAAGAGCAGCCCTAGGAATACGACCAGCTTGAAGATGGCTTTTATACTCATGGATTTGCAGAATGGGTCAGCTCTTCGGCGCAGTCAATTCATCGAATGCCGCCCCGAGCACCAGCCCGAGGCGGTTCGGCAGCGGCACGTGGAAGTCCTCGAATCCGGGGAAGTTCTCCATGCCGACGACGGCCGGTTTGTCGGTTCCCTGCGCGATCTGCCTCCCGACGTGCGCCATGACGGCCGAGAGGAAGTCCCGCATGACGAGGAGGTCGGCGCGGACCCCCGTCACGCCGAACTTGGGATTGCCGTGGCCGAAGACGAAGGTCGCGTCCGGCGGGTAGGACACGGCCGAGTCCTCGAGCGCCTTGATCCAGCCGCGGATGCTCGCTCCGCCCGGCCGGTCCACGAAGGGATACATCCGGTTGAACACGAGGTCCCCCATGTGGACGACGTTGGCCTTCTCGAAGACGACGACGGCGTCGCCACCGGTGTGGGCCGGCCCCCGGAACTCCGCCGTGACGATCTCCCCGCCCAGCTCCCTGCGCCAGACGTCGGGAAAGGTCGTGTCGGCATAGACCTGGCTCTTGACGAGGGCGGCCGGGTCGGGCTTGGTCGCCTGCTCCGCGCGCTTTGCCGCCTCGAACTGGAGCGCCGGCACGTTCGCCTGCGCGACGAGCTCCCTCGACGCCGCCCTGAAGACGATGTTGCCTCCCGTGTGGTCCACGTGGTGGTGCGTGTTGATCGTCGCGTCGATCATCCGGGCGCCGATTCCCGGGATGCCCTTGAGGCAGGCGAGCGCCGTGTCGGGGAACTGCGTGTCGACGACGGCAAGGGCGTCCCCCGACGCCAGCCAGCCTATCGTGCCGCCGCGCCCCGTGAATATCCCGACATCCCGCCTGAGCGGGCGGAACTGCGTCGCCGGCGCGGCGGAGCGGATCGGGATCCCCTGGGCCCCGAGCCTTCGGGCGGCGGACAGGACGAGCGCGGAGCGGATGAATTCGCGGCGGTTCATTCGTGGTTCCGGGTGGGCCCCAGTGGCTAACCGAGGCCCGCGGGGGAATCAATACCCGTCTCCGCGGGGCCGCGGGCCGAAACCGGGTAACGTTTGGCGGCACGGGAGGTTGTACAAGCTGAGCCTCACCAGACATGCCCCGT
Organism: Opitutaceae bacterium; assembly: GCA_035604815.1. Classification (GTDB taxonomy): domain Bacteria; phylum Verrucomicrobiota; class Verrucomicrobiia; order Opitutales; family Opitutaceae; genus Palsa-1447. The sequence continues at coordinate 16,166 of DATNHT010000026.1, forward strand.
TCCCCCCGTGACACCCGCGCCCGCCGAAATCCCCGTGCAATCCCAGCCAATCGGGATTGACTGGCGCCCACGCCCCCCCGTGGAGACAAGCGCCCCGCCCCCTGACCATGAGCTCATGCTCGCCGTGCGCGACGGCGACCTCGACTGCATGGGCGAGCTCTTCGAGCGCCACCACGGCCCGCTCTTTGGCTACCTGGCCAAGCTGACCGGGGACCGGACGGCTGCGGAGGACATCACCCAGATCGTCTTCCAGCGGATGCTCAAGTACCGCCACACGTACCGGGACGAGGGCAGCTTCACCGCGTGGATGTACCACCTCGCGCGGCGGTGCGCCTCGGACCATTTCCGGAGGTCATCGCCCGCCCCGGTCGCGGTCGACCCGTCCGAGCTCGACCGCCACGCCGACGAGTCGCGCGGGGCCGACGAGTCCGCGGCGCGCCAGGACGACCACGCCCTCCTCCACCGCGCGCTCGGCCGCCTCGACCGCGACGAGAGGGAGGTCCTCCTGCTGTCCCGGCTGCAGGAGCTCTCGTTCGCGGAGGTCGCCGGCATCCTCGAGTGCTCGGTCGGCGCGGCCCGGGTCCGGGCGCACCGGGCGCTGCGGTCGCTTCGCGACCATTACTTCCGACTTCAAAAGGAGCCCCTGACATGAACTGCCAATCCTGCACCGAACGCATGGCCGAGCTCTCGGACGCGAGGCTCGACGAGACGACCGCCGCCTCCATGCGCGAGCACCTGGACGGCTGCCCCGACTGCCGCCGCGAATACGATTCGCTCCGCCGCACCCTTGAGGCGCTCGACTCGCTTCCCGCCGCCTCGCCGTCCCACCGGCTGCGGGCCCGCGTGGCGGGCGACATCGAGACCGAGAAGCTCACCCTGCGCCGCCACGCGGGCTGGGCGTCGTCCATCCGCGCCGCCGCCGGTACGCGCCCGGACCGCGGGTTCCGGTGGGCGCCCACGATCCTCCAGGCATTGGCGGCATGCGCCCTCATCGCCCTGGGCTTCGCGGCGGGCGAGCGCACGGCCACCCAGCGCCAGCTCGTCGACCTGCGCGCCAGGGTCGACACGATGGGCCAGCTGTTCGAGCAGTCCGTACTTCAGAAGCGCGCGACGGGCGACCGGCTGGAGACCATCCTGACGGCCGCGACGGCCCGCAAGCCCGACGAGCGGGTGATCGACGGACTGATCAATTCGATGGCGTTCGACACGAGCGTCAACGTCAGGCTGAACGCGCTCAACGCCCTGTACCAGCACGCCGACCAGGATGTCGTGCGCGCCGCCGTCCTCGCCTGCCTGCCCCGCGAGGCCAATCCCCTGGTCCAGGTCGCCATGATCGACTTTCTAGTCGCGGCGCGCCACCGCGACGCCGCCCCGGAGCTTCGCAAGCTCATCTCCGACGACAAGGCGGACGCCGACGTCCGCGAATCCGCGCGCCGCGCGATCGAGCAGCTCTGAGCCCGCACCCCCGTGCACGAACACTTACCATGAAGACCACCAAATTCCATTCCCCGCTCGTCCTCGCGGCCGCGCTGGCGCTCGCCTCCATCGGCTCCGCGGGCGCCGACGATTCGTCAAGTAGCATCGCGTTCTCGGACCCGGCGAAGCCGGGCACGCTCAAGGTCCGCGTCTGGCACGGCCAGGTGTCCGTCCGCGGCGCCGACGTGAAGGCCGTCACCGTGAAATCCGAGTCGGCGCCCGTGAACTCCCCGCCCCGCAAGGACGGAATGCGCGTCCTCTCCGCCTCCTCGAGCTACGTCCTGTCCGAGAAGGGCAATGTGGTCACGCTCGATTACGGGGCCGACGGCTACTCGGGGGGGCCCGCGGACTTCGACGTCACCGTCCCGCGCGACACCTCGATCGTCGTCGCCAACTCCTCCCACGGCGACTTCGCATGCACCGGGGTCTCGGGCGACATCGACGTAAGGACGCTCAACGGGGACGTGAAGCTCGGCGAGGTCTCGGGCGGGGCGCTTGTCGAGACGTTGAACGGCGACATCACGGTGGCGGCGAAGTCCCTCGCCCAGGCGAGGCCGCTGTCATTCTCGTCGATGAACGGCCGGATCACGATCCGCGTGCCCGCCGACGCGAAGGCCGCGATCCGCTTCCGCACCCACCGCGGCGTCATCCTGACGAATTTCGACGACAAGGCGCTGGTCACGCGGACCGAAATCCTGAGGCGCGGCTCCAAGAAGGCGCCGAAGAGCCCGCCGCCGGGTAAGGAAAAGACGGAGGGCGCGCCAAAGGAGCCGGGATCCGAGACGGCGCAGGCCGAGCAGGAGACCGAGATCGCGGCCACGGCCGAATCCGACGGCGACTGGCATGCCGAGGTGCGGGATTCGATCCGCGAGGCCGCCGAGGCGGCCCACGAGGCGGCCGAGGCCGTCCACGAGGGCATTGAGGAGGCCCGGGCGGAGCTTTCCGGGGTCCTGCCGCCGACGACGCCGATTCCCCCTCTGCCCCCGATGACGGGGGGGAAGATCGTCTCGGGCACGCTCAACGGCGGGGGAGTCGAAATACAGGCCTCCACCCTCAACGGCGACATCGTCCTCAAGAAGGTCGAATAGGGCCGATTCGGTCGGAAACCCAGGGATTTCATGGCTTGCGGCCGCGGCCCGGCGACGGGCCCCGCACTTGCCGAAGTCCCTGGGGCTGTGTGTCAAAAGGGTTACTTTTTACACGCCGGGCCCAATTCCCTTGAATGATTGGAACAAGTCTAGCTATGTCCCGTCAAAGTCAGCGCAGTCACTTTGCTTTCAAGGAACTCCCAAAGGTTCTTTGATTTGGATCCCGGCCGTCCCCCTTGCGGCGGGATGACAAGGCTGTCGGGCTGCGCGCCCCCCCTTTTGCCGGCTCGGGTTGTCCCCAAAACGAGACTTTTGACCACGGGCGCCTTGCGGCGTCCCGCGATCAAGACGCCCCTGAAATCGCCGGCGCATCCGCGCCGGCGGCGAATGGGGCGCTCAACCATAAGCCAGAAAAAGAACTCCCCGCCCTGCGCGGGGTTTGAAAGAAAGCCATGAAAAACACAAACAAGCTAGCCCTCCTGCTGGGTCTGGTGGCACTCCTGCCCGTCGCCGCCTCGGCAAGGACGCTCGAGCAATCCTACATTGACTCGTGCAACAAGGGCCCGGGCATACCCGTGCCCGTCGCCGTGGTCACGCCCGACGTCACAGGATTCGACGTCGGCCAGGCCGTCCAGGTGGAGTTCGTCGTTGACGCGACGGGCCACACCTCGGACTTCACCATCAAGTCCGCCTCCGACCGCGACCTCGCGGCCGCCGTGATGGACGCGGTGAAGCGGTGGAAGTTCGAGCCCGCACTGCGCAACGGAGCTCCGGTGGCCACCAAGGTCATCCTGCCCGTCCGCGTGGTGGCGCCCTCGCGCCCCGCCGGCATATTCGCGGCGAACTGACCTAGCACGGGTATAAAGCAGCAAATAACCAAGGGCGCCCCCGTTCGCGGGGGCGCCCTTTTTGCTTTCGTGGTCCCGCCGGCGGGCGCGAATCCCGGCGCCGCGACCGCCGTGGCGACCGCGAACGCGGCGCACCCGGCCCCGACGAGGCGAGCGGGGGAACGGGCGGCCCAAAGGGACGCGAGCGGCCTCTTGCAGGAACCCCCGGACGGGCCCAGGACATAACGCTGCTTGAGCCGCGTGCCCGTTTTGGGTATCGTTCTTGCTCCTTGACCGAAAACCCCACTCCGACCGACGCCGAGCCGCCGCGCACGTCATGGCAGCGCCATGTGATCGACCCGATCGCGGCCCAGCTCACCCAGGGGATCACGCCCGAGAAGATCGCGCTCACCCTCGCGGTCGGAAGCGCCTTCGCCCTGTTTCCGATACTGGGCACGACGACCATCCTCTGCCTCATCGTCGGAATCGTGCTGCGGCTCAACCAGCCGATCATCCAGATCGTGAACGCCCTGTGCACCCCCCTCCACCTTCCCGTGATCTACGGGATGGTCCGGCTGGGGAGCTTCATCTTCAACATACCCTACTCCCATGTCGGCATCCGGATGATGAATCACATGCTCTGGGACGATCCGAGGGACTTCTTCGAGAGGTTCGGCATCACCGCCCTGCACGCGATAGCCGCCTGGGCGACCATCGCGCCCTTCTGGATGATCATCGTCTATCTGCTCGCCCTGCCCGTGCTCCGCGAGGTGCTCCACCGCCGGACCGTCCTGCAGCAGGCGACGGTCCAGGACCCGCCCCCGGAGCACCCGGTGCCGTGAGCGGCGCCGCGAAATTTCCCCGGCCCCTCGCCAGGCGCGGCGCTCCCGGACCGCCGCGCAGCGCAGGCGGTGAAAGCCGAGTCACCATGCCCCCGCCCCCTTATTTCTCTTGCGGCAGGCGACCCCCGTGCGCTCCTCTGGCTGCCCGCGGGCACTCGAAATGGCGATAGTCCCCAAGAGCCTGATGACATTCGGCGCGGGCCTCCTCACGGCCCGCGCGGCGATGCGCTTGAAGCGCGAGAAGACGGCGGAGGTGCAGGAACGCGTCTTCGCGGACCTTGTGGAGAAGCTCGAGCTGGCGTCCGTCTGGAAGCAGGCCGGGGTCGAGGCAGGGATGAGGTACGAGAAGTTCAGGAGAACGGTGCCGCTTCAGACCTACGAGGACCTTGCCCCGTACATCGAGCAGATGAAGAAGGGCGCGGCGGACGTGCTCTGGCCGGGGCAGTGCCAGATCTACGCCCTGACCGCGGGGACAATGACCGGGAGCCCGAAGCTCGTTCCCGTCACCGAGGCGATGCTCGACCATTTCAGGCGCTCCGCGCTCGACTCGATGCTCTGGTACACCGCGCGGGTCGGGCACGGGGGCATCTTTCGAAGCCGCCACCTGTACCTGGGGGGCTCGACGACCCTGGTGCCCATCCCCGATTCCGAGCCGTTCGAGGCCTACGCGGGCGAGTTGAGCGGGATAGAGGCGCTCAACCTTCCCGCCTGGGCGGAGAAGCATTTCTACGAGCCGGGGCCGGAAATCGCGCAGATAGCCGACTGGCAGCAGAAGATCGCCGCGATCACGGAGCGCACGTGCCGCATCGACATCTCGGTCCTCGCGGGAATGCCTCCGTGGGTCCTCATCCTGGCCGAGTCGCTCCGCTCAAGCGAGACGCACGGCAAGGCCCGGGTGATCCACCTGCAGGGAATCTGGCCCAATTTCGAATGCTACGTCCACAGCGGCGTGCCGATCACGCCCTACCACGACGAACTGAGGACCCTCCTCGGGCCGACCGTCAACTTTCACGAGGTATATCCGTCGTCCGAGGCGTTCATCGCGGCGCAGGACGCGGACGCGGCCTCGGGACTGCGGCTGATGGCGGGCGCGGGCGTCTTCTTCGAGTTCCTTCCGATGTCGGATTACGACGAGGGGCGCCTCCTGGCCGTGGGTCCGAGGACTGTCCCGATCCAGGGCGTTCGAACCGGCGTCAACTACGCCCTGGTGCTCACGACCCCGGCCGGCCTCGCTCGCTACCTGATCGGCGACATCGTCCGCTTCGTCTCGACCGAGCCGCCGCGGCTCGTTTACGTGGGCAGGACCAAGCATCAGCTCAACACCTTCGGCGAGCACATGATCGAGAAGGAGATCACCGATGCGCTCATCGCCGTGTGCCGCCAGCACGGCTGGACCATCGTGAATTTCCACGTCGCCCCGCTCCATGTGAGCTCGACGACGAGCCGGACCCGCGGGCGCCACGAATGGTGGATCGAGCTGAAGCCCGGCACCCTGACGACACCGACCGGGCCGGTCATGGCTGCCGAGCTCGACACGGAGCTCAAGAAGCAGAACGAGGTCTACGCCGCGAAGCGCGCCGCGGGCCTGCTGGAGCTCCCGTTTGTCAGGCTCGTGATGCCCGGAGTCTTCGAGCACTGGATGCGCTACCGCGGCAAATGGGGGGGCCAGTACAAGATGCCGCGCTGCAGGAACGACCGCGTCGTCGCGGACGAGCTGGGCAGCTCCCTGCAGTTCGCGCGCGACTGAAAAGCTGGCACGGGCAATGCTGTCTAATGCCAATCCTGCGCATAGCGGGGTATTGGACAGCGTGATTCCGGCCTAAAGCCGGACCAGACCAATAGCGGGGTTGGCGTTAAGGGGTTATCGCCAACCCCGCGCCTGGTCAGCTTGCGGGCCGCTTGAGGACCGCCAGGATCTCCTTTTCGTAGTCCGCAGTGGGCCTTGAACCCAGCTTCTTGTCCCGGATGAGCCCGTCGCGGTCGATGATGTAGGTGGTCGGATATCCGTCGATCGGGGCAAAGGCGTTAACGACCGCCTCGTCGGCCATCACGATCGTGTAATTGATGGCGTGATCCTTCACGAACTTCCTGACCACCTCGGGACCGTCCTCGTCGACCGAGATGCCGACAAAGACGAGGCCTTCCGAAGCGTACTTCTTCTGCAGGTCCACGTAGCCGGGGATCTCCCGCCTGCAGGGCGCGCACCACGTCGCCCAGAAGTCGACGACCACGACCTTGCCCTTGAACTGGTCCGACGTGACGGCCTTCCCGTCCAGGTCCTTCAGCGTCCAGGCGGGGGCGGGGACGGGCGTGACGGGTTCGGCCCGCAGGGGCGCGCCCGGGGCGGCCGCCAGGCACAGCGCGGCAACGGCAAGAAGAAGGGCGGGTTTCATCGTTGAAAAGGCGGTGGCCAGGGCAGGCCAAACGCTGGCACAGGGCGCCTGCAATCGCAAATCAGGTGCCGCGGACGTCCGGCAGGTCGAGGCCGAGCGTCTCGATGAATTTCCTCATGGCCGGGGTCAGGACGCGGCCCTTGCGGTGGAGGATGGCAAGGGGCCGGGTGAAATCCCGCCCCTTGAACCGGAGGACGGCTAGCGTTCCCTGCTTCGCCTCCTGGATGACGGTCGCCTGGGGCACGATCGCGATCCCATGGTCGATCTCGACGGCGCGCTTCACGGTCTCGATGTTGTCGAATTCCATGACCGGCTCGATCTGGAGGTGGTTCTCGCGGAAGATCTGGTCGACGGCCTTGCGCGTCGGAATGTCCGGGTCAAAGCCTATGAATTTCTGGCCGGCAAGCTCGGCGACCGCCACCTCGCCGCGCTTGGCGAGGGCGTGCTGGGGGTGGCAGATGACGACGAGGTGGTCGTCGCGAAAGGCAATGACCTCGATCTGGCGGACCCTCGAGGGGAAGGCCACGAGCCCGAAGTCGACGCAGTTGTGCAGGACGTCCTCGTAGACCAGGTTGGAGCGGCGGTACTCGACGCGGACGTTGACCGAGGGGAAATCGTGGAGAAACCGCTTGATGTACGGGGGAAGCTCGTGGAGGCCGATCGAGTAGATCGTCGAGATCCTAATGGTCCCGCTCACGACCTTCTTCATCTCCTGGAGCTCGGAGAGGAGCATCTCGTAGGCGTGAAGGACCTCCTTCGAGGACTCGTAGACGCGCTGGCCCTCGCGGGTCAGCTGGAACTGCTTCTGGCTCCGATCGACAAGCAGCGTCTTGAAGTGCCGCTCCATCGCGCGGGCTTGCTGGCTTACGGCCGATTGCGTGATGTTGTTCAGCTTCGCAGCCTTTGAAAAACTCTTCGTTTCGACAAGGTCCGCGAAAATCTTAAGGTTTTGAATTTGCATGATTAGCCAGCTTTATCGGTGCTAGAGTGCAGGCTTCGCCTTTCGGGTAAACCAATAAGTATCGCGTCTAACAAGCCATATGATGCCCGCCTATGACGAGTTCAAGGCACGCGCGGACGCCGTCCGGGCCCGGATCGCCCTCGCATGCGAGCGCGCGGGGCGCAACGCCGCCGGGGTCGAGCTGCTTGCCGTGACGAAGTCGCACCCCGCCGCGGCGGTCGAGCTGGCGGCGCGCTACGGCCTGCGGGCCGTCGGGGAGAACCGCGTCCAGGAGGGGATTGAGAAGCGCGCGCAGACGTCGGCCAGGGTGGCCTGGGAGTTGATCGGCCACCTGCAGACCAACAAGGCGCTCCTCGCGGCGCGCCACTTCGACAGGATCCAAAGCGTGGACAGCGAGAAGCTCCTCGGGGTCCTGGACCGCGCCGGCGGCGAGCTG
>DATNHT010000027.1:0-5424 GCA_035604815.1 Opitutaceae bacterium
CCGGCTGTGGAAGCAGTACTTCGGCACGGGCCTGTCCGCGGTGCTCGACGACCTCGGCACCCAGGGCGAGTACCCGAGCCACCCCGAGCTCCTCGACTGGCTGGCCGTGGAATTCATGGACCGCGGTTGGGACGTCAAGGCGATGGTGCGCGAGATTGTCACCTCGGCCACCTATCGGCAGAGTTCCACGAACCGGCCGGAGCTCGCCGAAGTCGACCCCAACAACCGGCTCCTCGCCCGGCAGACCCCGCGGCGCCTCGAGGCCGAGTTCGTGCGCGACAACGCGCTGTCCGCCGCCGGCCTCATCGATCTCGAGATCGGGGGACCGAGCGTGTACCCGTACCAGCCCGAGGGCTACTATTCCGCGCTGCAGTACCCCGACCGCGTCTATGTCGCGGACACCGACGAGCGCGAATACCGGCGCGGCGTGTACATGCACTGGCAGCGGACCTTTCTCCACCCGATGCTCGCGAACTTCGACGCGCCGTCCCGCGAAGAGTGCACCGCTTCCCGCATCGTCTCGAGCACGCCGCAGCAGGCGCTCACGCTCCTCAACGATCCCGAGTTCGTCGAGGCCGCGCGGGGGCTGGCCGAGAGGGCCATCGCCGGCCATGCGGGGGCCGGGTTCGGCGCCGGCCTGGACGACGCCTTCCACCGGCTCCTTGCCCGCCCGCCAAGCGCCCGCGAGCAGGAGTCTCTGCAGCAGTTCTTCGAGGGGCAGCTCACGTATTACCGCGGGAAGCCCGACGAGGCGAAGAAGTTGATCGCTGTCGGGCTGCATGCGGCCCCCGCCGCGGTGGACCCGGCGACGCTCGCCGCATGGATCTCGGTCGCGCGCGTGCTCCTCAACCTGAACGAGACAATCGTCCGCTACTGATCCCATGCCAATAGACTCCCCCTTTGACCCGCGCATCATCCGGCAGCGCCAGCTCGAGTGGTCGCGCCGCACGTTCGTGGGCAAGTCGGCCCAGGCGCTGGGGGTGATCGCGCTCGGCTCGCTGCTCAACCCGCGCCTGCTGGCGGCGGAGAAGGCCCCGGCCCCGGGGAGCGGCCCGTGGACGGGCATCCTGCCCTCGCCGAACTTCCCGCCGCGTGCGAAGCGCGTGATCCACCTCTACATGGCGGGCGGGCCCTCCCACCTGGAGACATTCGACTACAAGCCCGAGCTCAACCGCATCCACGGCCAGCCTTTCCCGACGTCATTCACGAACGGCCAGCAGCTTGCGCAGCTCCAGAACACGAAGCTCCTCGCCCGGGGCTCCACCTTCGGCTTCTCCCGCTGCGGGCTGTCGGGGCAGATGATCTCCGACCTGCTCCCGTTCACGCAACAGATCGCCGACGACATCTGCATCATCCGGTCGCTGCACACGGAGCAGATCAACCACGACTCGGCGCACGCCTTCATGAACGCCGGCACGCAGATCAAGGGCCGGCCGAGCATGGGCTCCTGGCTCCTTTACGGTCTCGGCTCCGAGACGGAGAACCTGCCCGGCTTCGTCGTCCTCATGTCCCGCGGACCCGCGGGAGGCGAGCAGCCGGTTTCAGCCCGCCAGTGGTCGGCGGGATTCCTGCCGAGCCGGTTCCAGGGCGTCCAGTTCCAGAGCAAGGGGATGCCGGTGCACTATGTCGGCAATCCCGACGGCGTGTGCCAGAGCACCCAGCGCCAGGTGATCGACGAGATCGCGCGCCTGAACGGCTTCCGCGAGGAGGAAACCCTGGACCCCGAGATCCAGACGAGGCTCGCGCAGTATGAGCTCGCGTTCAAGATGCAGACGAGCATCCCGGACCTGGCCGACCTGAGCGGCGAGCCCGATTCGATCCGGCAGCTGTACGGCGTCAAGGAGCCGGGGGACGGCTCGTTCGCCTCGAACTGCCTCCTCGCGCGCCGGCTCGCCGAGCGGGGCGTGCGCTTCATCCAGGTCTATCACCGCGGCTGGGACCAGCACAGCGACCTGGACCGGGACATAAAGGATGTCTGCCAGCGCGTCGACCAGGCGAGCGCGGCCCTCGTCAAGGACCTGAAGCAGCGGGGCATGCTCGACGATACGCTGGTCCTCTGGGGCGGGGAGTTCGGCCGGACGCCGATGAGCCAGGGCTCGGGCCGCGACCACCACATCAACGCATTCTCGGCCTGGATGGCGGGCGGCGGGATCCGCGGAGGCCTGGCCTGGGGCTCGACCGACGATCTCGGCTACCGGTACCTGGAGAACGGTCAGGACATGCACGTCCACGACCTCCACGCGACCATGCTCGCGGCGCTCGGGATCGACCACGAGAAGCTGACCTACCGGTTCCAGGGGCGGGATTTCCGGCTGACGGACGTGAGCGGCAAGATAGCCCGGGGAATATTCGCCTGAGCGGGGAACCCATCGTGGACGACCTCGGATCATTCCTTGGCCATTTTCACCCGGTTTGGGTCCATCTTCCCATCGGGATCCTTGTCCTGCTCGGCCTCCTGGAACTCGCCGGCCTCGCCTCGCGTTCGCCGCACCTCGCGTGGCTGCCGGCAATCTCGGCGCGCCAGCGGACGCTGATTCTCGCGATCGGCGCGGCCGCGGCCGTCGTGGCGGCCTCCCTCGGGTGGCTGCTGGCGAGCGGCGGCGACTACGATCCCGCGCTCATCGGCAGGCACAGGTGGCTCGGCATCGCCACCGCCGGCGCGGCGCTGCTCCTCCTCGCGGTGCGTCGGCGCCGGTGGCTCTACGCTCCGGCGCTGGCCCTGTCGCTCCTTCTGGTCACCGCGACCGCGGACGCCGGCGCAAGGATCACCCACGGGACCAATTACCTGACCGCCCACCTACCCCCTGCCATGGGCCGGTTCCTGGGGATCGCCGTGGCGCCATCCTCCGGCAGGCCGGTCGCCGTCGGTTTCGAGCGCGCCGTCGCCTTTTCGGACGTCGTCCAGCCGATCCTGCGGGAGCGGTGCATCGGCTGCCACGGCCCGGCGAAGAGCAACGGCGGCCTCCGCCTCGACAGCTGGGAGCAGCTCGCCAAGGGCGGAAAGCACGGGCCCGTCCTCAAGCCGGGCGACCTCGCCGCGAGCGCGCTCTCGAGAAGGGTCGGTCTCCCCGCCGAGACCAAGGAGCACATGCCGCCAAAGGGAAAGCCGCAGCTCTCCGACGACGACCTGACGCTCCTTGAATGGTGGGTCGGGGCCGGTGCGCCGCGCGACGCGCGGGTCGCGGCGCTGGACCTCCCGCCCTCTGTCGAGCAAATACTCACGGGCCGGCTCGGCGGCGAGCCGGCGCAGCCCCCGCCCGAACGAGCGCCGACCCTCGCGCAGGCGACCCAGCTCGCCGGCAGGCTCGGGATCCTGATCCGGCCCCTGACCCCGGACGGCCCGTGGGTCGACGTGAATGCGCGCCCCGAAGGCAAGGCGTTCGGCGACAGGGAGCTCTCGCGGCTGGCCCCGATTGCGCCCGCGGTGCAATGGCTCGACCTCGGCGGCACGTCGGTCACCGACGCCGGCCTGGCCGCGCTCGCACCAATGCACCGGCTGGAGCGTCTCCACCTCGACCAGACCAGGGTGACCGACAACGGGCTCGCGCGGCTGTCCCACCTGAGGCAGATCGAGTACCTGAATCTCCGCGGCACCGCGGTCACGGACAAGGGGCTTGCGGCCCTCCGCGCGCTGCCGCGCCTGAGGTCGCTCTACGTCTGGCAGACTGCCGTCACACCGGCCGCCGCGCAGGCCCTCGGCGAATCCCTTATCGACACGCGCAGGATCGCCCGGTGGAAGGCGGAGGAGACCGAGCTCGAGCGCAAGATCCAGGCCGAGCGGTTTGAGGCCAACACCGGGGAATCCCTGCGCCCCGCCCTGAAACCCCTGGCGGACGCCGCGGCGCCAAAGGCCGCGCAGCTCGCCCAACCCGACCCACAAAAATGAAACCGATAACCAGGAGATCCTTCATCGCGCGGTGCGCCGCGCTGTCCGCGGCGTCCGCCGTGCCGCCGTTCTTCGTCCGCGCCTCCGACAAGTCCGGGTCGGGAGCCCCGGTCGTCGGCTCCGGAGAGCACACCTACGAGTGCGTCCACGACTGGCTCCTCCCCCCGGAGGGCCTTGTCTGGGGCGACACCCACGGCCTCTGCCAGGACGCCAACGGGCACATCTACGTCGCCCACACCGTGAACAAGGCGAGCATGCGCGGCGAGGCCATCGTGGTCTATGACGCGGAGGGAAAGTTTGTCCGCGCCTTCGGCGAGGAGTTTCGCGGCGGCGCGCACGGCCTCAACCTGAGGCGCGAGGGGGGCGCCGAGGTCCTTTACCACTGCGACATCAACCGCTGCAAGGTCGTGAAGACGACGCTCGACGGCGATATCCTCTGGCAGCACGGGTACCCGCGCGAGGATCCCGCCTACGCCAGCGCGCCGATCAACTTCGTCCCCACCAACGTGGCGTTCGCGCCCAACGGGGACTTCTACGTCGGCGACGGGTACGGGTCCAACCACATGCTGAGGTTTTCCGCCTCCGGCGCCTTTCTCGGCGAGATCGCCCGGCCGGGCCACGGGGACGGCGAGCTCGACAACCCGCACGGCCAGTGGGTCGACACGCGGGGACCCGAGCCGGTCCTCGTCGTCGCCGACCGCGGCAACCGCCGCCTCCAGGTCTTCACCCTCGAGGGGAGGCACCTGCGCACCGTGCAGGACGAGTCGCGCCTCCGGATGCCATGCCATTTTGACGTGCGCGGCGACTGGATGGTCTGCCCCGACCTCGACAGCCAGGTGTGCCTCCTCGACCGCGACTACCGCGTCGTGGCGCAGCTTGGCGACGGCCAGGCGATAAACGGCAAGGTCGGTTCCCGGCGCGGCCAGGCCCGTGGCGACTTCACTCCGGGCAAGTTCATCACGCCACACGCCGCGATTTTCCTGGCGACCGGGGACATCCTGGTCGCCGAGTGGCTGCCCATCGGGCGCCTCACATTGCTGCGCAGCGTCTAGCGCGCGATCCCTGGAATGAGATTAGGTTGACCGGCCTTTGCTTGTCGGTCCGGCCTCCGAATCAACAGGTGGCCCGCAGGCTTCTTATCCCACGCTCAACGGTCTCGTCTTCTGTGATGCCGCCTGCCACCGTGCAATCCCGGATGTGAGTTATCGTGCTGAATGCCCGGGTCTATGATGCCCAGCTGATTTTGATACTGAATCAACACGTAAAAATCGAACGTGCCCTTAGGCGTAATGCAGTTATCGCTGAATTTCAGGACGCCGCTGCTATCTATGGTGATGAGGTGCGGCGGGAAATTGCCGTCTGCCAATCCCGGTGTCGGATGGAAAAAGAAGAGTCCAACAGGGGTATAAACTTCCCCGTTCGGCCCCTTGTTAACCTGGAAATAGATATCAACCGGTTTGGTGCTATTCGTGCTAACATTAAGTAAGCGTGGGTTGGGCGTTGTGACGCGTTTCCCGGTCGAGTATAGGCAATTCATT
>DATNHT010000028.1:0-6890 GCA_035604815.1 Opitutaceae bacterium
CCGCTCCTTCTCGCTCGCAACCCCTGTGAGGGGGTTGTTGGTTTGGGTCGACGCTATCATTGGTTTCCGTAACAATTATGGTAAAATCGCTCGTTGGCGAGCCCAGAAGCGATTCTTTTGCAACTTGCCAATATTGACGCAGATAGGCTGCATTAAAAGGACGTTGTTGCGCGCGCGCGGCGCAGCTGCCAGTTTTTCGCACACAAACATGCAAGATGCGGATTTCCCACGGATTGTCTCCTTAATCTGCAAGGAGGACGCGCGCTTTGACAGAAAGGCGTACGATTTTGTGAGACTCGGACTTGATCACACCGTAAAAGAAATACGAAAAAAGGACGGGAGCCGGACCGGAAAATCCCGGCACGTGTCCGGCACGGAACTCCTGGACGGATTGCGCGTGTACGCGCTGGAGCAGTACGGCCCGATGACGAAGACCGTCCTGACCTCGTGGGGAGTGCGCCAGTGCAAGGATTTTGGAGATATTGTATTTAACCTGATAGAGTATAACGCCTTCAGCAAGACCGACAGCGACCGTCGGGAGGATTTTGCGAATCTGTACGATTTCGACGACGTGTTCGTGAAGCCGTTTTTGCCGATGCAGCGCCCGCGCGGTGCCTCGGCCGCGGAAGCGGTCGGCTCCGCCTGACGGTTTTGCACGGAGATGCCAAGAGCCAAACCTGCGCGGACGGACCGCGCGCTATTGGACGCGCTCTGGAGCGAACCCGTCGAGCGCACGGTCCTGGCGAACGGCCTGACGCTGCTCGTGAAGCCCGATCGGTCGGCCCGTCTCGTTTCTGTTCAGGTGTGGGTCAAGACCGGAAGCATCCACGAGGCGGGTCAATTGGGAGCGGGACTGTCGCATTACCTGGAGCACATGCTGTTCAAGGGCACGTCGCGGCGCACGGGCCGGGAGATTTCGGCGACGGTGCAGGCGAATGGTGGGTACATCAACGCCTACACGACGTTTGACCGAACAGTGTATTACATCGACCTGCCGAGCGAGCGCGTCGAGCTCGCGGTCGACGTGCTGGCCGACGCCGTGCTCCATTCGACGCTTCCGGAGGCGGAGGTCGTCCGCGAGAAGGACGTGATCCTGCGCGAGATCGCAATGACCCGGGACGATCCGGACAACCGGCTCTGGGAGGCGCTATTTTCCACCGCGTTCAGGGAGCACCCGTACCGCCAGCCGATCATCGGGCACAAGGACGTCTTTGCGGCCGCCGACCGCGGCGCGCTCCTTTCGTATTACCGCGAGCGCTACGTGCCGAACAACATTGTCGTCGTCATTGCCGGCGACGTCGGGGCGCAGGAGGCGCGCGCGGCGGTCGAGCGCCATTTTGGCGGCGAGCCGAGGTCGAGGCTCGCCCCTGTTCTCGTGCCCGCGGAGCCCCTCCAGCTCGGCCCAAGGCGCGTCCGCCACTTCGAGAGGGTCGAGGTCACGCGCGTTGCGCTCGCGTGGCCGATCCCCGGCCTGGCCGATCCATCCGCCCCCGTGCTCGACCTCCTGGCATCGGTGCTTGGGTCGGGGGACAGCTCGGTGCTCTGGCAGGAGATTAGGGAAAAGAGGAGGCTCGTGCATACGATAGAGGCCTCGAGCTGGAACCCCGGCTCCAGCGGCCTCTTCTGCGTCGTGTTCACGTGCGATGCCGAAAAGCGGCAGGAGGCCGAGGAGGCGATCGCGAGCGTCCTCAAGTCCATGGCCCGGCCCAAGGGCTTCACCGCCGCGCAGGCGGGGAAGGCCTACAGGCAGTCGGTCGTCGCCGAGATAAGCACATGCAAGACGATGAGCGGCCAAGCCTCCCGGATCGCGATGGCGGAGGTCGTCGTGGGCGACCTGGAATTCAGCCGCGCCTATTTTGAGCGCCTGCGCAAGGTTGTGCCGGCCGATCTCACGCGCGCGCTCGTGGCCCATCTCGTGCCCGAGCGGCTCGTGTCGGTCTCGATTGAGCCTGAGTCGGCGGGCGCCCCGGCCGCAAAGGGCCCGGCGGCGGCAAACGGCGGGCGGCCCGATTTCGAGGAGATTCGCCTCTCGAACGGCGCCCGGATCGTGTTCCAGCCGGACCGGCGCCTTCCCAACCTGCACATGCGCCTGCTGACCCACGGCGGGCCGTTCAGCGAGGCGGCCGGCAGGCGGGGAAGCTCCGCGCTCCTGGCGACCCTCCTCACCAAGGACACACTCCGGCGAAGCGCCGCGGAGGTGGCGCAGCGCATCGAGGAGGTGGGCGGGTCATTCAGCGCGTCCACCGGCGACAACACGATTGGATTGTCGGTGGAGGTGCTGCCGCCCGACGCGGAGCGCGCGCTGGGGCTGATCGCGGACGGGGCGCTGACGCCTGCCTTCCGAAGCGCCACCTTGGCGGTTGAGCGCGACGCCCAGATCGCGGGCATCCGGGAGGACAACGATGACGTGGTCACGTTTGCAAGGAAGCTGCTCCGCAGGAAGTTTTTCGGGGCGCATCCATTCGCGTTCGGCGCCCAGGGCGACGAGCCCGGCGTCTCGGCCACCGGACCCGAGGACCTCCGCGCGTTGTGGCGGCGCCTGCTTGTGGCGCCGGGCGCGGTGCTCTCGGTGGCTGGCGACTTCGACGCCGACCGGCTGCTTCCCAGGCTGGAGGCGTTTCTGCTGCGAATCCCGGCGGGCCGCCCCATCGGGATGGGCCCCATGTTCGAGGGCCCCGCCGAGCCCGGTGATTTTGTCGAGAGGCAGCCGCGCGAGCAGGCGGTCGTCCTCCAGGGCTTTCCCGGGGCAGTTCTCGACGCCGCCGACTTCTATGTGGGCGAGGTTGCGGACGAGCTCTTCAGCGGGATGGCCTCGAGACTGTTCGAACGCGTGAGGGAGCAGAAGGGCCTGGCCTATTTCGTTCGCTCGGGGCGGGTGGCGGGCAAGCGCGCCGCAATGTTCTATTTCATGGCCGGGACCCAGCCGGGCAAGGAATCGGAGGTCCTGCAGGAGGTCGGCGCCGAGATCGCGCGCGTGCAGTCCGGAGACGTCTCGGCCCAGGAGCTCGGCCGCTGCCAGGTGCGCCTGAAGGCGGGCCGGCAGAAGGCCCTCCAGACAAATTCGTCCCGGACGATGCAGGCGGGCCTGGACGTGCTCCAGGGCCGGACGGCGAACTACTGGAAGCAATACGACTCGCTGATCGACGCCGTCACCCGGGAGGATCTCGCAGAATTTGCCATGCGCCACCTCCAGGAGGTGAAGCGGACGCAGCTCGTGGTGCGGCCGTAGGCCGCGCCGGGCCTATTTCCTCTCGGCCACGCCGCCGCTCCACTTCAGCTTGGTGCGAATGACGGCGAAATGGGAGTAACCCCTGCGTTGGGCAAGCGGGAGCCGGACCCCGGCGATCGAGATGTCGATCGATTCGCCGGTCGAGGCCCTCAGCTCGCGACTCCCGTCGATCCCCACCAGCAGACGCGCGCCCTTCGAGCGGTTGGTCACGCGGAGCTTGACGGAGTCGCGGAATATGATCGAGCGGTTCGTCAGGGTGTGCGGGCAGATCGGGGTCATCGCGATCACGTCGGCGCGGGGGTGGATGATGGGGCCGCCCGCCGACAGGTTGTACGCGGTGGAGCCCGTCGCGGTTGCAAGGATGAGGCCGTCCGAGAGGTAGTCCGTGACGAGCTCTCCGTCGGCGAAGACCTCGAGGAGAACGAGCCTCGAGGTGACCTCGTCCTTGATCACCACGTCGTTCAGGGCGAGGCTCGGGCGCCCTCCGGCGACGCGGCACTCGAGCATCGCCCGGTAGTCCACGCGGAACGACCCCTCCAGGAGGTCGTCGAACTCCGACCGCGCCTCCTCGGGCGAGAAGGTGGTGAGAAACCCGAGGCTGCCGCGGTTGACCCCGATCAGGGGCACCCCCTCGAGCGCGGCCTCGCGAACGACCCCGAGCAGCGTGCCGTCGCCGCCGATGACGCAGCATGCATCGCACCCGCTCAGGTAGCCGCGGGGCAGGCTAAACCGGGTGGTCTGCTTGAGTCGGACGCCCTTGGCGCGCGCCGCCGCGACCAGCTCCCGGCCGAGGCCAAGGGCGCCGGTCTTCTCGGAGTTGATGACGAAGGCGAGTGAGCGGATGGGCTTCATGGGTTCAGGCTGACGGGCCCTGCGGCTCCTGTTTGATGGGCCACGTTCGGCGGAGGCACAACAGGAATTCCCTGTTTCCGTCGGCGCCCTCGACGGGGGATTCCATCGATCCCCCGAGCTGGGCGCCGGGCAGGCGGTCGAGCGCGAAATCCCGCACGCCCGCGAGCGCGGCCTCCCGCACCGCTGCGTCCCGGATGACGCCCCGGCCTTTGTCGGCCTGGGCCTTGCCCGCCTCGAACTGCGGCTTGACGAGGGCGACAAGAACGCCGCCGGCCCTGAGGAGCGGCCACACCGCGGGAAGGACCGCCTTAAGCGAGATGAACGAGAGATCCATCACGACGGCGTCGAACTGCGCCCGGGGCAGGTCGGACGCAGACAGGCGGCGCGCGTTGACCTTCTCCAGGTTCACGACGCGAGGGTCCGCCCTTAGCCTCGCGTGGAGCTGGGCGCGGCCGACATCCACGCACACGACCGAAGCCGCCCCCGACTGGAGCGCGCAGTCGGTGAAGCCTCCGGTCGACGCTCCGACGTCGAGAACATGCGCGCCTTTGAGGTCGATCGCATACCTTTCCAGGGCCGCCGCCAGCTTCTCGCCGCCCCGGCTCACGAAGCGCGGCGGCCTAACGAGCGAGACCTCGCAGTCCTCCGCGAGCTCACGGCCCGGCTTGTCCAGGCGCTCGGTCCCGCGGAACACGCGGCCCGACATGATGAGCGCCTTCGCCTGGGTCCGCGATTCGGCGAGCCCGCGCGCGACAAGAATCTCATCGAGGCGCCGCTTCATTCGGGCGCCGCCTCTGCCCGGAGGAAATTCGAGGTGCCCATGATTTTGCCTTTCAATGGTCCGCAGTTAAACGGCACTTGGAAAACGATATTCGAGACTGAACGGTATGCAGGATTAGAATTCCACGTGGACCCGCAGGGCGTAGATAGGCACCGGGCCGCGGTCGCGATTGTAGCCGGGATGGGTCGCATACTGGAAATCAGGCGAAATCCAGAGCCATTTGGCGGCCTGGACGCTGTAGTAGGTCTCCAGGATCTCCTCTTGGCCGTAGTTGAGCCTGCCGTCTCCGAGGATCAGCCCCTCGGTGCCACCAGCCTCGAGGTACGCCCGGTGGCTTGGCGCAATGCCGTTCACGACCCCGGCGATCCCAAGCGTGTCGCTCTTGCGGCCCCAGCGGGCGCCGCCCACGCTCAGGCCCGCGGCCAGCGACCGGTCGATCTCGGTGAAGGCAAACGACTCGGAGCGCCCGTCGTCCCAGCTTAGGCGCACAAAGACACCCAGGTCCTGGGTCAGCTGCTGGTCCCAGCTCATCCCAAATCCCACCTTTGAGCGGTAGGCGCGCGACTGGGAAAGCGCGTCGCTTATGTCGGGACTGGCGACTGCGTCCGAGTAGTTTCCCATGTGCGCCTGGTTCCAGTACACGAAGGGCCTGAGCGTCCCCGCCAGGTCGCCAATCGAGTAGCGCCTGTCGAACTGGAGGACCTGGCCGTGCGCGTCGAGCAGGTGGTAATCAAGACGTGATCCGTTCGTGACTGTCGGCTCCATGAAGATGCCGTAGCGGAGCGCCCAATCCTTCGTGTTCCATTCTGCGACAAAGCCCGCGGTGAATCCCACGACGTCGGCGGGATAATCCCAGGCGGCGCTTTCCCAGAGAGCCCAGTTCATGAACTGCGACCGCGTGTCATGGCTGTAGGCGTTGTCGTCAAATAGATCTTGGGATGAGAATTTGCCGACGGTGAGCGTGATCCGGTTCACATCGTAGGAGCCGGCAACATTCTGTTGGCCGTCGGCGACCTTCTCGGTCTCGCCGCCAAGCCCGAAAGTCTGCCTGACGTAGAGGCGCGACGTGTTGTAGTGCAGGTTGAAGAACGCTGCCTTGACGGCCTCCCCGTTGGGAAAGCCGGCCATTCCCAGCGTATTGCTGAGACCGTGGCCCTGGAAAATCTCGGGGTCAAAATAAAGCTCTGTACCGGCGCGGATCCGATAACCAAGGAATAACGAGATTGAGAACGTCCTCTCGGCCTGGGACGCTCCCGTGAGGCTGTTCGGACCCTCGTATGGGGAATCAAAGGCGGGGTGTTCCTGGTCGATCCACGTTGCCTGGGTGTGGATGCTCCACGGCGCGCTGCCGTTGGCCGCAGTCGCAACGTCGTCGGCCGCCAACGGGGCGGCCAGCGTGCCAAGGAAGCCCGGGAGGACTGCCATTGCCCTGGCCCACGCGAAAGGGCGACGGGCTGGCTTCGGCGCCCCGATCGGTGTCGCCCGGCGCACGAGTGCCCTCACGCGCGCCAACAATTCGGCAGGCGCAAAGGGCTTCGTCCGATAGTCGTCGTCTCCAGCCTCAAGGCCGTTTGCGCGGTCGCTCACGGCGACGGGCGCCGTTAGCAGCAGCGCGGGCACGCGCTGGCCCTGGGACCCAAGGGCGCGAAGCACGTCCACGCCGCTTGTGCCGGGCAGCATCCAGTCAAGGACCACCACGTCCTGCGGCTGCGTATGCAGCGAGGCCAGGGCGTCGTCGCCCGAGGCCGCCCAGCGCACGGGAATACCCTCGGCAGACAGCCCGCGCACGAGGCTCTCGGCAGTGTTGGTTTTGCCATAGACGATAGGGACCCGCTGCATCACACGCGCCGAGCTTGCCGCGTGGCGAAACGGTGCCAAGCCCGTGTTTCCGCGAGCCGACGGGGGTGAACCTGCATTGGCCTGGCGGACGCAGGCGCATGCGGGGAGTTGCGCGCTCCACAGATCGACGGGCAGTTCTCTGAATAGGCTGGCGTCGGCCGACCGATGTCTGCGGGATGCGAAACCAAG
>DATNHT010000029.1:0-20647 GCA_035604815.1 Opitutaceae bacterium
TTGGTAAACAAGCCGGTTGTGGATGTTGATACGTCGCGAGTATGCGCCGGCCAGATCGCCAACAAGCTTCTCGAATGGCGGCGGGCTCCGAAATGGATCGGATTTGAGAATCTCGAGAAGCTTCTCGACCTGTGGGCGAAGATTTGAAGACGCGATCTTCTTGGCATCTCTCTGCGCCTGCTTCGTGTAGTAAAGCTCCCCACTCACCAGGCGAGAGTGGTCGAGGACTTGCCGAGGGGCTCCCGCAATCCCTTCCGGATCGAGGCGCGCATACCGGGGATGGACACCAAGTAAAGGGTTTCCTGGATGCTTCGCCAATCCGACTCGGATACGAGCACTGCGTTGCTGCGCTTGCCGGTGATTTGAATCGGTTCATGTGAGGCAGAGGTATCGTCAACCAATTGGTACAGCCTGGAGCGCGCCTTTGTAACGGAAATTGAGGTCATGCGCGCACCGTACGTCATTCCGTACGCATATCAATGAATCGTTCAACCTGACGTTGAGGTGAACCGCTCCAAGGAAGGCGCGGCCCCCCTCCCGCAGGAGATCAGTCCGCCCCCCCGAGGGGGGCGGATCCTTACCCGCGTCGGCGGGCGACATTCACTTGACCGTCAGCACGCCCCTCATCCCCGCCTGGAAGTGCGCCGGGAAGGTGCACAGGAAGACGTAATCGCCCGGCACCATGGGGGCCTTGAATTCGACTTCGCCCGACTTGCGCGGCCCGAGCAGGTCGATCTTGGCGATTATCTCGTCGCTGAGCGCGGCCGGGATATAGCCGGTCTCCTTCGAACTTAGCGCGGCCGCATCGAATGCGGCGGCATCCGCCCCGGCCTTCAGGAGGACCCAATCGTGCCCCATGACTTCCTTCGGCTGCGTGCCGATGTTGGTCAGGACCACCTTGATGTCCTCGCCGGGCTTGGCCTCGATCGCCGTGACGCTGTACTTCATCGTGTCGCCCCCCGTGATCTCTATCTCGCGTGGGCCGGCGGGGCTTGCCGCCGCGGCCGAGGCCGACGTGTCCTTTTGGCCGCAGCCGGAGGTGGCGAGGGCGACAAGGGCGGTGACGAGAACGAGGCGCGTCTTCATGGGGGGGCACACGGTCCCCCAGGTCGGCCGGAAGGGCAATTCGAAACAGGCGGCCATTAGTGGCCGTAAAGATCCAGCAGGCCCGCCGGAAACACCGCTAATGGCAGCGCAGGCCACGCAAATAGGCGCCGCTGGGCGCTCCAGCCGGACACCGCGGGCCAAACCGGCCAAAATTGTCTCGGATTATTGCTTGAAATGCCCGGATGTTCGCTGACTGTACTTCGCGTTCCGGAGGCCGCCCCCGGCCGCCATACAGTTCCGACTGCACCCATGCGAATCCCCGATCTTCCCACCCGCCTGGCCCGATGGGCCCCGGCGGCCGCGGCGTTGGCCGGTTCCGCCCTGCTTTCCGGCTGCTTCTGGCTGGACGGCCCGCAGTCGACCTTCGATCCGAACGGACCCGTCGCGCGCGAGCAGCTGGACCTCTTCTACGTCACGTGCTGGGTCACCCTGGTCATCTTTGTCCTTGTCGGCAGCGCGCTCGCCTATGCGATGATCAAGTTCAGGGCCCGCAGCGACGCCGACCTGCACGCCGAGCCGCCCGAGCAGCACCACGGCAATCCGGTCGTCGAGGTGAGCCTCATCGCCGCCTCGGTGTTCTCGCTGGTGGTCATCGCGATCCCCACCCTCAGGGGAGTCTGGTTCAGCTACGACGTCCCCGAGGAGGAGAAGGCCGACGCCTACGAGGTCACGGCAACCGGCTACCAGTGGTGGTTCAAGTTCGAGTATCCGAACGAGACGGCCCAGACGGTCGACCCGACGGGCAAGCTCGTCGGCGCCGCGCTCACGACCGGCAGCGAGCTCGTCATCCCGGCGGGCCGGCCGGTCCACATCAACCTGCGGACGGTGGACGTCATCCACAGCTTCTGGATCCCGAAGCTGGCCGGCAAGGTGGACATGGTGCCCAACCGCGGGAACTTCCTATGGATCAGGGCCGACAAGCCCGGGTATTTCTGGGGGCAGTGCGCCGAGTTCTGCGGCGAGTCGCACGCGCTCATGCGCTTCCGAGTGATCGCGCTCGGCCCGAGGGAGTTCAACGACTGGCTCAATGCGCAGATGGCACCCGCACGCACGGTCGCGGCCGCGGCGGCCGGCGCAGGCGCCGGCCCGAAGGCCCAGTTTGCCGCCTACAGGAAGTTTCGCAGGAACGAGCCGGGCTACACGGACAGGTTCGACGTCTCCCCGCTCGACGCCTGGCGGGCGCAGCAGCTGCCCGGGGGCGGCGAGGACCCGTCGATGATCGCGAAGGGGCGCGAGCTCTTCGTTTCCAAGACCTGCGCCAGCTGCCACACCATCCGCGGGGTGGCCGGAGCCGTCGGGATCCAGGGGCCGGAGCTGACCCACGTCGGCGCGCGCACGACGATCGCCGGGGGGCTTCTCGAGAACAACCGCGACGAGCTCCACCGCTGGATCCACGCCCCGAACGACGTGAAGCCCGGCAACAAGATGTGGGTCAACGGGTACCTCAAGAACGAAATCAAGCTGGCCCCCGGCGACGAGGACGCCCTCATCGCCTTCCTCGAGAGCCTCAAGTGACCCGCGCCATGGAAGCCGTCGCCAAATCCGATTTCCTCGCCAAGGGCGAGAGCGCGGCGAAGCCCTTGGTCCTCTGGCGCCCGACGGCGAAGACCGGCCTCATGAGCTGGCTGACAACCGTCGACCACAAGCGCATAGGTTTCCTCTACGGGATTTCCGGACTCTTCTTCCTCATCGTGGGGGGGATCGAGGCGCTCCTCATCCGGGTCCAGCTCGCGGTCCCGAACAACACGTTCCTCACGTCGGCGCAGTACAGCGAGATGTTCACGATGCACGGCACGACGATGATCTTCCTCGTCGTCATGCCGATCGGCGCGGCGTTCTTCAATTTCGTGATGCCGCTCCAGATCGGGGCGCGCGACGTGGCCTTCCCGCGGCTCAACGCGTTCTCGTACTGGACGTTCCTGGTGGGGGCGATCATCGTGAACCTCGGCTGGTTCATGAAGGACGGCGCGCCCGATGCCGGCTGGTTCGGCTACGCCCCGCTGACGACCAGGACCTTCAGCCCCACCCATGCGATCGACATGTGGGTCATGGGGCTGCAGCTGCTCGGCGTGGCCTCCATCGCCGCGGCGCTCAATTTCATCGTCACGATCATCAACCTGCGCGCCCCGGGGATGACGATGATGCGGCTGCCGGTGTTCACGTGGATGACGCTCTTCACCTCGTTCCTGATCATCCTCTCGTTCCCCGCGATCACGATCGCCCTCGTCGAGCTCATGATGGACCGGCTCTTCGGCACGAACTTCTTCGAGGTCTCGAACGGCGGCCTGCCGATCCTCTGGCAGCACCTCTTCTGGATCTTCGGGCACCCGGAGGTCTACATCCTCATCCTTCCCGCGATGGGGGTCATCTCCGAGATTCTGCCGACCTTCTCGCGAAAGCCCCTTTTCGGCTACCCGATCGTGGTCTTCTCGGGCGCGAGCATCGGCCTCCTCGGCTTCGGCGTCTGGAGCCACCACATGTTCACGTCGGGCCTGGGCACGGTTGCGACCGCGGCCTTTGCGCTGATGACGATGGCGATCGCCGTGCCCACGGGCGTGAAGATATTCAACTGGATCGGGACGCTCTGGGGGGGCCACCTGAGCATGCGCACCCCGATGATGTTCGCGCTCGGGTTCCTGTGGATGTTCATGCTCGGCGGCTTCTCGGGGGTCATGCACGCCGCCGCCCCGGCCGACTTGCAGCAGCACGGCAGCTACTTCGTCGTCGCCCATTTCCACTATGTGCTCATCGGCGGATCGCTCTTCGCGCTCCTGGCCGGCATCCACTACTGGTTCCCGCTCATGTTCGGCCGCAAGGTGAGCGAGTTCTGGGGCAAGATGTCGTTCTGGCTGGTCTTCGTCGGGTTCAACGCGACGTTCTTCCCCATGCATTTCCTGGGGCTCGAGGGCATGCCCCGCCGGACGTTCACCTACGACGCCAACATGGGCTGGAACCTGGGCAACCTCATCTCGTCCGTGGGCGCCTTCATCCTGGCGATCGGGATTGGGGTCTACCTGGTGACCCTGGTCTACACGTACTACAAGGGCGAGCCGACCAGCAGGGACCCGTGGGACGCCCGGACGCTCGAGTGGAGCCTCCCGAACCCCGTGCCCGAGTACAACTTCAGGGTCATCCCGACCATCCACGCGCGCGACGGCTGGTGGTATGAGAAGCGCCACGAGCAGGAGGTCGCGAGGGAGTCCGTGGAGCACGCGAAGGCCGAGGACGCGCACGGCGGGATACACATGCCATTCCAGTCGGTCTATCCGTTCCTCGCGGGCGTGGGCATCTTTGTCGGCGCGATCGGCACGGCCGTCATCGACCCGGCCGACCACAGCCTGTACCCCGGGTTCTGGGGACCGAAGATAGCCGTCACGATCGCCGGCGGGGCGATCATGGTCGTCTCGGTGTTCCTTTGGGCGCTGGAGGGCGCCGAGGGCACCCACATCCACCTCAACGAGGACGGCAGCGTGAAGGGCGAGGACCCGCACGCCGGATATGCGCCCCGGCACTGAGCCCCGAAAACGCAGGCTATCCCGACCCCCATGAGCAGCGACGCGGCAGCAGCCACCATCGACCACCACTTCGACCCGACCACATCGACCGGGATCCCGAACAAGAAGATCCTCATGTGGGCCTTCCTGGCGTCGGACTGCATGTTCTTCGGCTGCCTCATCTCGACGCACCTGATCTACCGGCTGCACCCCCCTCCCGGCACCCTTCCCGCCCGCCAGGTCTTCAGCATCGAGCTCACGTCCTTCTCGACCTTCATCCTGCTCATGTCGTCGCTAATGATGGCGCTCGCCGTCAACGCGATCCAGAAGGGGAACCTGAGGAGCATGCGCTGGTCGCTCCTGACGACGATCTTCTTCGGCTGCATCTTCCTCGGCTGCCAGGTCTACGAGTTCAGGAACTTCGTCTACGAGAAGCACCTGACGATCACGAACAGCATCCTCGGCTCGACGTTCTTCACCCTGACGGGGACGCACGGTCTCCACGTCCTCGTGGGGGTCATCTGGCTGAGCGGGATGCTGCTCTACTCGTTCACGGGCCGGCTGACCGAGAAGCAGGCGATAGACGTCGAGTCGATGGGCCTGTACTGGCACTTCGTCGACATCGTCTGGATCGTGATCTTCACGGCCGTGTACCTGCTCGAGTACATCTGACCGGCCTCCCGAGAATCAAGACACCATGAGCTCCCCCGCCTCCTTAGCCCCCGCCCACGGACACGAGCTCGAGCAGAACAAGTTCTGGATCTTCGTCCAGATCGCGATGCTCCTCGCCGTGATAACGGGCCTCGAGCTCGTCACCGTGTACCTGCCATTCATGCGCTGGCTCCTCTTCTCGGTGCTGGTCGTCCTCTCCACCGTGAAGTTCATGTTCGTCATCTTCTACTTCATGCACCTGCGCTGGGACAGGGCCTTCTGCACGATCCTGTTCTTCATCGGGCTCTTCCTCGCCGCGGCGACCATGTGGGCGCTCCTCAGGCTCTTCGGGGCCGAGGCAAGCAAGCCGCTCCCGGTGACGATGGCGGATCCGCCCGCGGCGGTGACCCGGATCGCATGAGCCGCCGGCCCGGGGCCATCCGGGCACATCGATGATCGACTGGCGGCACTGGCACAACGAGCCGTATCTGACGGGCGGCCTCATCTTCGCGGGCTGGCTCTACGCGATCCTTGCCGGCCCCCTCAGGGCGAGGCTTGCGCCCGGCGAGACCTACCCGCGCGGCCGGGCGGCCCTCTTCTACGCGGCGCTCGCCATCTTCTACCTGGCCGTGGGCTCGCCGCTCGACCAGGTCGGCGAGCGCTTCCTTCTCTCGGCCCACATGGTGCAGCACCTGCTCATCATGTACCCGGTGCCGCTTCTCGCGCTCCTGGGCACCCCGGCGTGGATGGTGGACCCCGTCCTCTCGCTTCCCGGGCTGCGCCCGGCGCTCCGGATGCTCCTCAGCCCGCTGGCCTGCGCCGTCCTCTCGGTCGGGTTGATCAGCGCCTGGCACGCCCCGTTCCTCTACGAGTGGACCCTCCAGGACAAGCTGGCGCACGTCGGCGAGCACCTCATGTTCCTGGCGGCGTCCGTCCTCTACTGGTGGCCGCTCGCGAGCCCCTCGGCGGCCTTCCCCGCCCCGGGATACGGGGTGCGCATACTCTATGCGGCCGCCACCGAGGTCGGGATGATCCCGGTCTCGGCCTACGTCGTGTTTTCGCGCGACATTCTCTATCCGACCTACGAGTATGCGCCGCGGCTGATCGCCGGGTTCACGCCCGCCGACGACCAGCTGCTCGCCGGCATCATCATGAAATCCGTTGGCATGGCCGTGTCGCTGACCGCGATCGGAGTCTGCTTCCTCAAATGGTCGAGGTCCCCGCAAACCGGGCCCGCGGGGTGACGGCGCGCGGCCGGGTCGCGCGCGTCCTCGCCGATCCCCCAGGGCTCGCCGTCCTCGCCGCGTGCGCGGTCATCCTCGGGCTGCGCCGCGCCGAGGCCCTGACGAACCCCCAGTTCTGGGGCGAGGACGCCTATTTCTTCCAGCGGGCGTACGTGTTCGGCTGGAGGTCCTTCCTCGAGCCCTTCGCCGGTTACCTCCACACGATCCTGCGGATCATCGCGGAGGCGGCGGCGGCCATCGACCCCTCGCGCGCCCCGGCTATCTTCGTGGCATGCGCGGGCGCGGTCACCCTCTATGTGGCGGCCCGGGCGCTGTCGCGGCGCAGCCCCCTGCCCCGCTTCGCCGGCGCCTGCGCCCTCGCGGTGGTCCTCGTCCCGGACACGTTCGAGGTGTTCCTGAACGTCGTCAACCTCCAGTGGGTGCTGGCGGCGGGCCTGGTGCTTCTCCTGCTTTCGCGGGACCCGGAGCGCGGCCGGCAGTGGGGCCACGACGTCTCCGCCGCGGCGCTCCTGGGGCTCACCGGCCCATTCTCCATTATTCTCGCCCCGCTCTTCGCCTGGCGCGCCTGGAGCCGCAGGACGCGCGCAAGCGCGGTCCTGGCCGCCATCATCCTCGCGTGCGCCCTTGTCCAGCTCTACTTCTTCTGCACGGAGCCGCCGATGCCCGGGGCCCCGGCGCAGGACAAGCAGGTCGCGGTGCGGCTCTTTCTCCCTGCCGTCGCCCGCCGGATCGGCGGCTCGATCCTCCTCGGCTCGCTCGTGGCCCGCGACACGGACCAGTACATCGGCACGATCATGGGGATCGCGACCCTCGCCGGGGTGGGGTACATGGCCTTCCGGCCCGGCGCGCTTCGCCAGGAGCGGGGCCTCCTCGGCCTCGCGTTCGCCGCGATGCTCCTGGGCGCCTTCCTCAGGACCCGATACACGCTGTACGAGTACTTCCAGCCGCTCGCCCACGCGAGGTACGTCTTCATCCCCCAGCTGATCGCGATCTGGCTGCTTCTCATGACCGCGGGCGGGAAGGGCCGGGCGGCCGGCATGGCCGCGGCCCTCGTGGTCCTGGGGCTTCTCACCAACATCCCGAGGTACCGCGAGCCCGCCTACGTCGACATGCACTGGGACCGCTACGCCCCGCGGATCCGGGCGGGCGAGCGCGTGGTGGTGCCGGTCAACCCGCCCGGGTGGGTGATGCCCCTTCCCGCCCGCGGCAAATGAGCGGGCCCCGCCGCGGCGCCGGGATCGGGCCGGGCGGGGACCGTCCTCTTTTCAGGCCTTTGCAGGTGGCAGCAGGTCGTCGATCGAGTCGCTCTCGATGCTCAGGTCGGCGAAGAGCCACGACGAGAGGTAGCGCTCGGCCGACGACGGGATGATCACGACGATCTGCTTGCCCTTGTTCTCGGGCCTCTTGGCGACCTGGATGGCGGCCCAGACCGCCGCGCCGGAGGAGATCCCGACCGGGACCCCGTCGAGCTTCGCGATCTGCTTGCTGACCGGCGCGGCGTCATCCTCCTTCACCGTGATCACCTCGTCGTAGATCTTGGTGTTCAGGACGGCGGGCACGAAGCCGGCGCCGAGGCCCTGCAGCTTGTGCGGCCCCGGCTGGCCGCCCGAGAGGATCGGCGAGCCCGCCGGCTCGACCGCGATCAGCTTGAACGACGCCTTGCGCGGCTTGATGACCTCGCCGACGCCCGTGATGGTGCCCCCGGTGCCTATTCCGGACACGACGATGTCGACCTTGCCGTCGGTGTCGTTCCAGATCTCCTCCGCCGTGGTGCGGCGGTGGATCGCGGGGTTGGACGGATTGGAGAACTGCTGGAGGATGACGCTGTTCGGGATCTTCGACGCGAGCTCGTCGGCCTTGGCGATCGCCCCCTTCATCCCCTTTGCGCCCTCGGTCAGCACCAGGCGGGCGCCCAGGACCTTGAGGATCTTCCTGCGCTCGGTCGTCATCGTCTCGGGCATGGTCAGGACGAGCTTGAGCCCGCGGGCCGCCGCCACGAACGCGAGCGCTATGCCCGTGTTGCCGCTCGTCGGCTCGATGAGGACCGTGTCCTTGTTGATGCGGCCGCTCTTCAGCGCGTCGTCAATCATCGAGTATCCGATCCGGTCCTTCACGCTCGACAGGGGGTTGAAGAACTCCAGCTTCATGAGGATCTCCGCCTGCGCCCCGTGGGCGGCGGCGGTCCGGTTGAGGCGGACGAGCGGCGTGTTGCCGATCGTCTCGGTGATGTCGTTGTATATCTTGGCCATATGGGTTGTGGGTTGAGTTTCTGTCTTGGGAAAAGGGGGCCGCTCCCGGCCTAGATCGCGTAGTCCTCGTCGAACGAGTGGGCCTGCCTGAGCCGCATGCGGACCAGGTCGTTCACCCTCAGGTTGAGGTCGGAGAGCTCCGACCGCGAAATCTCGACCTCGACCTGCTCGCGCGTCTGCACCTGCTCCAGCAGGAGCCTCGCGTGCGGGCCCGCGGCGTGCAGGTGCCGGACGATGGCCGACAATCCCGATCCGCCCGCGTCGTGCGGCGTCAGCTCGATGTCGTGGGGGCGCACGTAGATCTGGCCCTCCGGGACGTTCTCCACGACCCGCCCGTCCGGGCGGCGGGCCACGGCGAGCGCGGGGGCCCGCAGCACGTTCACGTTTCCCAGGAACTGGTAGACGAATGGCGTCGCGGGCTTGTCGTAGACCTGCTGCGGGGTGCCCACCTGCTCGACCCGGCCCTGGTTCATGATGACGACCTCGTCGGCGATCTCCAGGGCCTCCTCCTGGTCGTGGGTCACGAATATCGTCGTCAGCTGGATGTCGTCATGGAAGCGCCGGAGCCAGCGGCGCAGCTCCTTGCGCACGCGGGCGTCCAGCGCGCCGAAGGGCTCGTCGAGCAGCAGCACCTTCGGCTCGACGGCGAGCGCCCGGGCGAGCGCCACCCGCTGGCGCTGGCCGCCCGACAGCTGCGAGGGGAAGCGGCCGGCCAGCCCGTCCAGCTGCACCAGCTCGAGCAGCCTGTGCGCCCGCTCCAGGATCATCGCGGGCGAGGGCCGCTCGCGGCGGCGGCGCACCCTGAGCCCGAAGGCGACGTTCTCAATGACCGACATGTGCCGGAAGAGCGCGTAGTGCTGGAAGACGAACCCCACCCGCCTCCTGCCTGCGGGCACGTCGGTCACGTCGTCGCCGTGGAAGAGGATCCGGCCGCTGCCCGGGTCGGGGAATTCCAGGCCGGCGATGATCCTGAGGAGCGTCGTCTTGCCGGAACCCGACGGGCCGAGCACGGCCACAAGCTTGCCCTGCGGGACGTGCAGGTCGACGCCGGCGAGCGCCGTGAACGCCCCGAACTTCTTGAGGATTCCGTGCGCCTCGATGCTCATCGGACTCCGGACTGCCTCCATTCGACGACCGACTTGAGGACGAGCGTGGCGAGCGCGAGGAGGGCGAGGAGCGAGGCCACCGCGAACGCCCCGACAATGTTGTATTCGTTGTAGAGGATCTCCACGTGAAGCGGCATCGTGTTTGTCTCGCCGCGGATGTGGCCGCTCACCACGGAGACGGCGCCGAACTCGCCCATCGCGCGGGCGTTGCACAGGATCACCCCGTAGAACAGGCCCCACTTGATGTTGGGCAGGGTCACGCGCCAGAAGGTCTGCCAGCCGTTCGCCCCGAGTGTCACGGCGGAGCATTCCTCGTCCGTCCCCTGGGCCTGCATGAGCGGAATCAGCTCGCGGGCGACGAACGGGCACGTGACGAACGCCGTGGCGAGCACGATCCCCGGCACGGCGAAGATGACCCGCAGGTCGTGCGCGATCAGCCACGGGCCGAACCAGCCCTGGGCCCCGAAGACAAGGACGTAGATGAGGCCCGCGATGACGGGCGAGACCGCGAAGGGAAGGTCGATCAGCGTCGTCAGGATGCTCTTGCCGGAAAACTTGAATTTTGCGATCGCCCAGGCCGCGGCGACGCCGAACGCGATGTTGGCCGGCACCACGATCGCGACCGTGAGCAGCGTCAGCCTTATCGAGGCGAGCGCATTGGGCTCGCGGATCGCGGCCGCGTAGTAGCCGGCGCCCTTTTCCAGCGCCTGGGCGAAGACGACCGCGAGCGGCAGCACGAGGAAGAAGGCGAGGAACGCGAGGGCGACCGCGGTGAGCAGCCAGCGCGCCCACGCGGGGTCGCGCGTCGCGCGCGGCGCGACCGCGCGGGCCGGGAGGGAGGGGAGCGTGCTTGCGATGACGGAGGCCAATGGGTGGAGGGACGGCCGGAGGGTCGCTTTGTTCCGTGTCAATCGCCCGATCCTTGGTCGGCCGGACAGGGCGCGAAACGCCGATTCACGTCATATGGCATTGTAGCGGCTGCTCCATTTCTGGAGCAGGTTGATGAGCAGCAGCAGGACGAAGGACGACACCAGCATGACGACCGCGATCGCCGTCGCGCCGCGGTAGTCGTACTGCTCCAGCTTGGTAATGATCAGGAGCGGGACGATCTCGGTCCTCATGGGCATGTTGCCCGAAATGAAGACGACCGAGCCGTACTCCCCCAGCGCCCGCGCGAAGGCCAGCGCGAAGCCGGTCAGCAGCGACGGCGCGATCTCGGGCAGCAGGACGCGGGTGACGGCCTGCCAGCGGCTCGCGCCCAGGGTCGACGCAGCCTCCTCGATCTCGGGTTCCAGTTCCTGGAGAACGGGCTGGACGGTCCTCACGACGAAGGGCAGCCCGATGAAGGTGAGCGCCACGAAGACGCCCGTCCACGTGAACGCCACCCGGAAGCCGAGGGGAGCAAGCCAGCGGCCGATCCACCCGTTCGGCGAGTAGAGCGACGTGAGGGCGATGCCGGCGACGGCCGTTGGCAGCGCAAAGGGCAGGTCGACCAGGGCGTCGACGATGCGCCTTCCCGGGAACGAATACCGCACGAGCACCCAGGCGACAACCAGGCCAAAGACCATGTTCACCCCGCCCGCCGCCAGCGACGCCCCGAAGCTCAGCCGGTAAGCCGCGACGACACGAGGCGACGCCACGGCCGCGAGGAAATCGTGCCCGCTCATCCCGGCCGCGCGCAGGAAGGCCGCCGACAGCGGCACGAGGACGATGAGCCCGAGATAGGCCAGCGTGAACCCCATGGACAGGCCGAAGCCGGGCAGGATCGAGCGGGAGGATCGCGCGGGGGTCATTTCTGGTAGATCTGGTCGAACACGCCGCCGTCGGCGAAGTGGGTCTTCTGCGCCGCGCTCCAGCCGCCGAACGCCTCGTCGATGGTGAAGAGCTTGAGCTTGGGAAACACGCCGGCGTACCTTTCCGCGACCGCCTTGCTGCGGGGGCGGTAGTAGTTGCGCCCGGCGATGTCCTGGCCCTCGTCGGAGTAGAGGTACTCGAGGTACGCCCTCGCGACCGCGGCGGTTCCCCGGCGCTCGACGACCTTGTCGACCACGGCGACGGGCGGCTCGGCGAGGATGCTGGCCGAGGGGACCACGGTCTCGAACCTTCCGGCGCCGAATTCCTTCTGCGCAAGGAAAGCCTCGTTTTCCCACGCGAGGAGCACGTCGCCGATCTCCTTCTGGGCGAAGGTGATCGTCGAGCCGCGGGCGCCGGAATCGAGCACCGGCACGTTCCTGTACAGCGCGGCGACGAATTCGCGGGCCTTGGCCTTGCTCCCGTACCTGCGCTCGGCGTAGCCCCACGCCGCGAGATAGGCCCAGCGCGCGCCCCCCGAGGTCTTCGGGTTGGGCACGATCACGGAGACGCCCGGACGGACGATGTCGTCCCAGTCCTTGATGGCCCTCGGGTTGCCCCTGCGCACGAGCAGGACGATCGTGCTCGTGTACGGCGCCGAATTCTCCGGGAGCCTGGACTGCCAGTCGGCGGGAACCAGGCCGGCAATTGCGTGCAGGCTGTCGATGTCGGCCGCAAGCGCCAGCGTCACCACGTCGGCCTGCAGCCCGTCGATCACCGACCGGGCCTGCGCGCCGGATCCGCCGTGCGACTGCTTGACGATGACGTCATCGCCGGTCTTCGCCTTCCAGTAACGGGCAAAGGCGGCGTCGAAGTCCGAATAGAGCTCGCGCGTCGGGTCGTAGGACACGTTGAGCAGCTCGACCGTCTTGGCCGACGCCGTCGCCGCATGGGACAGGGCCGCGAGGGCGAGCCCGGCCAGGAGGGCGCGCGCGGCTGAGGATGTCGCCGGGGGATTCATGGGCGCTGGGGGCCGCCGCGTCTCGGGCAGCCTCCCGTCGCCGCCGCGGGCTGGTTCTTGTGGATCACTGCGTCTTTATATTGACTGCTGCCCGGGCGCCGGGTTTCGAAGGGGTCTTCAGATGGCGTATTCACCGAGGATGTGGTGCAGCACCCCCTCGGAGGGGGCGGTGCGCGGGGCGCGCGCGCGCCGACCCCTGCGCGAAAGCTGCTGGCGGGCCATCCGGGCGGGCACGCGCGCCAGCGGCGCGCCGTTCGAGACCTCGGTCGTGAAGGGCAGCGACACGCTGTCCCGGCGCATCTTGCGCAGGGTGATCTCGACCACGTCCGCGAGCGTGTAGCGGTCGAGGATGTCGGCTATGGCGTTGCGCACGTCCACCATGAGCATCCGCAGTCCGCAGTGGGCCTCGTCCGGGCAAGTGCAGGGCTCGTAGGCCGTCTGCGAGACACAGCCGATCGGGGCGAGGGGCCCGTCGATCAGGCGCACCACCTCGCCGATGAAGATCCTGCGCGCCGGCCTGGCAAGGCGATAGCCCCCGAACTTTCCGCGTTGGCTCGCCACGATTCCGGCCTCCTTCAGCGCCTGGAGGATCTGCTCGAGGAACTTGACCGGCAGCTGCTCGCTTTCCGCAAGCTCCGAAACCTGCACCAGCTTGCGCTTCATCTCCGCGGCAATCCCGAGGTTAATGAGGGAGCGAAGCGCGTATTCGCCTTTCTTCGAGAGCTTCATGAGGGCACAGTCTGAATCTACATTATTTGAGTATGGATTAAAGCAAGCCCTATTGCCTCCGCCGCGCCCCTTACTCGGGGCTTTCCCACTCCTGGGACTTGAACTAACCCGTTAAGGGCCTGAAAGTTCGTACACTTCCGCCAGGCCGGTGCCCGTCGCGCCGCCGGCGTCCGAGACTATGGCGGTATAGGGCCCCGGAGGAAGGGTCACCACCATGGCCGAGTCCGCGGAACCCGCGGTGAGCGCAAATGCGCCCACGGAGCTCATGTCGGCGGCGCTCGCCTGCCGGTAGGACGCGTTGACGGCGGACGTCCCGGCGACAGGCATGTTGCCCCATCCGGCGTCGCTGGCGATGAGCGTGCCCGAGGAGTCGTACAGCGAGACCTTGGGCTGGGTCAGGGTTCCCGTGAGCCCGAAGCTTGTCAGCGCGGGGCCTATGCCCCTGATGAGCAGCTGCGCGGGCTGGCTTCCCTCGACGACCAATCCGGAGATCGCCACCTCGGAGTTCGTTCCCACAAAGCACCGGGCCGAGATGTTCACGAGCACCTCGGGCGCCGAAGTGTCGAGCTCGTAGACCTCCACCAGGCCCACCCCGGAGGTGCCGCCCTGCCCGGAGATCTGCACCGTGTAGGCGCCTGGCGGCAGGGTGAGCAGCATGGCGGAATCCGCCGATCCGGCGGGCAGCGCAAAGGCCCCGGCGGAACTCATGTCGTCGGCGGTGGCCTGGCGGTAATGGGCGGGGATCGCGGACGTTCCGGCCTGCGGGGCGTTGGCCCAGCCCGCGTCGCTGGCGATGAGCGCGTTCGCGGAGTCGTAGACTCCCAGCACGGGCTGGGAAAGGACGCCCGAGACGCCGAGGGCGGCCAGCGCCGGCCCGACGCCGCGCACGAGGACGTTCTTCTGCGTTCCGGCGGGTCCCTGGATGACAAAGCCGGCGATCGCAATGTTCGAGCCCGTCTCGACCTGGGCGCGGGTGGAGATGTTCACCAGCCGGTGGGGGGCGCCAGCGCCGGCCGAACCGGCTAGAGCGGCGATCAGGTTGCCCACGTTGGGGCTGCCGAGCCCGGTGCACAGGTCGTAGCCCGGGCCGGCGGAGTACGCCCCGTTCGTCCCACTCGTGATGTCGTTGAGCGCACCGCTGCCCGCGAGGCCGTAGAGGGGCGGATTCAGGAAGCCTATGGGCCCCTTCCCGGCCGCCGTCCGGGCCTCGTTGACGAGGGCGGCCACGGCGGCCCAGATCGGGCACGCGAGGCTCGTTCCGGATGCCGACTCGGCCTGCCCGCCGTCGTAGATCAGGACGCCCAGGCCCGTCGTGGTGAAGGGCTCAAATCCCGGCATGGTCACGTTAAGCAGGTCGGCCACCGAAAGGGCCGCCACGTCCGGGACGCAGCGCATCGTCTGGCCCGCGAGCACCGCGCCGCCGCTCTGCCACGGCGGCTTCGTGAAATAGCTGCTCACGCCGCCGCCGGACGCGCTCTTGTTGTTTGCGATGTCGTTCCAGACGATCTCGCCCGAATAGTTCCAGTTCCCCACGTAGTTGACGGCGGTGCCCCCGACCGCCGTGACGCTCGGATCGCTGGCCGGGTACGAGACCGCGAGCGGCTCGGAGGCGGAATAGGTTCCGGGACCCTTTCCGGGGGTGGGGTTCGAACCGCTGTCACCGCTGCCGACCAGGACCGACACACCCGCCGCGGCGTAGGCGGCAAAGGTCTGGGAGTAGGCCTGGAGCACGTCCGGCCCCTCGTCGCCCTCGGTGTCCGCGAAGCTGATGGAGACGACCGACATCGCCGGGTAGGCGGGAATGTCGTTCAGGATCTGGGTGAAACAGCTGAAGACATTGCCGGAAAGATACAGCCGAATCCCGGCGCCGGGAGCCATGGCGCCCGCCCACTGGACATCGAGGTCGGCCTCCCGGGCAAGGCTGGCGTCGGGGCTGGGGTCGGGGCCGCCGGCGACGTCGACCGTTGTCACGTTGCCCGCGGTCTGTGCGACCCCGGCGGTGGTCCAGAAGGTCGAAAGGTCGCTGCTCTGGACCGGAGCCTCGCCGACGATCGCGATGATCTGGCCGGCGCCGGTCGCCGCATGCGGGAAATTGTAGGCGGAGGCGACGTTGTCGGGGGTGACGTAGACGTAGCTGCCCACGACGTCCCGCGGGGAGGGCCCCGCGGGCCTGATGTGCCGCAGGCGCAGCTGGGGCTGGAGCCCGTTGACGCTGAGCACCGCCGCGGCGACGGCGACGGGCACCGCCGGGGCGGTGATGGCCGAGGTGTACTCGCCGTCCGGGCCGGCCACGCGGGCGAACCGGACGCCCAGGGCCCGCGCGACATCGGCGACGCTGCCCCGGGCGAAAACCGATGTGTGGGTGCGGTCCCGCAGGGTCTGCTCGAATCCCTGCGCCGCAAGCCAGGCGGCGACGCGCTCGTAGTCGGCGCGCAGCGGCAGGTATCTCGCCTCCATCTCGGAGTCGGCGACGCGCGCCCCCGAGGCGATGCGGGTCCGCAGCCCGTCGAGTTCGCGCATCCTAAGCGTGACGGAGAAAGACAGCGCCGCGGAGAGCTCCCCGGGTGTGAGCGCGGTGCGCAGGATCCGCGACCGGCCGATGGCGAGCCCGCCCGCGTCCGGCAGCCGGACGGAGCCGGCGAGGACCCGCGCGTCCCCGACCGCGGCGGCGGTCAGGGGCGGGACGCCCATGCCGGCGAGAACCAGGCATGCCGCCGCTGATTTGGCGCCTTTAAGCATGGTGCGGTTCGGGGGGCCCGCCTACAGCCGAATCCTCAGCCCGTCGTAGGCCGGCTTGATCGGCTCGGGCAGGGCGGCCTCGAGCGCGGCGTGGTCCGTCAGGTGCGTGAGGTGCGTGAGCCAGACGCCCCGCGCGCCTATCCGCCTGCCGGCCTCGACAGCCTCGTCGATGCTCATGTGCGACGGATGCGGCAGAGGACGGAGCCCGTCCAGGATGGCCGCATCCGATCCGCGCGCCAGTTCAACAGCCTCGTCCGGCAGCCGCTTGCAGTCGGTGTAGTAGGCGAACCTCCTGCCGGTGCTCCTCTCGGCGAAGACGAGCCCGAGTGTCTGGGTTCCCCCGTGCGGCAGGAGCGCCGAGCGGATGGTGCCCTGGGGTAGCTCGAGGGCCTCGGGCATCTCCGCCAGGTGAAACGCGGGATACCCGCGCACGATCGGCCGGTCCATGATCGCGTAGGGATAGATCGCGAGCACGCGGGCCATACCCTCGTCCGTCGAATAGACCGGGAGGCCCTGGCCGCCCCGCAGGTCGCAGAACCGGCGCAGGTCGTCCATCCCGGCGACATGGTCCGAATGGCCGTGCGTCAGGATGAAGAGGTCGAGCCGGTCGACGGCCTCCCTGAGGCATTGCAGGCGAAACTCGGGCGCAGCGTCCACCTGCACGTGGAGGCCGTCCATGACGACATGGACGGACGCCCGCGTCCGCCTGTTGCGCGGATCCGTCGACGCGCACACCGGGCAACCGCAGCCGATCATCGGCACGCCCTGCGAGGTGCCGCTTCCTAGGACGATGACTTCCATGTTCTCGGGTGCCACGATTGGACCAGCGCCCGCCCGAGGCACCAAGAAAAAAGCGCCCCGGCCTTTCGGACGGGGCGCTTGCGAGTATTTTCCGCGGTTCCTGGCCGGGACGGATCAGTAGTCCATGCCGCCGCCCTGGGGATGCGCGGGGGCCGATTCCTTCTTCTCCGGGATCTCGGTGATCATGCACTCGGTCGTGAGCAGGAGCCCGGCTATGGACGCCGCGTTCTGCAGGGCCGTGCGGGTGACCTTGGTCGGGTCGACGACGCCGGCCTTCACGAGGTCCTCGTACTTGTCGGTCGCGACGTTGAAGCCGTAGTTGCCCTTGCCTGCGGCAACCTCGCCGGCGACAACCGCGCCCTCGACGCCCGCGTTCGCGCAGAGCATCCGTATCGGGTGCTCGATGGCGCGGCGGACGATCTGCGAGCCGATCTTCTCGTCGCCCTCGAGAGCGAGGGCGTCGATGACCTTGGCGGTGCGCAGCAATGCGACGCCGCCGCCGGCGACGATGCCTTCCTCGACGGCTGCCCGGGTCGCATGGAGGGCGTCCTCCACGCGGGCCTTCTTCTCCTTCATCTCGACCTCCGTGGAGGCGCCGACGTTGATGACGGCCACCCCGCCCGCGAGCTTCGCGAGGCGCTCCTGGAGCTTCTCGCGGTCGTAGTCGGAGGTGGTCTCGTCGATCTGCCGGCGGATCTGCTTGACGCGGCCCTGGATGTCGGAGCCCTTGCCGCCACCCTCGATGATCGTTGTGTTCTCCTTGTCGACGACGATCCGCTTTGCGCGCCCGAGGTCGCTGACCTGGACGTTCTCAAGCTTGATGCCGAGATCCTCCGTGAAGCAGCGGCCGCCCGAGAGGATCGCGATGTCCTCAAGGATCGACTTGCGCCGGTCGCCGAAGCCGGGGGCCTTGACGGCCACCACGTTTAGCGTCCCGCGGATCTTGTTGACGACGAGGGCGGCCAGGGCCTCGCCCTCGACCTCCTCGGCGATGATGAGGAGCGGCTTGCCGCTCTTGGCGACCGTCTGGAGCAGCGGGAGCAGGTCGTTCAGCGCGCTGATCTTCTTCTCATGGATCAGGATGTAGGCGTCCTCGATGACCGCCTCCATGGCCTCGGCGTTGGTGACAAAATAC
This sequence comes from Opitutaceae bacterium, assembly GCA_035604815.1. Classification (GTDB taxonomy): domain Bacteria; phylum Verrucomicrobiota; class Verrucomicrobiia; order Opitutales; family Opitutaceae; genus Palsa-1447. Next base: position 18,068 of record DATNHT010000029.1, read on the forward strand.
GGCGAGAGGTAGCCCTTGTCGAACTGCATGCCCTCGACGACCTCGAGCGTGGTCTCGATGGTCTTGGCCTCCTCGACCGTGATCGTGCCGTCCTTGCCGACCTTGTCCATTGCGTCGGCGATGATGTTGCCGATCGTCTCGTCCCAGTTGGCGGAGACGGTCGCCACCTGGCGGATCTCCTCGCGGTCCGAAACCTTCTTGGAAACCCTGGCGAGCTCGGCGACCGCGGCCTCGACGGCCTTGTCGATGCCGCGCTTGAGGAAGATCGGGTTCGATCCGGCGGTGACGTTCTTCAGGCCCTCGCGGAAGATGCCCTCGGCGAGGAGCGTCGCGGTCGTGGTCCCGTCGCCGGCGGCGTCGGAAGTCTTTGAGGCGACCTCCTTGACCATCTGGGCGCCCATGTTCTCGTAGGGATCGGGCAGCTCGATCTCCTTGGCGACGGTCACGCCGTCCTTGGTGACGGTCGGCGACCCGAATTTCTTGTCGATGATGACGTTGCGCCCCTTGGGCCCGAGGGTGACCTTGACGGCGCGCGAGAGAATCTCGACGCCGCGCAGGATCTTCTGGCGAGCGGACTCGTCGAATATGAGTTGTTTGGCAGGCATAGTAATAGAGGTTGTTTTGTTGTTTGCTGGTCTGTTCGTTCCCCCCTCAGGCGATGACGCCGAGGATGTCGTCCTCGCGGACGAGGGTGTACTTCTGTTCTTCGAGCTTAACCTCGGTGCCGCCGTACTTGCTGACGAGGACGCGGTCGCCGACCTTCACCTCGAAGGGCTGGATCTTGCCGTTCTCGTCCTTCTTGCCGGTGCCGAGGGCTATGACCTCGGCCTCCTGGGGCTTTTCCTTGGCGCTGTCCGGGATGATGATGCCTCCGCGGACCTGCTCTTTGTCCTCGAGATGCCTCACGAGGACGCGATCACCGATGGGTTTGATTTTGACTTTAGCCATATGGGTTTTGGTTTGGGTTGAAGATCGGATCGGGGCGGCAGAGCCCGGCGTCCGGGAATTGGTTATTTCTTGCCCTTCTCGTCGTCGACGACCTCGAAGTCGGCGTCGACCACGTCGGCCTTCTTCTCGGGCTTGGGCGGCGGCGCCTCCGCCCCGGCGCTCCCGCCCTTGGCGCCCGCGGCCTGGGCCGCCTGCTCGGCCGCCTGGGCCTCGGCATAGAACTCGGCGCCCGCCTTGCTCAGGCTCTCGAGCGCGGACTTCATCCGGCCCGCGTCGTTGCTCTCGAGGGCCTTCTTCGCGTCGGCGAGCACGCCCTCGACCTTCGACTTCTTCTCGGCGGGAAGCTTGTCGCCCGACTCCTTGAGCGTCTTCTCGAGCTGGTAGACGGCGGTGTCGAGCTGGTTGCGCGTCTCGACGGCGTCGCGGCGCTTCTTGTCCTCGGCGGCGTTGAGCTCCGCCTCCTTAGTCATCTTGTCGACCTCCTCCTTCGAAAGCCCGGAGGAGCCCTGGATGGTGATCTTCTGGTCCTTGCCCGTGCCGAGGTCCTTGGCCGAGACATGCAGGATGCCGTTTGCGTCGATGTCGAACGTGACCTCGATCTGCGGCGCGCCGCGGGGCGCCGGCGGGATGCCGTCGAGCCGGAACGTGCCGAGCGTCTTGTTGTCGCGGGCCATCGGGCGCTCTCCCTGCAGGACGACAATCTCCACCGAGGGCTGGTTGTCGCTGTAGGTCGAGAAGACCTGGGTCTTCTTGGAGGGGATCGTCGTGTTGCGCGGGATCATCGCGGTCGCCACGTCGCCCGCCGTCATGATGCCGAGGGTCAGCGGGGTCACGTCGAGGAGGAGGACGTCGCGCACGTCGCCCTTGAGGACGCCGCCCTGGATCGCGGCCCCGACCGCCACGACCTCGTCGGGATTGACGCCCTGGTGCGGCTGCTTGCCGCCGAGGCTCTTCGCGATGTCGACGATCTTCGGCATGCGGGTCATGCCGCCCACGAGCACGAGCTCGTCGATCTGCGCCGACGTCAGGTCGGCGTCCTTGAGGCAGTTCTTGAAGGGCTGGATGCAGCGCTCGGAGAGGCTGTCGCAGATCTGCTCCATCCGGGCCCGGGTCAGCTGCACGTTCAGGTGCTTCGGGCCGGACGCGTCCGCAGTGATGAACGGCAGGTTGATGTCGACGGTCTGGGCCGAGGAGAGCGCGATCTTGGCCTTCTCGGCCTCCTCCTTCAGGCGCTGGAGCGCCATCGGGTCCTTCCTCAGGTCGATGCCGTTGTCCTTCTTGAAGCTCTCCACGAGCCACGTGATGATGGCGTCGTCCCAGTTGTCGCCGCCCAAGTGGGTGTCGCCGTTGGTCGCCTTGACCTCGAAGACGCCGTCGCCGATCTCGAGCACGGACACGTCGAACGTTCCGCCGCCCAGGTCGAACACCGCGATCTTCTCGTCCTTCTTCTTGTCGAGTCCGTAGGCCAGCGACGCCGCCGTCGGCTCGTTGATGATCCGCAGGACCTCGAGGCCCGCGATCTTGCCGGCGTCCTTGGTCGCCTGGCGCTGCGAGTCGTTGAAGTACGCGGGCACCGTGATCACGGCCTGCGTGATCTTCTCGCCGAGGTAGGCCTCGGCGTCCGCCTTCATC
>DATNHT010000030.1:0-63662 GCA_035604815.1 Opitutaceae bacterium
TCGGCCTCCAGGGAGCCTCCCGAGACCACCTCGAAATGGTGGTTCGAGCGCGGAAGCTCGTTCAGGTTGGCCGCCCCGCCGAGGCAGCCCATCCTGGGGTCCGCGACGGCGTAGCAGACCCGCTTGACGCGCGCCATCACCATCGCTCCCGAGCACATCGGGCACGGCTCCTTGGTCACGTAGACGGTCGCCCCCTCGATCCGCCAGTCGCCCAGGCGCGCCGCGGCCTGGGTGAGGGCCAGCATCTCCGCGTGCGCGGTCGGGTCCGCCGAGCGCTCGACGCGGTTGTGGGCGGAGCCGATCACCTCGCCCGCGATGACGATCACGGCGCCGATCGGAACCTCGTCCTGCCTCCAGGCGTCGATCGCCTGGTTGTAGGCGAGGCTCATGTAGAAGGAGTCGTCGCGCGCGAGCTGCGACGGGAACCTCTTCTCAAACGGGCACGGGATGGTCTCGGGTTCGGGCACCTGGGGACCGATGAATCGCAAAAAGGCGCCGTGGGCAAACCCTGCCTTGCGGCCGCCCCCGCGCCCGGACGGGTAGTTTCCCAAGCAGCCCGCGCGAGCCACAGCATGACCCCGCGATCTGCCAAACCCTTCGTTTTGACGAAATAATCTGGCTTCGCTATCATGAGGGAATGCACAGTGATTCAATTGCTTCAGTTCAGCGTTGCTACCCTAGGATATACTAGGCGTGCCACGTCGAACACGTGCGCGGAGTCTCAACCCCCTACCGCCTCTCGGCCAAGGATTCTGCTTTGCTCGCCCACCTTGAGGAAAGGAGGGGCGTGACGGCGGGAAGGCTTGCCCGGCACCTCGGTGTGGCGGCATCGACGATCTCGGCAGCCATCAGGCGCCTGGAATCGCTTGGATACATCACCCGCACGCCCCGGGCGATGGACCGCCGCACAATCGAGCTGCGGCTCACGGCGATGGGAGACAAGGCAATGGCGGCGACGTCCGTTCTCGATCAGCGGCGGGTGGCCAAGATGCTCGGGCGATTGTCCTCCTCCGAATGCCGCCGGGCCGTAAAGGGCCTCGAGCTCCTGGCGGGAGCGGCTGACGCGTTGCAGGCCGGCAGCCCTCAGCGCGCCTCTCTTTCGCCGTGAAGGTCGCCGTCTTGATCCTGGCTACCCTGGCGGCGGCCGTCCTGCTTGTGCTCCTCGTAGGCGCCCTGCTTCCAAGGGCGCACGAGGCCTCGCGCGCTGCCCTTTTCCGCAGGCGCCCAGGTGAGCTTTATGCCGCCATTCGCGATTTTTCGGCAATGCCGACATGGCGAACGAGTCTTGAGCGCGTCGATGTCCTGCCCCCCCGCGAAGGCTGCACTTGCTTCCGAGAAATCTCGACGCACCAGTCCCTTAGCTACGTGGTCCTGGAGGACAAGCCACCGGGAAGGCTGGTGACCAAGATTGCGGACGAAGGACTGCCGTTCGGCGGGACGTGGACCTACGAGATTGTCGCCGAGCCCGATGGAAGCCGCTTGCGCATCACGGAGCGGGGTGAAGTCAGGAATGTCTTCTTCAGATTCATGGCCCGATTCGTTTTTGGCTACACCGGCACGATGGATGCCTATCTTCGGGACTTGGGTGGAAAGTTTGGAGAGTCGGTGGCACCGGGCCCGTAGCCCGCGGGATATTAGGACACTGCCATTCGCGCGGTAGTGCTAATTTGACACGGGCCACACTTTACTGATTTCTGTGCGGGAGAAAGCATATGCCGTCGTTTAGCTGCAATCCCCAGAGCTCGTCCGCGATGGCAGTATCGTGGAACGTGGCGGACGTAAGCCCCGGTTTCCTTTTCGACAGCCTGAGCATTGTCCAGACGGATCCCCAGGGGAATACAACGACGCAGGCCCCGCCGCCGGCCGGTACGGTCCAAATCGGCACTACCGTCTTCTCCGGATTGAAGGCTGGCACCGCGTATTCGTACGCGATCAACGCAATTTGGGACGATGGTAACGGCGGCGTGGGTCAGACCTATACTGGCCAGTGCTCTGGTACGACCGATGGATCTAGTGGCGGCGGCGGAGGCGGCGGAGGAGGAGGTGGCGGCGGAGGTGGCGGTGGCGGAGGCGGCGGTGGCGGAGGAGGCGGCGGCGGCGGAGGTGGTGGCGGCAGCTCGGCCTTGCCCTCGATGTTTCACAAGGCCTGGAATGGGCAGGCGTGGCTGCCCTCGGCCACGGGTTGGGACAATATGGGCGGTGCGTTCGACGAGACGGGTGTCCTGAATCCGGGCGCCGCGTCCGGGGGAGGCCATGCGGATATCTTCGGCGTAGGCCGCAACGACCTGGCGCTCTACCACAAGGGTTGGGATGGACAGCGGTGGTCGCCTTCACCCACGGGCTGGGATGGCCTCGGAGGCGTGTGCGGATCGACTCCGTGCGTGGCATCCCGCGGAATCCTGCTGGACGCCTTCGTCGTGGGAAACGCCGACGGGGTTCTCTATCACAAGGCCTGGAATGGGCAGGCCTGGCTGCCCTCGGTCACTGGCTACGACAACCTGGGCGGCGCGTGTGTTGGGGATCCCTGTGTCAGTGCATGGGACAATACCCGGCTCGATATCTTCGTTGTGGGCAGCGCCGACGCGGCCCTCTACCACAAGGCTTGGAACGGCGTGGGGTGGCTGCCCTCGACTTCCGGCTGGGACAGGTTGGGCGGCCAATTCATGCTCCGACCGTCTCCGTGCGTCGCGTCATGGGGGCCCAGCCGGCTGGATGTCTTCGGGGTGGGCCTCGACCAGGCGGTTTACCACAAGGCATGGGACGGCACGCAGTGGCTGCCTTCCATGACGGACTGGGAATACCTCGGCGGCCAGTGCAGCTCATATCCGTGCGTCGTGTCATGGGGCCCGGGCCGGCTGGATATCTTCGTGGTGGGGGCGCAGGATGGGGCGCTTTATCACAAGGCCTGGGATGGCACGCAGTGGCTGCCTTCACAATCAGGCTGGGATCGCCTGGGCGGCGTGTTCGTTTCGAACTGGGTTCCGTGCGCCGTGTCGTCGGCGCCCAACCAGCTGGATGTCTTCGGGGTGGGGGCGCAGGGCCAGGCGCTTTACCACAAGGCCTGGGACGGCCAGCAGTGGCTGCCTTCAATCACCGGATGGGACAACCTGGGCGGCGTGTGCAAATCGGCCCCGTGCGCCGTGCAAAGGGGAACGGGCCTGCTGGATGTCTTTGTACTGGGGTAGGCCGCCCGGGCGTTCGGTTCGAACCGGATTCAGGCTCCCGTGTCGATCGACGAGTTCAAGCAAGTGGTTGGGATTCAAATTAGGAAGCCACCATTCGCGCGGTAGTGTCCTAACCTGGACTCGCTCGGCGGCTTGATTCGGACGACGCCTGGGCCCGCGCCGGGCTCGACCGACTTGGAGCCTCCGGCCGTTGCTTGATAAAATGGGTAAATTTCCCAAAGGGCGCGCGTTTGACAGTCTACCCAGTCGAAAGTGGGATTATCGGCAGCGCGGTCCTACTGGTCCTGTTGCCGCCCGTTTCACCACGTCCCTTTCAAGTGCCCGAGAAAACCCCGCCCGCCACGTGACTCTTGCAGTTCTTACAACCCCATTCGTGGCACTCGTTGCCGCCGGCCTTGCCGGCCTTGTCGCGGCAGGGCTGATATACCTGCGCCGGGCACCGCGGGTGGTTCCACCCGTGTCCGCCGGTCCCCAGGGGGCCGCCGCCGCCACGCCCGACGAAGGCCGGTTGGTTCTCGAGACGCTCCGGCGTTCCAATGTCCTAATCTGGTGGGCCCGAGTGACGCGCGAGGGCACCGCATACCGCTGGAAGATCCGGACGCCGCCGCAGCTTCGCGACAGCCCCATCTACCGTTTGGCCTGCCTGGACAATGATCGCACCCTGTGGAGCGATGACGGCGCGCCCGACCGCGAAAGAACCAGGCTCACAGCCGAGGGAGCGCTTGCCGAGGGGAGGAGCGGATACGAGCAGCAATTCCGGATCGCCAGGGCCGGCGCCGTGCACTGGCTAAGCGAGGAGGTCGTGGTCCGGCCCGCAGGGCCGAACGAGTGGGACCTCGAGGGGGTCGTCGTCGACGTCACGAAACGCCACGAGGCCGAGGCCACCTACCGCGGCATCGTCGAGAACGCGCGCATTGGGATCTTCGCGACGAAGCCCGACGGAAGGATTCTGGCCGCAAACCCCGCGATGGCGCAGATCTTCGGCTACGACTCGGTCGAGAGCTCCCTGCGCGAGGTGTCCAGCGCGAAGAGCGGCTACGTCGACATTGCGGCACGCGCCGAGTTGCAGCGCCGGCTAAAGGAGTCCGGCAAGGTCGCCGGCTTCGAGACACAGATGGTACGCAAGGACGGCACCCATATCTGGGTCCAGCTGAACATTCATGTCGAGCAGGGCGGGCCAGACGGGCAGCACTATGAGGGAACGCTGGAGGACATCACGGAGCGCAAGCTCGCCGATGCCCGGATCCGCGAGCAGAATGAGATCCTGTCCAAGTCACACGAGGGCATCGTGATAGTGAACCTCGGCAACGAGATTGAGTTCTGGAACCGGGGTGCCGAGGAGCTCTTCGGCTGGACCGCTGCCGAGGCGATGGGCCGGGCGCCCGAGAAGCTGCTGGGCATGGACGATGTCGAGGCCCTGGCAGCGGTGCGCGCGGCCGTCGATGGCAAGGGGTTCTGGAACGGCGAGATCCGGATGAGGGACCGCAAAGGCCTCAACCTTATCGTGGAAACCCACACCACACTCGTCAGGGACGAGGCGGGCCAGCCCAAGGCGCGCCTCAACTTCCTGACCGACATCACCGAGAAGAAGCTCTTCGAGGAGAAATTCCTCCACGCGCAGCGCCTGGACACGATCGGCATGCTCGCAGCCGGCATCGCCCATGACCTCAACAATGTCCTCGCCCCGATCATGTTCGCGGCCCCGCTCCTGCGCGACGGCCTGTCGACGCCGCGAGACCTGAAGATCCTCGACACCGTCAACAAGAGCGCGGCGCGCGGCGCCGGGCTCGTAAAGCAGATCCTCGGGTTTGCGCACAGTACCGCCAGCGAGCTCCAGCCCACGCAGGTGAAGCACATCGCGCGCGACATCATCGGCGTCATCACGGAGACGTTTCCCAAGTCCATCGAGCTTCAGCAGAAGGTTCCCTCCGACCTCTGGCCGGTGATGGGCAACGCCACGCAGATCCACCAGGTGCTCCTCAACCTCTGCGTGAACGCCCGCGACGCCATGCCACAAGGCGGCACGCTGCACATCACCGCCTCAAACCTCCGCCTCGACGCGGCGGAGGCCACCAAGATCCCGGGAGCTCGGCCGGGACCCTGGCTTGTCTTCGAGGTCGGCGACACCGGCACCGGCATCGCGCCCGAGATTCTGGAACGGATCTGGACCCCGTTCTTCACGACCAAGGGGACGGGCAAGGGCACGGGCCTCGGGCTCTCCACGGTGCGCGGGATCGTGGCCAACCACAAGGGCTTCGTCAGGTTGGACACGGTGGTCGGCCGCGGCACGACGTTCCGCGTATTCCTGCCCGCGGTCGAGAGCGAGGCGCCCCAGGCCGGGAGCGCCTCGCCCTTTGACATGCCGAACGGCCACGGCGAGCTGATCCTCGTCGTGGACGACGATGCCGGGTTCCGCCACATCGGCACCGCCATACTGGAGAAGCACGGCTACAGGGTCCTGAGCTGCGCCGACGGCGTGGAGGCGATCATCTTGTTCATCTCCCGCGCCTCTGAAATCTCCCTTGTGATCACCGACGTGGACATGCCCCGCCTCGGCGGAACGGAGCTGGCCCGCGCGCTGCCGCAGCTCCGCCCTGACATCCCGATCATCGCCATGAGCGGATTGGCTCCCGACGAGGTGGGCGGTTCGGGCGCCCTGGAAGCCCAGAAGGCGACCCAGGCGTTTCTCCTGAAGCCCATCAAGGCTGCGGCCCTGCTGGGCGCCGTGCACCGCCTGCTTCATTCTCCCGAGAGGCCTAGGGCCGCCTGGAGCGCGAGCGACAGCTTCCAAATCTGACGGGCGATTTGCCCCTAGCCCAGGGCCGGGAGGACGGCAGTGTCCCAGCCCAAGGGTGCCACGGACCTCGCGCGTCCGATCCGCTCAGGGCCGGCCGCCGTAGGTCACGTAGTCATCGAGCTCCAGCCATTCGAACCAGGTCCCGATGTCGTCGCGGTCCGCGGCGTTCTTCCGGTGGACGTCGTTGAAGAAGGCCCGCGTGTCGGGGACCGTCGGGACCCAATGCTCCATCTGCGCGGACCACGCCGCGATCTCAAAGGGCTTGCGCGGGGAGCGGGCCCTGACATAGGCGAGCATCTCCGAGTCGGTCCCTCCCTTCTTGATCTCGGCCATGAACGCCTCGTGGTCGATGCCCGTGAAGGAGAAGAACTGCTGGTCGAAGGGGCAGTTGTAGTGGAAGTCGCCGGCCCTTCCAGCAGCGACCGCACGCGCCTTGTCCAGGAGCCTCGGGAGGTGGGCGTAGCCGCCGAGCCGGGTCCGGGGGCTGCGGGGCGGATGCCGCGTAAGATCCGGAGTGCGGTAGTTGACGGTGCCCGCAGGGGCTTCCGCGGGGTGCATGTAGGACTCGGATAGGTTGTCTGCCATGGGATTGAGTGGGTTCGACCCAACCCTGCTCAATCAGGCGCCAACCGCAAACCTCCATACGCTTGGCCGGGGCCCATCACGTGCGCGGATTCAGGCGGCCGTGTTCAGCGTCGCGACAAGCCGGGCGACCGCCTGGTCGTAATCGGACGAATGAAAGTCGACGTAGTGAAGCTTGGAGAGCCGGTACGGGATCTTGCAGGGCTGGTAAAGGATGGAGACCGTCGGCTTCTTCTGGTCCAGGAAATAGTTCCACTCGTCCTCGACGTTCTCGGAGGCCACGCTGGTCGGCGACAGGACGAGGAGCATGATCTCGCAGAAGTCCAGCGCCTCGCCGATCTGGCGCGCCCAGCTCTTGCCGGGCTCGACGCGGTAGATGTCGAGCCAGACGTCGACGTGATATTTGAGCAGGTTGTTTGCGAGGCGCGTGGCGAAATCGCGGTCGGCGCTCGCATAGCTCAGGAAGACCCGGGCCGGGGGGGTCTCCCTCTTCTTCAGTCGGGCGATCTCGGTGAGCTGCTTTTCCTCCTGCACCAGGAACCGCCTGATGACCATCTGCGAGAGGGCCACGACGATCTCGCCGTCAGACCGCAGGAGTTGCCCGAAGGCCTTCCGGTCGATGACAAGGATCTCGGTCGGCTCGGCTGTGACGATGCTCGCGCTTCGGGGCTGGTCGAGGAGCAGGGCGATGTCGCCGAAATGCGCCCCCGCGGCAAGGGAGTTGACCAGCAGCCTCTGGCCTTCAAGCACCTTGTACACGTCCACGCGGCCCGTGAGGATGATGTAGAAGCTGTCCTCGATTTCGCCCTCGCTGCAAAGGGTCACCTGGGGCGGATGGGAGGCGCGGCGCGCGGAGCGGATGAGGGCCTCACTGGCGGATGCGGAAAGCGTCGGGAAGAGCTCTCCGATGATCTTTGGCGCCGGATCAGCCATATCTGCATCTGGTTCTGCCGATTGAGAAGCGGAGCTCAAGCCTGGTTTCCGATCCAACAGCCGCGTCCATGAGACAGGGCGGGAGCGCCGATAGAAGCAAGTAATTGGCCAATAGGATCGTTGCAACTTGCATGTTGCGTCGCATGGGGTGCTCATTTGTATCGCCGAGGTTCAGCTTGTCCCCGCCTCTGCGGCGCAGGGACGGACGGATTCAACTTTCCTAGCAAGCGATTTAAGCAGTGCCCAACCTTGCCCCGGTGCGCCCCGAGCGCGCCCGCGACCCCACGACCATGCCGCACCTATTCCGGCGGAGCCGCTGCAAACCCAGGTCGGGTATCTATTCTCATGATACGCCGGTCTTGCGTCGCCTCGCGATTCTGGCGACGGCGGGCGCCGCGGCTCTTATTGCGTGTGATCCGCGGCCTGCCGCAGCCGGCCAGGCACCGAGCGATCCCGGACAGTACACGCTCGACATGTTCGTGTCGATGAACTGGCCGGCTCTTGCGAATTCCCGCGGCGTCCCCGATCCCAAGGGCCAGCTGGGGCAGTCCGCGAGCACGGTCTGGGAAACATTCAAGAACGTCTCCGAGGTCTATCTGCCCGCAGGCGCCACCCCGTGCCCCTGGGGCACGGTCTGCGAGCTTCCCGGCGGCATCACGCCCCCGACCCTGCAGCAGCTGCAGAGCGCCTACGGCGCCACGAACTCGCCTTGGCTGCACTTTCTCTCGCAGGACAGCATGATCGACGGCCAGCAGATCGTCGACGCCAATGCATCCGTCATCCGCTACGACGTGCGCTGCAACCAGGACCATTTCAACTATGTCGTCGGCAACCCGTCGGGCTACGCGCTCTACACGCTGCAGGGCCAGGAGCAGGCGCTCTCGGACGGGGGCTTCGCGTTCGCCTTCCCGAGCGCGGCGGTCGAGGTCAAGGCGGCGTGGCGGGTGCTCGGGCCCTCGGACGACGACAGCCGCTACTGGACCGCGTACGGAGCCTATCTCGGAGCGAACCAAACGATCGTCTACGCCAAGATAGGCCTCACGGCGTTCCACATCACCAGCAACGTCGCGCCGGGATGGGTGTTCATGACGTATGAGCAGGTGGACAACCCGACGGCGACCTTCACCTATTTCCTCGGGAAGAAGGGACGCGCCGTCGGCCCGAACACGACGGTGAACCCGGGCGCGGCCGCGTTCAACCAGCAGCTGCGCGCGCGCGCGCTGGGAACAAAATGGCAGTATTACAACATCATCGGATGGCAGACCGCGGAGACGGATTCCGACGGCAAGCCCGTCATCCTCGCGAACACGAACATCGAGACCTACTTCCCGAAGACCTCGTCCTGCATGAGCTGCCACGCGATGGCGAACATCGGGCCGACCAGCCATGTGAGGCTCGACATGTGGTCCTACGCGTCCGGCGGCATCGAGGGCCGCGTGGGCACGATCGACTTCGCGGCAATCGCAAAGAAGATGGACCCGGCCGACACCTTCAAGCCGATGAACTCCGTCTGGTCGCTTCGCGAGGCGCATACGCAGGCGGGCCCCGCCGCGAAGTAGCCCCCTTCAATGAGCTACATCACCCCGCCTCGCCTGTCGTTCTCGGGGCAGTCGTACGCCAACGCCTCGACCGCGAACAACAACGACATCGCCTCCGTCTACGACATCGACACGATGACGCTCAACCCGCAGATGGCGCTGATGAGCGGCGGGCAATCCGTCCAGCCGCCTCCGCCGGGAGGTAACACCTTCAACTGGGGCGGGTCGGGCGACAACCCGGCGCTGCGCACCTGGCTCATGGGCCTCATGGCGGCGCCAGGGGTGGACAACGTCGGCCAGGCCCAGATGGCCCACTGGAACTATTACGGCGACCACAACACCGCGTTCAAGAACGCCTCGGTCACCAACGCCGTGCTGACCACGGGGGCGGCGGGCGCGGCCGACCCGATCAGGAACACGAAGGTCGAGCTGCTCGGGGACGTCTTTTACGGCAAGCGCAGGGGGGCCGTCCTTGTCGACGTCGATCCCTATGCCCTCGTCACAAGCCAGATCTTCTCCGGACAGTTCAAGCTGACGTACAATGCCGGCGGGAACCCGGAGATTGCTCTGCTCGTGGCCGACGATCCCACCGTCGCCTACTCGTACTTCATCAACCCGTTCAAGAACCTTAACCCGAGCTGCACGGGCTTCGAGCCGGTTTCGGCCATCTTCCAGTTCAGCCTGCCGCTCGAGAGCATCCAGCTCTATGCAGGGGGCGATTTCGCCTCGCCCGCCTTCGCGGAACTCAGCCGGATGGCGAAGGCCGCCGGCGGCCTCATGGTGAGATTCTGCCTCTACGACGCGATTTTCCAGATATCCGCGTCGAACCTGTACGCCGATTTTGCAAAGGGGGACTACGTGTGCAATCCCTACGAGGGCCGCGTTCTCGGGACGATCGGCGTGTGGGACCCGGGCGAGCTCGCTAGCGCGCCGCCGGGCCGCAAGCTGAACGTGCAGACCCGCTTTGCCTACACGCCCCCGCCGCCCGAGCTCGCGCCCGCCGAGCTCGCCGAGAAGAAGCGCCGCATGGAGATGGCCTCAAAGTCCTGCAGGCGCGAAAGGCGCACGGCCGCCGCAAACGCCGCGCCCACCGCCACGCTTGGCATCACCCTGGCCAATGTGGACGCCGAAAACAGCGTCGTTTCCCTGGATTGCATCAGCACCTTTCCCGAGGCGAACATCGAGCGGCGCGACAAGTTCGACCTGGGCCCGATAAACCTCGTCCTGCTCTATGGCAGCCCGCAGGTCCAGCTGGTGATAGGCCCGGTGCCCTACGACAAGGCGACCTACGAGTCGGGCGGCGGCATTGTCGACGTCTCGTACGCGGGGAATCCGAATGAGGCCTTGATAAGCGCCAACATCGCCTCCGGACTGCTGGCGCTCAACAGCGCGACCCTGGGCAAGAACCTGCTGACCGAGACGGCCGGCAACGACACGCAGACCGACAACCGGGCGGTCTATTTTGACGCACAGGTCCGCCAGGGCGCCGCGGTCCTCCCCGGCACGTCCCGGATTGCCCTGCAGGTCGACAGCCACGGCGCGCCGCCAACGGCCGCCGTCGCGCTCAATCTCGAGTATTGGATGTGCGAGAAGGACCTGGTGAACCCGGACAAGCCGCAGGTCCCCGTGACGTCGCCCTATTTTTCGGTCGCGGGAGCGGTGGATGCGCCGCCGACGAAGTACACGCTCGGGTTCCTCTCGCAGAATCCGTCCTACCCGGGCGGCAACGTGAGCGTGCTCACCCAGACGGTGCAGGTGCCGGCTGGCGGCAAGCTCGCGCTCAACCTGACCGCGCTGCGCCCCGGCGTGAGCATGATCCGCTTCGTCGACCCCGCCCTCCAGCCGCCGCCGGCGCCGAACTTTGCCTGGGACAACTGCGAGTTCGCGGTGGTCCGAATACTGCCCTTCGACGACTACAGCCAGTACACCGACCAGCAGATCAACAACTGGCCCTTCATCTACGCCAATCTCTTCGGTTTCTACTCGGTCCTTTATCCGGTGATGTCCAAGGTAATCCCGTGGGGACCCACCGACGCCCCCGACGATCCGATCGCGGTGGCGAAGTTCGCAACGCAGATGCTTTCGTTCACGAACCCGGAAATGTGGCAATCGACAATCTACATGCCGATCACCCGGGACCTCTCCGGCGGGAAGCGGGAGCTGCTCCAGCGCTGGTGCAACCTGCAGCTCTCGTAACCGCCGTGAACCGGCAGCGCACGGCCACCAGGTCCCGCCCAGGCCGACGCCGCGCGCGCGCCTCCTGATCTCCCCGATCCCCTATGCCACCCGAACCGCAACCCGTGCCCGGCGCGCGCGGCGGAAACAAGCAGCGCGTCTCACGGCGGCAGATGACCGTGCTCTTCTGCGACCTTGTTGGCTCGACGGAGCTCGCCGAGCAGCTCGATCCCGAGGACCTCCTGGACGCGCTGTCGGCCTACCACGGGCTCGTGAAGAGGGTCGCGGCCCGCTTCGGCGGATTCGTCGCTCGGGTCACCGGCGACGGCGTCGACGTCTATTTCGGCTATCCGGTTGCCGGGGAGGACGACGCCGTGCGCGCGGTCCATGCGGGCCTTTCGATCGTCGAGGAGCTCCAGCAGATGACGCAGGCCAAGCGGATCGATGAATCCCTCAAGGTGCGCGTGGGGATCGCCACCGGGCTCGTCGCCGTGAGCACGCAGGACTCGATCTCGATCGCCGGCACCACCCCGAACCTGGCCGCGCGCGTCCAGTCCGCGATCAATGCCGGGCAGGTGGGCGTGGCGCCGAGCACGCGGCGCGTCGCCGGCGAGCAGTTCATCTATGAGGATGCGGGGCGCTTCGAGCTCAAGGGGTTCGACGGGCCCGTGCACATCTCGGCGGTGACGGGGGCGCGCTCACTCGCAAGCCGCTCGGCCTGGCGGGTGCGCGGCGCCGCGACTCCGATTGTCGGCCGCGAGCCCGAGCTCGCCGCCTTGCTGGACTCCTGGCGCAAGGTCGCCGGCGGCGCCGGAGCCGGCGTGATGATGACCGGGGAGGCCGGCTTCGGCAAATCGCGCATAACCACCGCCCTCGACCAGCGGCTGGAGCACGAGCCGCACACGACCATCCGGCTCCAGTGCTCGCCCTTCCACGCGAACACCGCCCTGCATCCCTTCTCCGAGCACCTGGCGGAGGCCGCCGGATTCAGCCGGCACGACAGCGCCGCGACGCGCCTCGAGAAGCTGGAGGCCCAGCTGGCGATCGCCCGGCTCGGAGACGACCGAGACCTCTGCCTGCTGGCGGCGCTGCTCGACATTGACGTCTCGCACCGGTATCCGCCGCTCGGCCTTCCCCCGCCTCTCCAGCTCCAGATGACCAAGGAGGTGCTCAAACGGTATTTCGCAGGCATGGCGATGCACGCCGCATCGGCGCCCTTGGCGCACCCGGGCGGCAATCCCGGGGCTCCTCCTCCCGGCGGTGCCCTGTTGCTCGTGCTCGAGGACCTGCACTGGATCGACCCGACCTCGCTCGAGGTTGTCGACCTCATCCTGGCGGACCCGCTGTCGGCGCGGATCCTCCTCCTCATGACGGCGCGGCCCGAGTTCACGGGGTCCTTCGACCCCGCGCGCGCGGTGACGGCGCTGCACCTGACCCGCCTCGACGCTGACGCGGCGGGCGCGATCGCGCGCAACCTCGCCGCCGAGATCGCCCTGCCGGAATCGGCCATCGAGACGATCATAGCCAAGACGGACGGCGTGCCGCTCTACATCGAGGAGATGACGCGGATGATCCTCGAGTCGCGGCGCGAGCGGCAGGCGGGCGCGGACGCACCGGAGGAGATCCCGGACACGCTCCTCGACCTGCTCATGGGGCGCCTGGACCGGCTCGGAGAGGCGAAGTGGCTAGCCCAGGTGGGCTCGGTGCTCGGCCGCGAGTTTCCGCGCGACCTGCTGTTCTCGGTGGCCGAGATGGCGCCGGCGCCCTTCGAGGAGGCGCTGCAGGCGATGCTGTCCTCCGGCCTCGTCCTGCCGGCCGACCGTTCGGGCACGCGCTATCTCTTCAAGCACGCGCTGGTGGAGGACACCGCCTACGCGTCTATCCTGCTGAAGAGCCGCGCGGCCCTGCACAGTCGGGCCGCCGACATTCTCCTGAGGGATTTCGGCTCGTCGATCGAGCGCAGCCCTGAGATCGTGGCCAGGCACCTGTCGCGCGCGCGCCGCCAGCTCGAGGCAAGCCGCTTCTGGCTCGCCGCCGGCGGCCAGGCCCTAAGGCGCGGCGCTCCGCGGGAGGCGGCCGCCCACCTGAAGGAGGGCGTCTCGGTCCTCTCGGAGGTGCCCGCGAGCCAGGAACGGTCCGAATCCGAGCTGGCGCTTCTGTCCGTCCTCGGGCCGACCACGATGGTCCTCATGGGCCCGGGCAGCCTGCAATTCGGGGACGTGCAAAAGAGGGCGTTCGAGCTCTGCCATGCGCTGCCGGGGGCGCCCAGGAGGTTCCCCATCACCTACGGCCTGTGCCTCTTCCACTGGGGCAGGGCGGAGCTGGAAACCGCGCACGGGCTGGTCCGCGACCTCCTCATGGCCGCCGAGGCGAACCCCGACGCCGACGAATCGGTGATGGCGGCGAACAACATGAGCGGCATGATCGCGTTCCACATGGGCGATCCGCGGGCCGCGCGGGCGCACCTTGAACGCTCGGTCTCGCGCTACAAGGCCGAGCGGGACGCGGCGCTATACCCAGTCTACCTCATGGATTTCGGCGTCTTCGGCCGCTTCTATCTGGCGCTCGCCACCTTCGTGACCGGCGATTCCGACGCCGCCCGCGGCCATGCGCGGGATGCGCACGAGCTGGCCAGCCGGCTCAACCAGCCGCACACGCTCGGGTTCTCCCTTCTGGCCAACTTCAACGTGGCGGCCCTTTGCGGGGAGCACGCAGTCGCCAGGCGGTTTGCCGAGCAATGCATCGAGTTCTCGTCCCAGCAGGGGTTTCCCGAGTTTGTCGCGATGGCGCGCATCGTGCGCGGCTGGGCGAACGCGCGCGACGGCGATCTTGAGGCCGGTATCTCGGAAATGGACGCGGGCATCGAGCTCTGGAAGGCGACCGGATTCGAGAACTGGCAGCCCTGGTTTGCCTGCCTGAAGGCCGAGGCCATGGCTCGTCACGGCGAAGCCGAGGCGGCGATCGCCGAGATCGACCATCAGCTGGACCGGATTGGACGCAACGGGGAAAACCAGTTCCGCAGCATCCTCCTCGCCGAGATGGCCTCGATCCTCAGCGCGAAGACGGGCGAGTCGGAGCGTGCCGCCCGACTCTTCTCGGAGGCGAAGGAGATCGCGCAGTCTCAGGGCGCGCAGGCCTGGGTCCGCCATGTCGAGCAAAAGCGCCTCGCAGCATTGGCGAACTCGAGACAGGGCCCCTAGGCCGCCCTGCCTGGATCCTGGCGCGGACCCCCCTTGGTGCCCGGGAAAGGGCCTGGAACCGCGCCTGCCCCAGACCGGCCCCCGCCGCCTTCCCCAGCCAATTGGGTTTCAGGCGCGCCTTGCATGGCCTACCGGCCCCTCCAATCGGGACACGGCCATTGGCGCGGCCCACGGGCGCCCCGGACGCCGGCATTCGCGCCCCTACGTTTCGTCGATTTCCAACAGCTCGCCCGCGATCTGCCGCCACTCGGCCTCGATGCCACACTTGGGAGGGGGGCGGCCGGCGCGGCGGTACCAATAGGCCGCGTTTCCCGCGTCGCCTTCCTTGCGGTGAAGGTAGGCATGGACCCAGGCGCCGTCGGCGGTCTCTTCCCTTTGAGCCGATTCGTGGGCGGCGGCCCAATCGCCGCGGGCGTCATGCCAGAGCGCGAGGAGAGCTCCGGACATGCCCCGGGGCGGTTGCCCCCCAGCCGATTGCCTGAATTCGTCGACCGACATCAGCGGCCGGATACTGGATCGGCTCGAACGTCTTGGCAATCCGCCCGCGGAACCCGGGCAACTGTGCCATTCACGAGTGGCGTCTCGGCTTGGCGATGAACGGTTCTTGGACTCGAGACCGGCTGGTCCCATGAGCCGGTGCGCGAACAGGCGACTACGCGGAGGGGGAGCGGGGCCTTTGCAATCGCCAAACGAGGCATGGCAGCGCCGCGAGCGAGAGAATCACAAGGGCATGAAGCAGGCCGTGGGAAGCAGCCTGGGCCGAGGGCCCGAGGGCGAGGTCCATGCTGACGTGCCCGACTGCGCCGGGGACGGCCGGGCGACTCGCGTGAACCTGCGCGGTGGCGCCGATCAATGCGACCAGGACCAAACCGACCGTCGGCCAGAACGCGCTGAGCCTTTGACGGGCGGCGACAAGCGCGATTCCCCAGCCGATGAGGACCGGCGCGGCGAAATAGAGCATCCTGCCGACGCCAAAATAGAAGATCGCGAACCCATCTAATATCGGGACGAAGGGCGATTCGGTTCCCGGCAGAAATATTTTCCAGCCAGACCACAGGATCAAACAGGCGACGAAGTAGGCCCCGGCCAGAAGGAAGAGCGGGGCGAGTCCGAACATCGCCCATGGCGCCCGGGCGCACCAGGACTGGAACTGGCGCTGCTCGATCATCGCCCTGGAGAGATCATCCGTCCCGCCAAGGCGGACGAGCGCGGCGGATTCCGCATCCGCCGGACTGCGGCCGGCGCGTTCCTCTTCCGCCCTCAGGTCGGCCAGATGGTCGGCAAGTTCGGCCAGATAGCGCCGCACATGCCGTGGCGCGACGCCGGCCCGCAGCAGGCGTTCGCGGAGTTCATTGAATGGCTTCGCCATGTCGCCCTCCCTTCAGCATCTTTTGGATTGCGGCCGCCAGATTGGACCAAGCCTCCGACAGATCGGCCAATCGCCGCGATCCGGCGGCCGTCACGGAGTAATAGATGCGGCTGCGGCCGTTGACGTTCTTGCGCCGCGACCTCAGCGCCCCGTCGCGTTCCAGCCCGTGCAGCACCGGATAGACGACACCCTCGCCTACCGCGACCACAGCCTCGGTGCGGCTGCGGATCGCATGAACGATCTCGTAGCCGTACATCTCCTCCTGCTGGAGCAGCCTGAGGATCAGGAGCTCCGGAACTCCGTTCATAAAGTTCGGGTTGGTCTCGCGCGCCGCCATCGAGGGCCTACCGTACCTCGGGGTTCGAGGCATTGCAAGGCAAAAAACCGCCGGCGGCCTGGTTTGAAATTGAACTCCGGTTGGATGCCGCTGGCATGGAGGCGGCCCGCCCGCATCCATGCTTGGCATCCATGACTACTGGCTATTCATCTTGAGCGGAATCCTGCTCAATATCCTTCCCGGGCAGGACACCTTGTACATTGTCGGAAGGAGCGTATCCCAGGGGCGCCGCGCCGGAATCCTTTCGGCCCTGGGCATCGGCACCGGCTGCCTGGTTCACACGCTGGCCGCGGCATTCGGATTGTCGGCCATCCTGGCGGCTTCCAGCCGCGCCTTCGCGGTCGTTAGGCTCTCCGGCGCAGCCTACCTGGTCTACCTCGGCGTGCGGATGCTTTTCGGCCGCCCATCCCCCGGGGGACCGGTCGACGACTCCCGCCCGGCTGCATCCGGATGGATTGTCTTTCGCCAGGGTGTCCTGACGAACGTGCTAAATCCCAAGGTGGCGCTCTTCTTCATGGCGTTGCTCCCGCAATTCATCGAGGCGCACAGCAATGCGAAGGTGGGCGCATTTCTCATCCTTGGCATGACCTTCATATTCAACGGCACCCTATGGTGCATGGTTGTGGCCTGGTTTGCCTCGGCCTTCGGCAGGCGCCTTCGGGAACGGCCGTCGACCGGATCGCGGCTCAGGCAGGCGGCGGGTGCCCTGTTCATTGGATTGGGCGCCAAGCTGGCCCTGGACAAGGGGTGAGGCCCGCGGGCGCGCCGGGTCCGGAGGATGAGGCGCCCCGGAATAGGTGAGGCCGCCGCTCTTCACGCAACTTGACTCGCCCGAAAGGCTGCGCTCACTCGATTCCCATGCGCGCCAGCGCCCCGTTTCTGCTCGCCGCCGCGGCGTTGGCGGCACCGGTCCTTGCGGCGGATGCCCCGCCGCCGGCCCCCGTCACCGACCCCGACATAAGGGAGATCGTCTCGGGCATCTCCGCCGAGCGGATCCAGCGGTCGATCTACGTCCTCGCCAGCTTCAAGACGCGGCACACGCTCTCCGACCCGCTGCCGAGCGGTGACGGCATAGGCGGCGCCGCGTCCTGGATTCGCGCTGAACTTGGCAGGGACTCGGCCCAGGCGGGGGGACGGCTGAAGGTCGATCTCGACAGCTTTGACCAGGCATCCTCGCCGCCCATGGATCCGCAGCAGGTCCAGGTGACGAATCTCGTCGCGACGCTCCCCGGAACGGAACAGGGCCCCGGGGGCAGGATTCTCGTCGTGAGCGGGCACTACGACTCCCGCGTGACGAACCCCCGGGACGCGACGAGCCCGGCTCCCGGGGCGGACGACGACGCGTCGGGGGCCGCGTCGGTCCTCGAGCTCGCGCGCGTCATGTCCCATTTCAAGTTCGGGGCCACGATCGTCTTCCTCGTGGTCGCGGGAGAGGAGCAGGGCCTGTACGGATCGACCCACTGGGCGAAGGGCGCAAGGGAGAGGCACGCCGACATTGAGGCCATGCTGGACAACGACATCATCGGGAGCAGCCGATCCGAGAGCGGGAAGGTCGACCGCGGCACCGTGCGGCTCTTCGCCCAGGGCGTTCCGCCGACGGCGACGCCGGACGACAGCCTGGTCGCCTTGATAAGGGAGGGCGGCGAGAACGACACCCCGCCGCGCGAGCTCGCCCGCGCGATAAGGGAGATAGCCGCATCCTACGTCCCGTCGATGAGCATCCGCGTGATCTACAGAACCGACCGCTACCTGAGGGCGGGGGACCATCTGCCGTTCCTGGAGCGCGGATACCCGGCGGTGAGGTTCACCGAGCCCGCCGAGGATTTCCGCCGCCAGCACCAGGACGTCCGCGAGGAGAACGGCGTCCAGTACGGAGACACGCCCGATCACGTCGATTTTGCCTACACGGCCGACGTGGCCCGGGTGAACGCGGCCGCGCTCGCGGTCCTCGCCCGGGCCCCGGCGCCCCCGCGCCACGTGCAGATCGAGGCCGCGCGCCTCGAGAACGACACGACGCTCAGGTGGGAGCCGAATTCCGAGCCGGATCTCGCCGGCTACAGGATCGTCTGGCGCGAGACAACCTCCCCCTTCTGGGAGCACGCGATGGACGTGGCCAGGGACCTCACCCGCGCGACGGTGCGGGGGGTGTCCAAGGACAACGTGGTCTTCGGGCTCGAGGCATTTGACGGCGCGGGTCATGCAAGCCCCGCGGTCTTCCCGAGCGCGCGCAGGACGCTCTAGGCGTCGGAGTTGCGGGAACGCGCCGGCCCCGGGGCGGGCGGCGCCGCGCCCGCGCGCTTTGCTCTCGACCCGGGCGGCGCCCCCGTCAAGAACCCCGTCCACCAAAGGATGCCGACGTGACCGACGGGCAGCAGTACGACTGGTTCGGGCAGTTCGCGCCGGAGCATGGCGTGCACAAGGCCCCGCCTCCCAGGGCGGAGGGGCCGAGGGACGCGGTCGTCTTCAGGCGAAGCGCGAGCGCCCGCAGCTACAGGCTGTCGCTCAATCGCGACGGCGTCGCCGTCGCCACGATCCCGGTGCGCGGATCGATGCGCGAGGCCGAGCGGTTCGTCGAGCTGAACCGGGGGTGGCTTGAGAGCGCGCGGGAGCGCCATCGGGGCCGGCCGCGGGCCGCAGAGGTCTGGGCGGTCGGAACGCGCGTCCTGTGGCGCGGCGCGTTCGCCGAGATAAGGCGCGCCGCCGGCGGGGAGCGGCCGTCCGTGTGCCTCGAGGCGGACGTGTTCCGGGTGCCGCGGCTGGAGGGTGACCTGCGGCCGGCGCTCCAGGCCCGCTTCATGCGGCTGGCGAAGGTCGAACTGCCCGCGCGCGCGTGGGAGCTGGCGGCGCAGACCGGGATGAACGTCACGCGCGTTTCGGTGCGCAACCAGCGCTCGCGGTGGGGATCCTGCACCGCGGCGGGGGCGATCTCGCTCAACTGGAGGCTGATCCTGACGCCCGAGTTGGTCCGCGACTACATCATCCACCATGAACTCATGCATCTTCGGGAGATGAACCACTCGCCGCGATTCTGGGCGCGGGTGGCGGAGGCCTTCCCGGGCTGGCGCGAGGCGGAGGCCTGGATCAAGCGCAACGGCGGCTACGCGGGACTTTAGCGGAACGAACGCGGGACCGGGCTGTCGCACTGGCGAGCGATCGTCATGGCACATCACCCAGAAGAGCCGCGCGCCCGAGCGCGGGCGTCCCCAAAGCATCCGTCGGCGGCGGGAGCGAAAAGGCGCCCCATCGTGAGCGGGCTGGCGAAGAGCACGCTCCTCGCCGCGGGATTTGCGGCCGCCCAGTTCAGCATTCCCGAGGTCGACCCGAAGTTCCATGTGTTCGACCGGACCCTCGTCGACCGGCTTCACGCGCCGATCACGCGGTACCACGAGTAGCGGTCAGTGAAAATCGACCAGCTCGACCTCGAACACGAGCGTCGCGCGGTAGGGGACGGACGGGGGGCGGTTGCTTCCGGAGTAGCCGAGCCAGTAGGGGATGATCAGCGTTCTCTTCGCCCCCCTTCTCATCGTGAGGAACGCCTCGTCCCAGCCCTTTATCACCTTTCCCACGCCCACCTGGAATGTCAGCGGGCGGCCGTGCGCGTACGAGCTGTCAAAGGGGGTCCCGTCGAGGAGGTGCCCGACGTAGTTGGCGGTCACGACATCTCCGATCCGCGGCGTCGCCGTCCCGGTGCCGGGCGCCCGGTTCAGGTACATGAGGCCCGACGGCGTCGTGGACACGGTGGGATAATCCCTCCTGATCAGGCGCGCATCCTCCGCGGAGAGCTCCGGCGTGGTCTCGGCCAGGGCGGCCCGCATCGCCGAGTTTATCGGCTCGCCGGGATTCTTGCGCGCGAACATCCCGGAGCGCACAACGAGCGCGAGGGTGAGGAGGGCGGCGCCGAGCAGGAGGATGTAGACGTAGCTCCGCATGGGGGCTGTCTCAGGACCAAAAACACGCCGGGCGGATTGGCAACACGCCTTTCCGGGAAAAGACGTGTTGCCATCCCTGCCGCCGTGCCTTTCACAAGCGGCGATGTCGACCGCGCCGGCCCTATCCGCAGATGCTCCGCCGGCCGCCGTGGACGTGCGGGGCCTCATCAAGCACTACGGCAAGGTCGAAGCGCTCCGGGGCGTCGACATCCGGATCGAGCAGGGGGAGATGTTCGCCCTGCTGGGGCCGAACGGAGCGGGCAAGACCACCCTCTTTTCGATCCTGGCGACCCTGCGCTCGCCGACGTCCGGCCATGCCAGGGTGCTCGGGCGGGACGTGCTCGCGGAGCGCGATGCGATCCGGCGCGACATGGGGATCGTCTTTCAGGAGCCGGCGATCGAGCACCGGCTGAGCGGCCGCGACAACCTGTTCCTGATGGGCCTGCTCTACGGCCTCACGATGGCCGGGGCCCGCAGGCGGGCGTCGGAGGTCCTGGAGCAGCTCGGCATCTCGGACCTGGCGGACAGGCGCGCCCAGCAGCTGTCCGGGGGGCAGCGCAGGAAGCTTGAGCTTGCCCGCGCGCTCGTGACCGATCCGCGGATCCTTTTTCTCGACGAGGCCACGCTTGGCCTGGACGTCGATGCGCGCCGAACGTTCTGGGGGCAGGTGCGCGGCCTGGCGGACGCGGGGCGGACGGTGTTCTTCACGACGCACTACATGGAGGAGGCCGACGTGGCCGACAGGATCGCGCTGATAGATTTCGGCGTCATCGTGGCCCTGGGCACGCCGCGCGAACTGAAGGCCCGGCTGGGGGGCGGGATCGTGAGGCTGACGACGGACGACGACGCCCGCGCGCGGGCCTGGCTCTCGGAGCACGGTTTCGCGCCCGAGCCCGGGGGCCACGAGATCATGCTGCTTCATGCCGACCCCGCCGCCGTCCTGCCGGAACTGCTCCGAAGCCTCCCCGTGAGGGTCGAGCGGGCGGAGGTCCACGCGCCCAGCCTCGCGGACGTGTTCCTCAAGCTGACGGGCCGCGGGCTGGAAGGGGGGAACAAGCCATGATCCGCGGGGTATTCGCGATCGTCGTTCTCGACCTGAAGCGATTCTGGGTCGACCGCGCTCGGCTGGTCGCGGGGCTGGCCCAACCCCTCCTCTACCTCTTTGTGCTCGGCGCCGGAATCGGCGCGAGCTCGCGGATGGGGGGCGGCGACTACAGGCGCTTCATCTTTCCCGGGACGATGGGGCTGTCGCTGCTCTTCTCGGCGACGTTTGCCGCGATCGCCATCGTCTTTGACCGGCAGATCGGATTCTTCAAGGCGGTGCTCGTGGCGCCGATCCCGAGGCCGGCGATCGCGCTCGGAAAGATAATCGCGGGCGCGCTGCAGTCGGTTGCGCAGGGCATGGTTCTCCTGCCGTTTGCGCCGCTGGCGGGCGCCTCCCTGGGTCCTCTCGAGACGGTCGAGATGATCGGGGCCATGGCGCTTGCCGCGCTCACCTTTTCCACGATCGGCGTGGCCCTCGCCTGCCGCTTCAATTCGACCACGGTCTTCCCGGTCGCCAGCAACGCGGTCCTGATGCCCATGTTCTTCCTTTCGGGCGGCCTTTATCCGCTCAAGGTCGCGCCCCACTGGATGCAGGTGGCGGCGCATTTCGATCCGGTCGCCTATGCGATCGACCTGATGCGCGGGTCCGTGCTCGGGGTCTTCTACTTTCCGGTGCCCCTCTCGGTCGGCGCTCTCGGGCTGACGATAGTCGTCCTGGCTGCGTCCTCGGTGCGGGTCTTCAACCGGGGAGAGGACGACTCGAGCCTGGGATCCACCCGGTTCGGGTGGATACGATAGCCGCTAGTTCAGGTAAGTGATCGTGCGCGTGCCGGCGACTGCCTCGATCGTGATCGTCGTGCCCTGCGAGTACCCCTGCGGGTACACCTCGCTTGCGACCGAATTGAGGGACTTGATATAGGACGTCGGCCCGAGCAGGTCGGACAGGGTCACTGTCGAGGCACCCGACTCCATGAAGTATTGGTCCGCCGCGGAGGAAAGCTGGCGGGCATTGTTGAGCACGGCCTTGTCCTGGGACGAGCGTGTGACGCGCTGGAACGCGGGAATAGCCATCGTGGCCAGAAGGCCAATGATGACTACGACTATCATGATCTCGACCAGGGTGAAACCCCGGTAAGCGGCTTGGTATGATGAATGCATGGATGATCGGCCGCGCTTTCGGCCGCCATTAATTTGCCATTGTTGACGACGGAAGGCACGCCGTGACGGCATAGCTGCGCAAAGTGTTGGTAAAAAAATGTAAAAAACGTTAAATATTCCGGGCCTTTTGAGCCGAAAACTCGGGCGACAAGTGGCCCCGCGGTTTCGGCGCCAGCGGCCGGAATAAAGATTTGTGTCGTAACAAATTACTGAATAGATAGTTGTGATATTAGACCATCCAGCACGGCATCGACGGATGTTTTGATTCTCTGGCCGCTGCTCGGTAAAACATTTGGTAAAATTGATGCGGACTCCGCTGCGTATCTGGCCGCCCGTCTTCGGGATTCGGCCAGGAAATCCTGCTTGGCCCTCATGAGTGACCCGTTCGAGACCAGTCGCTGCGGATCCCCCGCCATTCCGGTGAATCGCCCGATCAGGGTTTTACCGACCCATAGGTTCCACTCGTCCCTGTCGGCGAAATACACCGCGAGCGCGCCGTTCCGGTCATCCCCGAGCGAACGGGCAAGGCCGTCGGCGAACGCTCCGGGCGTGTCGGCGCCGGGGCCCGGGACGAACCTTGCGAACACCCGGGCGCTGATCCTGACGCCCGTCGAGCGCTCCACGTTGTTCAGCTTGTAGTTGAAGTACAGCGCGCGCGGCGGGTCGGAGGGAAGGAGCCTGTCGGGATCGTCGAAATGAGCCCTCGGTCCCGCCTGCTTCTCGCTCCCGTATCCCGGCGCCTTGGACAGGCGTTCCCTGAACGAGGCGTCGTCGGCCCGGAATGCCCGCGCCGCCGATCCTATCCGCAGGATCCGAACCCGCATGGCGTCGCCCTGGACGACCTTCGGAAGGACGTCCAGCCCGCGCACGGTGCGGCCGAAAACCGAGTACAGGTAGTCGAGCCGGCCCGCCGGAACCAGGGTGATGAAGAACTGCGAGCCGTTCGTGTCGGGCCCGTCGTTCGCCATCGACAGGACGCCCACCGAATCGTGGCTCAGTCCCGGACCGAATTCATCCGGGAAGCTGTACCCGGGCCCGCCCTCGCCGCTGCCAAGAGGATCCCCGCCCTGGATGACAAATCTGGGGACGACGCGATGGAACTTGAGGCCGTCGAAGAACGGCTTGCGGGGCGCGGGTCCCAGGGTTCCCTCCGCCAGCCCGACGAAACTTGTCACCGTGAGCGGAGCCTTCACAGCCTCGAGCTCGCAGGTGATGACGCCCCTGGGGGTGGAGATCTCGGCGTACATCCCGTCCGGGAGGCGCCCGTCCTGCGCGGACGCGGCGGAAGTCCAAAGGAGGAGAAGGGCCGCCAGGCGTTTCAAATCAGGAACGAGCACACATACTGGCAAAGGCCGGCATCCACCTCGATGCGAAAGCCGCTCTTCCCGGGCACCTGAAACTGCGAGCCGGCCCCGTAGACGCGTGCCCCGTCTTCTCCGTCGATCGCGACGCGGCACGTCCCGTCGACAATCTCCATGAGCTCGGCGGCGTCCGTGTCGAAGTGATAGGAGCCCGGTCGAATCAGTCCGAGTGTCTTCCTCGCCCTGTCCGTCAGCAGTATCGTGTGGCTGACGACGCCGCCGTCGAAATACACGTTGGCCTTGGTCACAACGGACACGCCGTTGAACTGGGTCGCGATCGCGTGCATGTGTTGGGGGTTACCCATATATCGGAGCGACCCGGCGGGCGGCAACCCCCGAATTGGCGCGGAGAGGCGCAACAGGCGCGCCGGCGCCGTCCCCGACGGGCGTTCCCCCGGGGGCCGCGGCGCCCGTTCAGGGAACCTTGAGGCTGCTGCCCACGACCAGGCTCTTCTCGTCCTTGATGACGTCCCGATTCGCCTTGAGGATGTCCTCCCAGCGACTGGACGTGCCGTAATACTTACGCGAAATCTTCGTCAGGGTGTCGCCTTCGACGACCACGTGGGTCCTCGGCGCGGGAGGCGGCGCGGCTGCCGCCTCCGCAGGCGCCGACGCGGGACCGACCGCGGGGGCCTGTCCGGGGCGCGTGGGGGCCGGCCTGAAGGCGCCCGGGCCGGGAGCCTGGAGCGCGAGGCGGGTGCGGAACTGGGCGTTCTCGATGGCGAGCCGGTTTTCCTCGTCCTGGGTCAGCCTGAGCTCGGAGCGCAGGGGTTCGACCTGCGCCGTGACCTGGGCCGCGGCGGCGGCCTGCGCCTGCAGGGACGCGATCGAGGCGCGCGCGGCGTCGAGCTGCTGGCTGAGGGACGCGTCCTCCGAATTGGCCTTTTCCAGCGACGCCTTGAGCTGCGTGTCCTCGTCCTGGACGACCGAGAAGCTCCGCAGGGACATCGCGAGCTTGTCCTGCACGTCGGCGAGCTGCTTTGCCGCGTCCGCGTCGGGCGCCGGCGCCGCGACCTCGGGCTTCGGGGGCTGCGCCTTGGCCGCGTCAAGCTGCTTGCGCAGGTCCGCCGCCTCCCCCTCGCTCTTTGCCGAGGCCGCCTGGGCCGCCGCGAGGTCGGCCTTGAGCCGGTCGGACTCCTTCCACGCCGCCGCCAGCTCGTCCGAGAGCTGCTTGTTGTCCGCGCGGAGCGAGGCCACGTCGTCGGGATGCTGCGCGGGCGCTGCCTGATCGTCGGCCCTGGCGGAGCCGGCCAGCATGAGGGCTATGGGCAAAAGGCCGATGCGGAAGGATCTTTTCATGATCTCTGTGGGTGACCGGAATGAAAACGGCTTTCAAATCGGACACAACCCACAATTCCTTGGGGGGCGGCGGCCGCGCAGCTCCCCTCCACCCACTTGCGCTCCCAATCGCGCCACGGGTAGAAGCTCATCGTGCGGTTGAACGTGCAGGTGTTCGGGCGTGGCGGTAGCGCACGCAAGCCTCGATCCTGACGGGCCGGTCCAGGGCGGGCGGGGCGGCAACGGGGGTGATATATTGTCCGCGACGTGGGACATCGAGCGGTGGCAGCAGCATTTCAGGACCATCCGAGCCCCGCGGCCGCGGCGCTTGCGCCCGAGGCCCGAACGGCGCCGCCGCCGTCCTCGGCCCGCAGCCCGAACGCCTCCCCGGGGGCGGCCGCGAGCAGGAGCGCGATCAGGACTCTTGTTGCAAGGGTTCCATCGCCAGTCAGGGCATCGGCGCGGCCCAGTGCCGCGCGGCCCCCACTGCGCGGGACCAGCCCGCGCGCAGGCCCTTGAGCGCGGCCGGCGTCCTCCTTGGACGGAACGTTCGGTCCCTTCCGGCGAGGGCGGCGACCTCGGCGCGGTCCTTCCAGAACCCCACGGCCAGGCCCGCCAGCGCGGCCGCCCCGAGAGCCGTGGTCTCGGTGACCCGCGGGCGCACGACCGCGGCCCGGATGAGGTCGCTCTGGAACTGCATCAGCGCATCGTTCACGGATGCGCCGCCGTCGACCCTGAGCTCCCGGATCCTCCGGCCCGAGTCCGCCTCCATCGCGCCGATCAGGTCGGCGGTCTGGAATGCTATGCTCTCGAGGGCTGCGCGGGCGAGATGCGCCGCAGTCGTGCCCCGCGTGACCCCGACGATCGCACCCCGTGCAGCCGGGTCCCAGTGGGGGGCGCCCAGGCCGGCAAACGCGGGGACGATCGCGACGCCGCCGTTGTCCGGCACGCGCGCCGCGAGGGCCTCCACGTCCGATGAGCGCGAAATCAGGCCGAGGCCGTCCCGAAGCCACTGCACGACAGCGCCTCCCACGAACACGCTTCCCTCGAGGGCGTACTCGGTTCGGCCGCCGATCCTCCAGGCGATCGTTGTGAGGAGCCGGTGGCGCGAAGGGACGGGGCGGCCGCCGGTGTTCATGAGCATGAAGCAGCCGGTCCCGTACGTGTTCTTGGCCATACCGGCCCTGAAGCATCCCTGGCCGAACAACGCCGCCTGCTGGTCCCCCGCGATGCCCGCGACGGGAACGCCGCGCAGGGCCGCAATCCCCTCGATTTCGCCGAAGATGCCGCTGCTGGGGCGGATTTCCGGGAGGACCTCGGGGGGGATGCGAAGGGCCCGGACGAGCTCGTCGTCCCAGTCGCCCGTGGCGAGGCCGGCAAGGAGCGTTCGCGAGGCGTTCGAGACGTCGGTCGCGTGCACGCGGCCTCCGGTGAGCCTCCAGAGCAGCCAGGTGTCGACGGTCCCGAAGGCGAGCTCCCCCCGGGACGCGCGCCTGCGGGCGCCCGGAACGTGGTCAAGGAGCCACGCGAGCTTCGTCCCCGAGAAGTAGGGATCGAGCAGAAGGCCGGTCCTCTCCCTGAAGAGAGGCCCAAGCCCCGCCTTCTCGAGCGCGATGCACGCGCCGGCGGTGCGGCGGTCCTGCCAGACGATCGCCCTGTGGAGCGGGCGGCCCGTCGCCCGGTCCCAAACAAGGGTCGTCTCGCGCTGGTTCGCGATCCCGACGGCCGCGACGTCCCCGCGTCCGGCGCCGGCCTTGCGCAGGACGGAGCGGGCGACGCGCACCGTCGTGTCCCAGAGATCGCGGGGATCGTGCTCCACCCATCCGGCCCGGGGAAAGTGCTGCCGGAATTCCTCCTGGGCGGAGGCGACGAGCCGCCCGCGCCTGTCAAACAGGATCGCACGCGAGGAGGTCGTGCCCTGGTCGAGGGCGAGAACGCAGCGGGTCATGGGCGGGGAAGGCCTGCCGAATCGTCGCAGGGAGTCCCGGCGGGCGCAAGCTGGAGCGAGGCGATGGGACTGCGGAGGGGTCCCGCGAGGTGTGGACAAAGCGCGCGCAACGGGCAACGTCGGCTGGCCGGCCCGCGGCAGACCAGAATGGAACAAACCCGATCCGTGACGAAAGCGCCGGCCCCGGGGACCCGTCCCGCCGGGGCGAAGGCCGCGATCGCCGCAATCCTCGCCGCCCTCTCGCCGGCGGCCCTGCCCGCGCGGGCCGACGACGTCGCGGTCGTTCTGACGCCGTCCTTTGTCTCGCAATACATGTTCCGGGGCGTGCGCCTCGGCGGCTTTTCCTTCGAGCCCTCCGTCGAGGTGGACGCGGGCAGCGCGGCGCTCGGGGTCTGGAGCAACGTTCCCCTGTCGGGCGGGGTCGACGCCGCGTCGAATCTCGAGATCGACCCCTACGCCTCGTACACGTTCGCGATCAACGCCAGCCTGAGCATCACGCCCGGCTTCACCGCCTATACCTACCCCAATGCGGACACGAGTTCCGGATCGTTCAGGTCGACGTTCGAGCCCTACCTTGGGGTCAATTACGAGGTCGCGGGCGTGACTCTGGCGCCCAAGCTCTACTACGACCTCGTGCTCGAGGGCCCGACCCTCGAGCTCACCGCCAGCTACGGCATTCCGCTCAAGGCGGCGAACACCACCCTCGGGATCGGGGCCACGGTCGGGACCTTCGAGTGGGACAATTCTGCAAGGGACGCGGCCCCAAGGCTGAGGAACTGGGGCGACTACTGGCTGCTCGGGGCGACGCTTCCCTTCACGCTCTCCAGGCGGTCGACGCTGACCCTCGGATTCGGCTACTCGGAGGGCACGGGCAACTTCTACAAGCAGGGGGGCGCGCCCAAGTACAGGAATGATGCCGCAGTTGGCCGCGGCGTCGCCTCGTTGGGCTACGCCCTCACGTTCTGAGATCGGCCGTCCGCCGGCCCACCCGACAGTGCCGCGGAAATTCGCAAACGATTGACGCCCCCTGGCGAATAATGACTGAACATGCTCGCGCGCGAGGAGTCTCAGCGCATACCTACCTACTCCCACCGACCCATGCACACCAGGCATTCCATTTCCCTGCTGACCGCGCTTTGCTTGCTCGAGACCCTGGCGGGGTGCGCGGCCTCCCCCGGCACGCCGGCGCCCAGCGACTCGACGAAATTCACGGTCGAGAACACCGACCGCTTCGTGGTGCTCGACGCGGCGACCGAGGCCGCGGTCAACTGCACGGGCCTGCAGGAGCGGACGCTGGGGGACGGGAGGCTCGAGGTGATCGCAAACGTGAAGAATCGCGACAGCGCTCCGACGCAGGTGCAGATCCAGTGCCTTTTTCTGGACGACCAGGGGCTGCCGGTCGTCGCCGCGGGCTCGTGGAAGGTGCTGGCGCTCGGCGGGGGCTCGACTGAGGCCGTGCGCTTCACCGCCCCCGACGCGGCGGCGAAAAGGTACGCGATCCGGGTCCGCAAGGTGCGCTGATGCGAGCGGCGGCGATCGCCGGCGCACGGGAGTCCCGTGGCGCGGCGCGGTCCGGCCGCGCGCTTCTCTGGATTGCGCCGTCCGGCCCGCGATAACAAACGTCGATGAACTCTGTCTACCGCGAATCGCGCGCCACGCTGCTCCTGGCGATTCCCATCACGATCGGCCAGGTGGGCCAGATGCTCATGGGCATCACCGACAGCGTGATGATCGGGCGCACGGGGGCCGTGCCCCTGGCGGCCTCGTCGTTCGGGGTCGGCGTCTTCAACATCTTCTTCATCGTGGGGGTCGGGCTGCTCACGCCGGTCGCGGTGTTCGCGTCGAGGGCCCGGGGCGCGGGACGCCACGACGAGGCCGGGGAGTTCCTCAGGCACGGGCTCGCCCTCGCGCTTGGCTCAGGGGCGATCGAGGTCGCCCTGATCCTCCTCATCGGCGAGCACCTGGATCTGTTTCGCCAGCCGCCCGAGGTGCTGGCGGCCGTGAATCCGTTCTTCCTGCTCCTCGGATTGTCGCTCGTTCCGGTGCTCGCATACCTCGCCCTTCGCCAGTTCGCGGAGTCGATGGGCCGGCCCTGGGTTCCCATGCTGGTCATACTCGGCGGCGTGGCGTTGAACGCATCCCTGAACTGGGTCTTCATTTACGGGCACCTGGGAGCCCCGAGGCTGGGGCTCACGGGGGCGGGGATTTCGACGCTGATCTCACGGACCCTGGGCTCCGCGGCGATCTTCACCTGGCTGCGCCTGGACCCCGCGATGCGCGCGGCCTGGCCGAGGCGGTGGTTCGCGCCGCTCTCCCGGGATCGGCTGCGCCAGATGCTCGAGGTCGGGCTGCCGGCCTCCGGCAGCCTGCTCTTCGAAAGCGGCGCCTTCGGCGCCGCCACGATAATGATGGGCTGGCTGGGGGCG
This sequence comes from Opitutaceae bacterium, assembly GCA_035604815.1. Lineage (GTDB taxonomy): Bacteria > Verrucomicrobiota > Verrucomicrobiia > Opitutales > Opitutaceae > Palsa-1447. Next base: position 29,261 of record DATNHT010000030.1, read on the forward strand.
GTGGCCCTGGCGGCCCACCAGATCGCGCTCTCGTGCGCGGCCCTGACGTTCATGTTCTCGCTCGGCCTGTCCATGGCCGTGGGGATGCGGATCAGCGCCGCGGTGGGCGCCGGCGAGCATTCGAGGCTTCGCCCCATATGGGTCGGGAGCGTCGCCAAGGGCACCGCCCTCTCGGTCGCGGCAGCGACCGTCTTCCTGCTCTATGGGCGCGCGATCGCGCACTGCTTCATCGACGACCCCGCCGTTGTCTCGACGGCGGCCGTGCTGCTTATCGTCGCCGCGATATTCCAGGTGTTTGACGGAGGGCAGGTGATCAATTCGGCCGCCCTCAGGGGCCTCACCGACGTGCGGGTGCCCGCGGTCATCACGTTCGTGGCGTACTGGGTGATCGCGCTTCCCCTGGGCTACGTGCTAGGCATCCGCGGCCGCTTCGGGCCCGCGGGCATCTGGATCGGGCTTGCCGCGGGCCTGGCGGTCGCCGCCGTCCTGCTTGGGCTCAGGTTTGTCAGCCTGACCCGCCGGGGCGCCCACTGCGCGGCCTGAACCGGGCGGTTCAGGCGCCCTTGAGCGCCTCGTCCAGCGCGCCGATGATCTCGTCGGCGGGCTCTGTCCCCACGCAGATCCGGAGCAGTTCCGGATCGAGGCCATTCGCGGCGAGCTCGGCGCGGCCGGATTCGGAGGTCACCATGTCATAGTGCGCAAGGTACATGAAGGGGCAGATCAGCGTGGTGCGCATGCCGAAGCTCGGGCCCTTGGGCAGCCGCAGCCGGTCGTAGAACGAATCGAGCCTCCCCCGCACCGTGAAGGAGATCGTCCCGCCGGTTGCGCCGGGCGACCTTGCCACCCGAAGGTAGTTGTCGCGCGAGGCCGGCTCAAGCGCCCAGTGGGTTGTCCGGACCGCCGGATGGGAGGCCAGGAAAGCCGCCACCCTCGGGGTGCTCTCCTCGATCCGGGCGAGGACCGCCCGGGTGTTGCCAATCTGCGCCGCGAGGCGGGCCAGATCCCTCGGGTACAAGGGCTCGATTGTCGCGGCGGCCGCGCGGCGCAGGAATCCCGCGTCCGGCGCCGCCGGATTGACCGCGACCAGGCCGGCGATGATGTCCCCGTCGCTCCCGGTGTATTTTGTCAGGCTGTTCACGACGAGATCGGCATGCGGGAGGCAGTCGACGCTGAACGCCGACGCCAGGGAGGGATCCAGGATGAGCTTGATCGAATGCGCGCGGCACAGCTGCGCGAGCCGCGCCACGTCGGGCGTCTGCATGAGCGGATTGGTGGGCACCTCGGCCACCACCCCGGCGATCCCGGATCCGCGGCCCGCAAACAGGCTCCCGAGCGCGCCCATGTCCATGACGTCCGGGACGTGGATGTAGTCGGTCTTCGAGGCCGTGAACTTCCTCAGGATCGCGATCGTGTCGAGGTAGAGCCAGCCGAGCTGCACCCAGCCGGTCCGCCCCCGCCGCGCCTGGAGGTCGGTGACGGCGCGAAAGGCCGAGTACACGGCGTTCATCCCGCTGCTCGCGAGCAGCAGGTCGCCGTCCGCCGCTCCGGCGAACACCGGTTTCAGGATCCTGCGGACCTCCGCGGCGGCATCCCCCGGGAAGGACGCCTCGACGCCGGGCCCGGGGCCGATCCCCATCGCGGCAAGGCGGTCCTCGGCCTCGCGCGACGAGAGGAACCCCCCCACGTTCTGAAGGTAGAGCTTCGCTCGCAGGGCGAGCTCCGGCGACTCCGGGTGGGAGACGCCGTGCACGCCGTCCATTCCGAACGGCGCGGCGCCGGATGCGCCGGCCCCGGGCGCCTGTAGGTGCGCGAGCAGCTCGGCCGCCATCCGGCGGGACGATGCCAGCCAAAGCGTCCGGCCCGCGAGCCCGTGCCTCTGAGCGAGCGCCGAGGCGAGGCGGCGCGAAAAAGGATGGACCAGGAACCTGGGGTAGCCGCTCCGGAGTCTCCCGAGGACCGCGGGATCCTTTTCCTCGTAGCCCCGGACGGCGGCCATGGTCGGCAGGCTGCAGGAGACCGCGTGGGGGCTGTCGGGTATGGGCGTGCCGAGTGGAATCGGTGCAAATGCCTGCATTCGGGCTGCGAGTCTTGTCGGGCCGGCGTCCATGGCAAACGGAACGTGGCGCCGAGCGTGTCATCCGGCACTGGCCGAATGCGCTTTTTTTCGGGCTCGCCTTCGCTATCGTGGCCCGGGGCGCCGGACGCGCGGCCCGTGCCCAGCCCGAACTCCCCCGAAGTCCCATGCTCCAAGCCCCCGCCAAACCGACCCCCCTCATCGCCTTCCCGGGCCGTGACGTTGCCTTCCGGGTCTTCCGGGTAGGCGTCTCTAGCCGCGCGGCACCGGCCCCGTGACAATCGTCTCCTGGAACGTCAACGGGGTCCGCGCGGCCCTGAGAAAGGGCCTGCTCAGGGCCATCGGGAAATGCGGCGCGGACGTGGTGTGCCTGCAGGAGACCCGGGCCAGCCCGGGCGACGTCCAGCACGTGAAGTGGCCGCGCGGCTACGAGGTGTTCTGGAACGGCGCCGAGAAGAAGGGGTACAGCGGGACGGCCATCCTGACCCGGGTGAAGCCGCAGAGCGTACAGAACGGGATCGGCGCCGCCGTCCACGACGCGGAGGGCCGGGTGCTGGCGGCGGAATTCCCGGACTTCTGGCTCGTCAACGTGTACCAGCCGAATTCCCAGCGCGGGCTGACGCGCCTCGGCTACCGGGTCGACGAGTGGGATCCGGCGTTCCGGGCGTACCTCAAGAGGCTCCAGTCCAAGGGCAAGCCCGCGGTCTTCTGCGGCGACCTGAACGTGGCGCATACGGAGATCGACCTCGCAAACCCGAAGTCGAACCGGCGCAACGCGGGTTTCACGGACGAGGAGCGGGAGAGCTTCGGGCGGCTGCTCGACAGCGGGTTTGTGGACACCCTCCGTGAATTTGAAAAGGGGCCCGGCCACTACACGTGGTGGAGCCAGATGGGCGACTGCAGGGCCCGAAACATCGGGTGGCGTGTGGACTATTTTGTCGCCGCGACGAGGCTGAGGCCGGCCCTGAGGCGCGCTTGGATAAGCCCGGAGGTGATGGGAAGCGATCACTGCCCCGTGGGGCTAGAGCTGGGCTGACCGCGCATTTATCGGTTCGCAAGGCGGCGCCGCCCCCCGCATCATGGCGGCCATGAGAACATTCCTGAGGATTGCCGGCGCGCTCGTCGGTCTTGCGGTCGTGCTTGTGGCGGCCGGGTTCGCTCTCCCCGGGCATTTTAGGGTGGAGCGCACGGCCGTCATCGCGGCGAAGCCGGCCGCAATCTTCCCGCTGATCGGCGACCTTAGGGCGTGGTCCCAGTGGGGCGTCTGGTTCCGGCGGGACCCGGCGATGCAGGTCGCCTATTCGACCTCGACCACGGGGGTGGGCGCGTGGAGCGAGTGGAAGAGCAAGAGCCAGGGCAACGGCAAGATGACAATCACCTCGGTGCAGGCTCCGGCGCTCTTCGAGTACCGGATCGAGTTCCCCGACATGGGCATGGCCTCCACGGGCACGATGGCGCTTGTTCCGGGGGCCGACGGCGCGACGCAGGTCAAGATGGGCATGGAGGGCGACCTCGGGCGCAATCCCGTGAACCGGTGGTTCGGCCTCTTCATGGACAGGATGGTGGGCCCCGACTTCGACGCGGGGCTCGCGAATCTAAAGAAGATCAGCGAAGCCCCGTCCCCTTGAGCGCCCGGCCATGTATGACCTTAAGGGCCTGATGCTGCGCGGCCCGCGGCTGACGCTTGCGGTCGCGGAAAGCCTGACGAGCGGGCGGCTCCAGGCCCGCATAGGCGCCATCTCGGGGGCTTCTGAATTCTTCCTGGGCGGCGTGACCGCGTACTCGCTCGAAGAAAAGGTGCGCCATCTCGGCGTCGACCGCGCCGAGGCCCGCGCGGTGAACAGCGTCTCGAGGCGGGTTGCCGAGCAGATGGCACGGGGCGCCTGCGTCCTTTTCGGGGCCGACCTGGGCGTGGCCACGACCGGCTACGCCGAGCCCTCGGACGAGTGGCACGTCGCCGAGCCCTTCGCCTGGTGGGGACTGGCCCGCCTCGGGCCTGGCGGCGACTTCGCCGTCGCCAGCGGCCGCGTGGACTGCCCCGGGCTTTCCCGGATTGATGTCCAGGAGCGCGTGGCCGGGGCCGCCTTCGACGCGCTCGTCAGTTGGATCAGGGCGCCAGCTGCTGGACGAACGCCATGAGCGGCTGCACGTCCGGAGGCGGGGTCACCCAGTCGCTGTAGAGTAGCTCGGGCATGGTGTAGGAGGTGTTGTAGAGGATGAAATTGGCCGGATCGTTGCGCTCGACGTGTCCGGCCTTGACCGTGGCTCCTGCGAAGAGCCCGACCGACCTCGAATAGACGAGGACGGGCGCGATGAAGGTCCTCGTGGCGTCACTCTCGACTTCGGCCGCCTTTGGCCCGGCGACGGCCTTTGCGTCGACCCCTATGTTGAAGCGGTTCGTGAAGAGCAGGCGCGGCGTCGCGTCATCCGTGATGATAAAGACCGTGTCGACGTCCTTGGCCCCCGCCTGCAGCCCCAGGCTCGCCTCGCTCGCATCGATAAGGACGGGGATGCTCCAGCGGCCATTCGGCCTCTTGACCATCAGCACCCCGAAGCCGCCCTTCACGCCGAAGATGAACCCGGCCTTGAACTGGCTCAGGATCATCACGCCGCGCGCCGACCGCCAAACCGCCGGGGGAATCGAGGTTGCCGGAGTCGTCATGAACTCCCGCAGGATCGCCTCGCAAGTCTCGATGCGCACGACGAGATCGGACCGCGGCGTGTGGGCGTCACCGGCGCGCGCGCGGGCGGCGCCGAAAATCGCGATCAGGGAGAAAATGAGCAGTTTCTTCATGGCGTGGGTCGGATATGTTGGATGTCGCCGGAATTGCGAACCCGGCCGAAGGATTGAAACAGGGTGACGGCGAATTGGAAAGCGCGGATTGGACATGGTTCCCGGACCGCGTCAGCGGCCGGTTGGCTCAGTCGAGGCCGCGGGCGGCGATCTGGTCCTCGTCCCAGCCCAGGAAATGCCCGAGTTCGTGCAGGTAGGTCAGGCGCACCTCGTCGCGGAAGGCCTCGACGTCCTCCTCTGCATAATCCCATAGGTTGGCCGTATAGAGGAATATCCGGGGCGGCTCGGGATTCCCGCCCGCGAGCTCGGCCCCCAGCGGGCTGCCGGTGAACAGGCCCAGGAGGTCTGACTCAAAGCCGTCGGCCAGCACGTCCGCCCCGGGCGCGGGCTCGAAGCGCACCGGGACGGACCGCGCCGCCTCGCGGATGTCGGGAGGCAGCTTGCGCTGGGTCGCAGCCACCGCCTCGGAGGCGAGGCGTATGAGCCGGGATTCCTTCATCTTATTTCTGTCGAAAGGTCGAGCTTCTCGAACCTCCAGCCAAGCCACCACAATCCGACCGCCGCCTCGCCGGCGAGGATCGCCAGCACCACCGCGCAGGCGATGGCGACGGCCGGGCCCACGCCGAACAGCCATTGCGACGAGAAGATGATGAGCGCGGCGGCGCCCGCCGCCGGCGCGGCGACAAGCAGCGCGATCAGGAGCTGGGCGACGCCGAAGATCAACCGCTGGCCGAACATCTCGATTCCGCCCCCGCGCGACCGCGAAGCCTGGTACCAGCCCGGCATGAGGACCATGATCGAGTTCGGCACGATCAGCTGGATGAAGCAGAGGAAGGGCGCGGCGGATCCCATGCACACGGCCACGGTCACCCGGAGGCCGGGGGTCAGCCAGGGGAGCGTCCCCCGGGAGTCGACGGCGACGGCGCACACGAGGATGGAGACCCAGAGCAGGAGCGTGAGGATCGCGGTCGGCGCGAGGAGCTCGCCTAGGGCCAGCCTCCAGCCCTCGAGCGGATAGGTCTTGAGGATGTCCGCGTTCGGCAGGTCGTTGCGCAGGTCCTGGCGGGCGACCTGGGGGCCCAGGAGAAGGGTGTAGGCCGCAAGCATGCCGCAAAACATCACGATGATGGGGCCATAGATGTCGAACCCGTTGGAGCGGGCTTGGATCGCGAGCAGGGGCCTCAGCCCGAACGCAAGGCAGAACACGATCCAGAGGGTGACGAGCATGGTGCGCCGGTTCAGGAGCGAGCTGCGCATCGAAAGGAGGTTCTTCCATAGGAACGCGATCTCCGGCGGGCCCTGGGGCGAGAGCGGGAACGGACCCGACCGGGCCCTGGGCTTGGAGGCGCCGACCTTCGGCAATTCCCCTCTCTGCGCCGCGGCCTTGGCCGCGGCGCGCTTCTCGGCGAGCGCGATCGAGCCCTCCTCAAACGATGCCTCCGTGTTGGAGACCCAGTAATAGTGGAGCGCGAGCAGGAAGAGCGCCGGAACCATCGCGAGGCAGAACTCGCGGATTCCGACCGCGAGATAGGGGCCGAACGCGATCCTGAAGGGAAGGACGAGCCAACGCAGCGGCGACGAGTGCACCAGGCCCCGGAAGAACAGTTCCATCGCCCTCGCGCTTGAAAAATCGCCCGGCGGAAAGACGCTGGCGTACGCCGCCGCCGACCAGGCGACCGCGAGCACGTACATGACGATGGCGGCGATCACCGCCGCCCGCCAGGGCAGGAAGCCGGAACCCTTCTCCTTGAGCCGGGAAAGGGTCAGGTTCGTTCCGTTGAGATGCAAGTCGAAGGTGGAGAGAATGACCCACCATCCCACGGCGCGTAGCGCCCGGTTTCCCCCGAGGTATCCGAAGCGGTTGAAGAAGAAGGCCATCAGCACGGACGTGAACAGGATCGCGAACTGGGCACTCAGAAGCCGGAAGTGGATGAGGGTCCTTCGCGTGACCGGGGCGGGGAAGAGGAACGCGATCTCGGGCTCGCTGAAGCGCAGCGCGGGTTTGTCGGCAGGCGCGATCCAGGCGAATGCGACCCGCACCAGCGCGAGCGCGGACAGGCCCACGCACAGGACGGCCATGCCCATCATTCCGGCGCCGGCAAACGCGGGCGCGGCGCCTGCGGCAGGGACGTTCCGCATCGCCGGCCTTTGCAGCAGGACAAAATAGAAGTACGCAATCGCGACCGCGGTGCCTATCAGGTACTTCGGCTCGCGCAGCCTGCGGATCCGGTAGACGACGAGGTTCCGCAGCGACGTGAGCCGGAGGTAGAGGAGGGCGCCGATCATGGAGGGCTGGAGGGGACCCGGCCTGTCAGGTCTCGGATCCGCCGGTTGCGCGGATGAAGACCTCCTCAAGGCTGACGTCGGGCTGGCCGTCGCTGAACTGCGCCGCGACCTCCGCGATGGTCCCGCCCGCCACCTTGTCCCCCTTCTTGAGGATGAGGACGTGCGTGCAGACCTCCTCGAGCAGGTGCAGCAGGTGGGAGCTCAGGACTATGGCCGCGCCGTCGCGCGCGCGCCGGATGATCGAGTCCTTCATGCGGCGGATGCCGAGCGGGTCGAGGCCCGTCAGCGGCTCGTCGAAGAAGATCACGCTCGGCGAATGCAGGAGCCCGCAGGCGATCACGAGTTTCTGCTTCATGCCGCGGGAGAGCTCCCCGGGCAGGACGTCGGCCTTTTCGACGAGCTCCAGTTCCTCGAGGAGCGGCTTCGCCAGCGCCTCGTAGCGGGCGACGCCGTAGATCCGGGCCACGAACGCGAGGTGCTGGCGCACCGTCAGATAGTCGAAAAGCTTGGGTTCGTCGGGAAAGAACGCTAGCGCGCGCTTCGCCGCGACCGGGTCGACCGCGAGGTCGTGCCCGGCGATGCGGACCGTGCCCGCGCTCGCCGGGATGATGCCGGCCAGGCAGCGAAGGGTGGAAGTCTTGCCGGCGCCGTTCGGCCCCACGAGCCCGAGGACCTCGCCCGGGCGGACGGAAAACGACAGGCTGCGGACCGCCGTGAAGCTGCCATAGCGTTTGGTAAGCTCTTCTACCTCAATCATCGGCGGGAACGCTGCAGGCAAGTGGCCCCCGGGGCAAGTCCGCCAATTGAAAAATGGTAACGAAAGCGGCCCGGCCGCGTCAATTCGGGCATGAAGCCGTTTCCAGTGGTTTGCTTTTCGTTGCTCTGCATCAGTCTTGGATTGTCCGCGTCAGCGGGCCTGGCGGACGATACCGCGAACCCGCCCCCGCCCCCGGCGGCACCCGCGAATCCGCCGCCGACCCCCGGCGAGGGAGCCCAGCCCACGCCGCCGCCGGCCGGGCCCCGTCACGCGCGCAAGCGGCCGGGCTACGTGCTCAGTGAGCTGACCGAGAAGCTCAGCCTCACTGCGGACCAGCAGAAGGCGATCGGAGCCATCATCAAGGGCACCCAGAGCCAGATGAAGCAGCTGCGCGACGACGACTCCCTCTCGAGGGAGGACAGGCGGGCCGCGGTGCGGGAGATCATGGCCTCGACCCGGGACCAAATCCGGGAGGCCCTCACCCCCGACCAGCAGAAGCTTTTCGACGAGATGCCCGCGGGCGGGACCAGGCCAAGGAACCCGGACGGCAACTGAACGGCCGAGGGGGCCGGCGGCCGGTTTTTCGCGTGCGTTCGCGCGCGAAAGCGTCATGCCTCGCTCCCGCGATATGACCATCGGGGAGCTCTTCAGACTCATCCTGCCGGTGTTTTCGCTGATCGCGGTGGGTGTCGCGCTGCGCCGCTTCCACTGGATCGAGGGCGCGGCGGAGACCAGCATGATCCGGCTGGTCGTCTACGTCCTCATGCCGTGCCTCGTGTTTGACACGATTGTCGGCAACTCCGCGCTGCACGACGCGGGGAACCTGCTCCTTCCGCCCATGGCCGGCTTCCTGACGACGGCGGCCGGTTTCGGCGTGGCCTACCTTGTCGCGCGCCGCATAGGCCTCGAGGTGGGGACGGGCCTGCGCACGTTTGCGCTCGCCGCGGGGATCTGCAACTACGGCTACCTGCCGTTTCCGATCCTCGGGGCAATATGGGGGGAGCGGACCCAGGGGGTCATGCTCGTGCACAACATGGGCGTCGAACTGGCGCTCTGGTCGGTCGGGCTTCTCGTGCTGACCGGCGCGTCGCCGCGCGAGGGATGGCGGCGGCTGGTTTCGCCGATGCTCGTCACGCTTCTTGCCTCGGTCGCGATCAACGTGTCCGGGCTCTCGCCGCACGTCCCCGACTTTATCAGGAGCATGGCCCATTCGCTGGGCGTGTGCGCGGTCCCGATCGGGATCGTGGTGACCGGGGTCAACCTCGCGGACTACCTCGACGAGCCGGCGAGGCTCCTGCACCGCAACGTGGCGATCGCCTCCTGCGCCGTGCGGCTGGGGATCCTGCCGATCCTCATCCTGTGCGTCGCGCGCTGGCTGCCCTGCCCGGTCGAGCTCAAGCGGGTGCTTGTCGTCCAGGCGGCGATGCCCGCCGGCATGATCCCGATCATCATCGCGCAGTATTACGGCGGAAAGCCCCTGACGGCCGTGCAGGTCGTCCTGTCGACGACCTCGGTGGGACTCCTCACGTGCCCATTGTGGATTCGCGCCGGCCTGGCCTGGGTGGGGGTCTCCTAGCAAGCTTCGCAAACGCGAGGAAATGTGCCATGGTTTCCGGATGATCGGCAGATTCCTCCTCTCCGCGCTCGCCGCGGCGTTCCTTGTGGCCCGCCCGGCGCGCGCCGACGACAAGCCCGCCTCCGCCGTCGAACGGCAAATAGCGGATGCGGCGAATTCCCCCCGGGTCACCGTGATCCACTTCTGGGCGCCATGGTGCGGCAGCTGCGTGGCCGAGCTCGCCAACGGCGGGTGGAGCGGGTTCATCGCGGCGAATCCCGACGTCAATTTCGTGTTCGTGACGATCTGGAACCCGGTCGACGGGCGGGAAATGCTGGAGAAGTACGGGGTCGGCGCGGAGAAGAACTTCCAGCTGCTGCTCCATCCCAACAGCTCGAGAAGGAGGGGGGAGAAGGTGGCGGAGCTCATGGGGATCCCGATCTCGTGGGTCCCGACGACGTGGATCTTTCGGGACGGCGAGCTGCGCTACGCGATGAACTACGGGGAGCTGCGCTTCCCGATGCTCCAGCAGCTGGTGAAGGACTCGGCGGACAGCTGGTAGCGTTGAGGTGAGCGATGCCGAGCAAGCCAGCCATCGCGTTCATCGGGACTGGTGTGATGGGCCGCAGCATGGCCGCGCACCTCATGGCCGCGGGCCACGCCCTGCACGTGCACAACCGCACGAGGGACAAGGCGCGGGCGCTCCTGGAATCCGGGGCCCGTTGGCACGATACGGCCGGGGCCGCGGCGGCCGAGGCGGAGGTCGTCGTGACGATGCTCGGGTTCCCGCGGGACGTTGAGGAGTCCTACCTCGCAGCGGGCGGGATCGTGGAGCGGGCGCGTCCGGGCGCGCTCCTTGTCGACATGACGACGTCGAGTCCCGTCCTTGCCCGGAGGGTTTCCGCGGCCGCTTCCGCGAGGGGGCTCGACGCGCTGGACGCGCCGGTGTCGGGGGGCGACGTGGGCGCCCGCGAGGCGAGGCTCGTCATCATGGTGGGAGGGGAGGCGGCGGCATTTGAACGGGCCCGCCCCGTCCTGGCGCTCCTCGGCAAGAATCTCGCCCTCCAGGGCCCGGCGGGCTCCGGCCAGCACTGCAAGATGGCGAACCAGATCGCGTGCGCCGTCGGAATGGTCGCCTGGTGCGAGGCGCTTGCGTACGCCAAGCGCGCCGGGCTCGATCCTGCGCGGGTCCTCGGAAGCATCAGCGGGGGCGCCGCAGGAAGCTGGGCCATGACGAACCTCGGCCCCCGGGCGCTGGGAGGGGACTTTGCCCCTGGATTCTACGTGAAGCACATCCGCAAGGACATCGGGATCGCGATTCATTCGGCCGAGGAGATGGGGCTCGAACTGCCGGGCCTCGACTGCGCGAGGAAGCTCTACGACCGTGTCGCGGCGAACGGATGGGAGGAATTCGGGACCCAGGTCCTCTACCGGCTCTACACGTCGCTCTGACGGGCCGGCCCTATTCCTCTGGGGGCGTGAATCCGCGCCGCATGACATTCTCCGCGATGGCGCGCGGGAAGAGGAAGTTCTCCAGGTAGCCCTTGCCGCCGGCCTTGGTGCCGCCTCCCGACATCCTGAACCCTCCGAACGGTTGGCGTTCCACGACGGCGCCCGTGATGCCTCGGTTCAGGTAGAGGTTGCCGACCCGGTACTCGCGCCGCGCGCGTTCAAGGGCGCTCGGGCTCCGCGAGAAGAGGCCCCCGGTCAGCGCGTAGTCCACGCCCATCGCGATGGCGAAGGCATCGTCGAGGTCCCGCGCCCGCAGGATCGCGACAACCGGTCCGAATATCTCCTCGCGCGCAATCACGGCCGAGGGCGCAACGTCGACGAACACCGTGGGGGGAACGTAGGTGCCGCCGGCCGCGGCGCCCGCCGGCAGCTGCGCCTGGAACGCGACCTTCGCCTCCCGCTTCCCCTGCTCGATCATGGAGAGGATCTTGTCGCGGGCCTCCGCGTCGATCACCGGGCCGACCAGCGTGCCGGCCTCGGCCGGGTCGCCGACGGGGATCGAGGCGCATGCGGCCACAAAGCGCTCCACGAAGCGGTCGTGCACTCCGTCGAGGACAACAAGCCGCGACAGCGCCGAGCATTTCTGCCCGGAGTAGCCGAAGGCGCTGTAGAGCGCCGCCGGGATCGCCTCGTCCAAGTCTGCATCGTTGTCGACGATCAGCGCGTTCTTTCCCCCCATCTCGCAGACGACCTTCTTCAGGTTCGCCTGTCCGGGCTGGGTCCTTCCCGCGGTCTCCCAGATCCTGCAGCCGACGGCGCGCGAGCCGGTGAAGGCGATGAAGTCGATCCCGGAGTGGGCGACCAGGTGCGCCCCGACATCCTCTCCCATCCCGGGCACGAAGTTGACGACCCCCGGGGGAACGCCCGCCTCGGTCAGGATGTCCATGAGCGCGGCCGCGGTGACGGTCGTCTGCTCCGCGGGCTTCATGATGACGGCGTTGCCGGCGACGAGCGGGGCCGCGGTCATGCCGCAGAGGATGGCCAGGGGAAAATTCCATGGCGCGATCACCACGCCGACGCCGCGCGGCGTCCACACCTGGAGGTCCCGTTCGCCCGGGACATCCTGTGTCCGGCGCGGCCGGTCCAGCGCGCGCATCTCCGAGGCGTAGAACCTGCAGAAGTCCACCGCCTCCGAGATGTCGGCGTCCGCCTCGATCCAGGGCTTTGCCGCCTCGAAGACCTCGAGCGCGCCGAGTTCAAACCGGCGGGCCTCGATCATCCCGGCCGCGCGCTCCAGGATGGCGGCCCGCTCGGGCGCGGGGCGGGCCGCCCACGCGGGCCATGCGGCGCGGGCCGCGGCGACCGCGGCGTCCGCATCGGCCACCGTGGCGCGGGCCCAGCGGCCGACGACCTGCGAGGGCCTGGCGGGATTGGTGGAGGCGATCATCTCGCGGTCGGAGATGCTCCGGCCGCCGATGACGATGGGGTGCCTCCCGCCGAGCCCCTTCGCGACGCTCGCGAGGGCCGCCCGCATCCGGGCGCGGTTTTCCTCCAGGTTGAAATCCGTGTTCGGGGCGTTCCGGAACGCCGGCTCGGCTGCCGCGGTAGGCGCCTGGGCGGCCGCCGGGCGCGCATTCAGGATCTCGACCGGATTCTTGAGCAGAGCGTCGTGCGTCGCGCCGCCGGCGTCCTTCGCCCTGAGAAAGCCCTCGTTCGAGGTGTTCTCCAGGAGCCTGCGCACGAGGTAGGCCATCCCGGGGAGGAGCTCGCCAACCGGGCAGTACTCCCGCACGCGCCGTCCGCTTGCGACGAGGGCCGACTTAAGCTCGTCCGCCATCCCGTAGAGCGCCTGGAATTCGTAGGCCCTCGGGTCAATGCCGAGCCGGTCCGCCTGCGCGATCGCGTGGGCGCACGAGCGGACGTTGTGCGAGGCGAACGCCGGGGCGGCGATTTCGGCGTTCTCGAGGAGGAGCAGGGACAGGTTCTCGTAGCTCGCGTCGCTTTCGGGCTTCTCGGACCAGACGGGAACGGGCCATCCGCGCTGGCCGGCGAGGATCGTCTCGTAGTCCCAGTAGGCGCCCTTCACCAGGCGCACAACGATGGGGCGGCTCGAGCGGCGGGCCCAGGCGATGACGTCGCGCAGGTCCCGCTCGCAATCGCGCAGGTAGGCCTGCAGCGCGATTCCCACCGCGGGCCGGTACCGGAACTCGTCCTCGCCGAGGATCGACTGGAACAGCGCGAGCGTGAGGTCCTTCAACGCGTAGCTCTCCATGTCGAAGTTGATGAAGGCCCCCACCTCCGCGGCCTTGCGAAGGATGGGGCGCAGCCGCCCCTTGAGCGCGTTGATCGAGCGCCCGGGGTCGGCGGGGTGCACCTCGGGCGTCAGGGCCGAGACCTTGACCGAGAGGTTGATGCGGGGCAGGGGGCCCTTTGGCCCGAGGTCGCTGAAGCAGGGCTTGGTGTCCCCGGCTATGGACCTTGCGACCGTGTCCAGGACGTCGAGGTTCCGGCGGAGGAAGACCTCGGCCTCGGATTCGCTGACGACCGTCTCGCCCAGCAGGTCGATTGTGGTCGCGATCCCGGATGCGGCGTTGCTCTTTAGCCTCGCTGCGAGGTCGCCGGGAGTCGCCCCGGCCACAAACTGGCCGGCCATCGACGTCACGTTGGCCTTCACCGGACCGGCGACCAGGGCCGGCGCGAACGCTGCCGCGGCGAGCCCCGTCCTCATGGCCGGATTGAGCTCAACGGCCTTGTCGCCCAGGTACTCCCGCAGGTGCCGGACAATCTCCGAGGACGAATCGAGCGTGGGCAGCACGTCGACGAACCGGAAAAGCTGCGCCTTGAAGGCGGGGTCCCTCATGGACCACTCCATGATGCGCGCGTAGGCGCCCTTCTTCGAAAGGATTCCCGGCGCCGGATGCGCCTCCATCAGGCGCAGCAGGCCCTCGCCGACAGTGCGGACTGCGGCCTCGATTCCGGGATCGGGGGGGAGGAATGGAGCTTCGTGTGTCATGGTCCGAGGTGTGCCGGGTTCGATCTGGCCGATTGTCTGGCGCGCGGGAAGAAGTTTGCAAGGGCCCCACGCGCCATGAGATGAGTTTCACTCTGGCTTATTCGCGGGGTAAGCGCCGGCGCGGTCCCGCGACGATCTCCCACTTCCATGAAAACCCACTCACCAAGCACGAAATGGCTGCGCGTCGCGCTCGCGGCCCTCGTTCTCGCATGTACCGGCGGCGCCCCGAGGGCGATGGCCGCCGATGCCAAGCAGGCCGACCCCACGCTGGAACAGCGCGTGGCCGACCTTGAGGCCTATGTGAACAACGGACCGCGGACCCCGAACGTCGCGTCCAGGGTGGCCGGGCCGGGCCCGGGGCACAACGCGTGGATGATGACCAGCGCGGCGCTCGTCCTTTTCATGACCCTGCCCGGCCTTGCGCTCTTCTACGGAGGCCTTGTCCGGAGGAAGAACGTGCTGTCCGTGCTCGCCCAGTGCCTCGGCATAGCCGGGCTCGTGGCGATCCTTTGGTGGATGGTCGGATACAGCCTGGTCTTTTCCCCGGGGACTCCCTTCATCGGCGGCCTGAAATACGCGTTCCTGAGGGGCGTCGACTCCTCGCCGAACGCGGACTACGGCACGTGGGTGTCGCAGAACGTCTATGCGATGTACCAGCTCATGTTCGCGATCATCACGCCCGCCCTGATCGTCGGGGCGATCGCGGAGCGCATGAAGTTCACGGCGGTGCTCCTCTTCGTCACGTGCTGGATGTTCCTCGTCTATTTTCCGCTCGCCCACATGGTTTGGGGTGCAGACGGGATGATGAACGGGGTCTGGAACTCGGCCGCGAGGATCAGCTCGATCGATTTCGCGGGGGGGACGGTCGTCCACATGTCGTCGGGCTGGTCGGCCCTCGTCCTGTGCCTCATCCTCGGGCCGAGGATCGGGTTCAAGAAGGAGATCATGTCGCCGCACAGCACGGTTCTCTGCATGGTGGGCACCGGGATGCTTTGGGTGGGGTGGTACGGGTTCAACGCGGGCTCGGCCGTCGGCGCCGACGCCATCGCGGCCAACGCGTTCATGACGACGACCCTGGCCACCGCGGTCGCGTCGTTCACCTGGGGGGCGCTTGAGTTCATGTTCAGGAAGCATGCGTCGGTCGTCGGCTTCTGCTCGGGGGCCGTGGCCGGGCTGGTCGTGATCACTCCGGCGACCGGATTCGTCAGCGCCACGGGCGCGGTCGTCATCGGCCTCCTCGCGGGCTCGATCCCTTACCTCTTCTGCATCAAGCTGAAGGCCGTGTTCGGCTATGACGACGCGCTCGACACGTTCGGCATCCATGCTGTCGGCGGAACGGTCGGCGCCTTCGCGACGGGCCTCCTCGCCACTGCCGCGGTGAACCCCAACCTGTCTCCGGGCAATGCCTCGGCGAAGGCCAACGGCCTCGCCCAACTCGTTGCCCATGGAGGCCTCTGGCACGAGCAGCTCCTGGCCATCTGCGTCACCCTGCTCCTCGCGGTCATCTCGACCTCGATCATAGGGTTTGCGCTCAAGGCCACCATGGGCCTGAGGCCGAGCACGGACAATGAGCGCCAGGGCCTTGATGTAACCGAGCACGAGGAAGAGGGTTACATACTCTGACCGTCGCGGGGACCCGATCCCTTGGCCCGCTCGAAAGAGCGGGCTTTTTTGTTACCTGAAATTGTGCGACTTTTGGTCCCAGGAGTGTGTTTAGGACATGAATGATGAACCTCCAGTGCAAAACCAAAACTCGGGGCCGGCCCCTACGGCAGACTTCACCACTTTCATGCGCAAATATCAGAACATGGTCTTTACCACCTCGGCGCGCCTGGTGAAGAACGACGCACAGGCGGAGGACATCTCCCAGGATGTCTTCATAAAGGCCTACGAGCATTTCGAGATGCTCTCCTCCAGCCCGGCCGCGGGCGGCTGGCTCAAGACCGTGGCGACCAACCTCTCGCTCAACCACCTCCAGCGCTACCGCAACCGCTGGCGCTTCTTTTCCGAGCTCGGAGGCAGGGACGATGCCGAGGGGGAGGACTCGCCCGCGGTCGAATTCGCGGCGCCCGACACCTTCTTCGAGGGCGTCGATGCGGACGAGCGCCGCGCGTGGGTCGATGAGGCCCTCGCCAAGCTTCCCGACCACCAGCGCGTCCCGCTCGTTCTGTACCACTTCGAGGACATCCCCTACGACCAGATCGCGAGCCGCCTCGGCGTCTCGCTCGCGAAGGTGAAGACCGACATCCTGCGCGCCCGCGCCGCGCTCGCCAAGATCCTTTCCCGCGGCGGCGAGTCTCTCGCGCCCCTTTCCCATTGATCCCAACATGAGCACCAACGACCCAGAGAAGCTTGAAGCCTCGATTCACCGCCTGCTGCGGTCGATTCCCGACCGGAGGGCCCCGGCGAGCCTGGAGGCCCGCGTCCTCGGGGAACTGAGCCGGCGCGCCGCGCTGCCATGGTGGCGCAAGTCGTATGCCTACTGGCCGTCCGCCGTGCGCGCCACCTTCTTCGTCGGATCCGCGCTCGCCGCGGCGCTGATCGTGTCGGGGCTCTTCGTCCTCGCGCGCACCACCGGCGCGACCGCGCTCGCCGGCGGCGTTGCGGAGCGCTTCTCGTGGCTCGTCCTCGCCCGCGAGATCGCCGCTTCCGCCAGCGACCGCCTCCGGACGCTCATCGGCGCCATTCCCACCCTCTGGCTCTACGGCACCGCGGGGGCGATCGCCATCTGCTATGCGACGCTCGCCGCGATCGGCGCCGCCGCGTACCGCACGCTCACATTCGTGCGCCAGAACCCCTGATTCCAGAAACTCCATGAATAACAAATTAAAGACGCTTACGCTGAGCCTTCTGCTCGCGGCGTTGATCCCGTTTGCGCCCGCCGCATTCGCGGCGGACCCGGAGAAATCTGATGCCGCCGCCACTCCGACCCCCGCCCTGCGCGAGGTCGGCACCAGCAAGGAGCCCGCGGCAGCGGCAGCGCCCGCGCCAACGGCGTCGCCCGCGGCCGCCGCCGCGCCTGCGGCAACGGCCGCTCCCGAAACCCCCCTGCACGAGGTCGGCGCCAGCGCCGCCGCCGCGGCCGCAGTCCCGGCCGCCGAGGCCAGCGAAAGGCCCCGTCATCGAAATAGCGACGAGGACGACCGCGTCTCGGTCGGCGGCGCGACCTACGTGGGCGCGAAGGAGACCGTCGAGGGAAACGCGGTCGCGGTCATGGGATCCGTAACCGTGGATGGCACGGTCAACGGCAACGCCGTCGCCGTGATGGGAACGAACACAATAAACGGCACGGTCCGCGGGAACGCCGTGGCGGTCCTTGGCGACCTCAATCTCGGCCCGAAGGCCCGCCTCGACGGGAATGCGGTCTCGGTCGGCGGCCGGGTCAACAGGGATCCGTCCGCGATCGTTGGCGGAAACATCGTTCAGCAGATGACCGGAATGGGCGTTTTCGACCACGATACGGCGTCATCGTGGTGGAAGCACGGCCTGAGCAAGGGTCGCCCGCTGGCATTCGGCCCCCACCTCCACCTGCTTTGGATCGCCAGCATCTGCACCGTCGCCTTCTACATACTCCTCGCCCTGGTCTTCCCGGGCGGGATCAGGAAATGCGCCGACACGCTCCAGCACCGCCCCGGCATCACGTTCCTCACGGGGATCCTGTCGATCCTCGGGATGCCCGTCCTCTTCGTCCTGCTGCTCGTCACGGTCGTCGGCATACCGGTCGCCCTCGTGGTCCTTCCGCTTTCAGTCGTGGCCTGTGTCGCCTTCGGCAAGGCGGCGGTGTACTCCCTAGTCGGCCGGACGATCATGGGCAAGGAGGCGCACCCCGCGCTCGCGGTCGTCCTCGGTGTCGCCGTGATGCTGGTGCTGTACCTTATCCCGGTCCTGGGCCTCATGCTATGGTTTCTGGTGGGCTTCCTCGGATTCGCGTGCGCGCTGACGGCGCTCTTCACTTCGACAAAGCCGGCGCCTCCCGCAGGGACGCCACCTGGAGCGCCGGCGCAGCAGGCTGCGGTGCCCCCTGCCGGGACTTCGCCGGCCGCCGCAGCGCAGCTGGCGGCGGTGCCCGCTGCCGTGGTGGCGTCGGCCTCAGGCGCCGTTCCGCCGCCGGCCCAGCCGCCCCTCGCGGACTCCGTCCCGCCGGCCGCGTCGCCGAGCGTCCCGCCCGTCGTCTCCGCCGGCGTCCCGCTTGTCGCGCCGCCGGTCCCGCTCGATTCCGAGGCCGGGTACGCCAAGGCGGGATTCTGGATCCGGATGGCGGCGCTCCTGGTCGACGTGATCCTGGTGGGGATCATATTCCACCACGTGTCCGTCCTGTTCATGCCCGCAATCGCGGTGTACGGGGCCGTCCTTTGGAAGTTCAAGGGAGCCACGATAGGCGGAATCGTCTTCGGGCTGAAGACCGTCCGCGCCGACGGCAGGCCGATGGACTGGGCGACCGCGGTCGTCCGCGCGCTCGCCTGCTACCTCTCGCTCGTCGTCGTCGGCCTCGGCTTCCTCTGGATCGCCTTCGACCCGGAAAAGCGGGGCTGGCACGACAAGATCGCGGGCACCGTGGTGGTCCGCCTGCCGAAGGGCCTCTCGCTCGTCTGACAGAACGCGGTTGAAGTCCGGCGCCGGATCGTTGCAGGGTAGGCGGCGATCCCCATGGCTTCCAAACGCAACCCGGCACAAAGAGCGCGTCCAAGGCGCAGGCCGGTCGTCGGGCTGCTCATGGGCAGCACCTCCGACTGGGAGACCATGCGCCACGCCGCGGAGACCCTGGACGCACTCGGAATCCCCTACGAGAAGCGCGTCATGAGCGCCCACCGCACGCCCAGGCTCATGTTCGCGTACGCGACCCGCGCGGCGGCGCGCGGACTGAGGGTCGTGATAGGGGGCGCCGGCGGGGCCGCGCACCTGGCGGGGCTAATGGCGGCGCTCACGCCGATTCCGGTGCTCGGCGTCCCGATGGAGAGCGCCTCGCTGAAGGGCATGGACTCGCTCCTGTCCATCGTGCAGATGCCCGGCGGGATCCCAGTGGCGACGTTCGCCATCGGCAAGCCCGGCGCGGTCAACGCGGGCCTCTTCGCCGCGGCCATCCTCGCCCACGGGAACCCCGCGATACGACGGGCCCTCGCCGCATACCGCTCCGCGCAGACGAGGAAGGTCCTGCGCGCCAGGCTTCCCTGAACGGCCCGCGCTATTTCGAGAGAAGGTCCGAGACGAGGGCCTTCTCCTCCTTGAGCTCCTTCTCGGTGGCGGCGACCTTCGCCCTCGAGAAGTCGGCCAGCTGGAGTCCCTGGACGATCCACCATTTCGACCCGTCGCTGCGGACGGGGAACGAGTAGATGAGGCCCTTCTCGATGCCGTAGGATCCGTCCGAGCAGACCGCGGCGCTGAACCAGTCGCCCTCCCGGGTGGGCGTCGTCAGGTGGCGCACGGTGTCGACGACGGCGTTGGCCGCCGACGCGGCGGAGCTCAGCCCGCGGGCCTTGATGACGGCCGCGCCCCGCTGCTGGACCGTCGGCAGAAACGTGTCCTTGAACCAGGCCTCGTCCACGATCACCTCGGTGGCCGCCCGCCCGCCTATCCGTGCGTTGTAGAAATCCGGATACATCGTCGAGCTGTGGTTGCCCCAGATGGCGAGGTTGGAGACCGCGGACGCGTCGGCGCCGGCCTTGATCGCGAGCTGCGTGACGGCGCGGTTCTGGTCCAGCATCGTCATGGCGAACCACCGGTCCGGGGGGACCGTCCTGGCGTTGCTCATCGCGATAAGGCAGTTGGTGTTGCAGGGATTGCCGACCACGAGGACGCGCACGCCCGGTGCCGCGTGCTTCGCGATCGCGCGCCCCTGGCCCGTGAAGATCTTGCCGTTTACTCCAAGGAGCTCGCCGCGCTCCATGCCCGCTTTGCGGGGGACGGACCCGACGAGAAGCGCCCAGTCGACACCCCTGAACCCCTCGTCGAGCGAGGCGGTAGGCGTCACCCCCTTAAGCAGGGGAAAGGCGCAGTCCTGGAGCTCCATGACCACGCCTCCCAGGGCGGGAAGGACCGGCTCGATCTCAATCAGCTGGAGGATGACGGGCTGGTCGGGACCGAACATCGATCCCGAAGCGATTCTGAAGAGCAGGGAATAGCCGATGTGCCCGGCTGCGCCGGTCACCGCCACGCGAATTGGGGTTTTCATTCGATGCAGGAATGTAGCACCTGCCGCGCGGAGCGCACGGAGGAAATTGCGGGGCTCCTGAGGCTGCGGGCGCGCCTTCTCGCGTGTTGCAGCGGCCGGCCTTTTGTAGTTATTCGCTCCGGGTGACGGGGCGCCCGCCCCTGATTGCCATGATCAACCGATCCATCGCCGCGCTCTTCGCCGGCCTGATTGCGTCGCTGCCCGCGGCCTCACAGGAGGCCGCCGTCCCCCCCGGCCATGTCGAGCGCAACGACCCGGCGATCGACGCGCTCATCCCGCCCGACGCCAAGATCGAGGTCATAGGCTCGGGGTTTGCATGGAGCGAGGGCCCCGCCTGGCGCAGGCAGGGCGGCTACCTGCTCTTCAGCGACATTCCGAACAACACGATCTACCGCTGGAAGGAGGGCGAGGGTCTCTCGGTCTTTCTCCGGCCCTCGGGTTACACCGAGGACGATCCGTTCGGACTGGAACTCGGCAGCAACGCCCTGACGTTCGACCTTCAGGGCCGCCTGGTAATCGACGACCAGGGCAACCGGCGGGTGGTGCGCCTGAATGAGAAGGGCTTCACGAAGACCGTGCTGGCGGACCGCTATGACGGGAAGCGGCTGAACAGTCCCAACGACCTGGTCTACCGGTCCAATGGCGACCTGTACTTCACGGACCCGCCCTACGGGCTGACGGGGCTCAATTCGAATCCGCACAAGGAGCTTAAGCTAAACGGCGTCTTCCGCCTCGACACCCGGGGCAGGCTGACCCTGATCATACCGGACCTCACGTTCCCCAACGGCCTGGCGTTCTCGCCGGACGAGAAGACACTCTACATCCAGGTGTCGGACCCGAAGAACGCGGTGTGGATGGCCTACGACGTCCTAGCCGACGGGACCGTCGCGAAGGGGCGCGTGTTCTTCGACGCAAACGCCCTGGTCCGCGCCGGCAAGCAGGGCCTTCCCGACGGGATGAAGGTGGACCAGAAGGGGAACATATTCGGCGGCGGGCCGGGCGGCGTCCTTGTCCTGAGCCCTGACGGCAGGCACCTCGGCACCATCGTGACCGGGCAGGTCACGTCCAACTGCGCCTTTGGCGACGACGGCTCGACGCTCTACATGACGGCGAATCATTACGTCATGCGCATCCGGCTGAGGACAAAGGGCGTCGGGTTTTGATGAAGGCCTTGGTGCTCAAGGAATACGGCCGCCTCGTCGTCGAGGACGTGCCAAGGCCGGGGCTGCGGCCGGACGAGGTGCTGGTCCGGGTCCGCGCCTGCGGGATTTGCGGCAGCGACGTGCACGGCATGGACGGAAGCACCGGCCGGCGCATTCCTCCGCTGATCATGGGTCACGAGGGCGCCGGGGAGGTCGCCGAGGTGGGCCCGGCGGCGGGGGACTGGCGGCCCGGGGACCGGGTCACCTTCGACTCGACCGTTTATTGCGGGCGATGCTGGCACTGCCTACGCGGCGAGGTAAACCTCTGCGACGAGCGGCGCGTCCTCGGAGTCTCGTGCGCGGAATTCCGGCGCGATGGCGCGTTTGCCGAGTATGTGGCGGTGCCGGGGCGTATCCTCTACCGCCTGCCGGGAAAGCTCAGCTTCGAGCAGGCGGCGATGGCCGAGGCCGTCTCGGTGGCCGCGCACGCCGTCAAGCGGACGCCGCTCGCGGCGGGCGCGTCGGTTGCGGTGCTGGGCGCCGGAATGATCGGCTCTCTGGTGATCCAGGTGCTCAGGGCGGCCGGCCACAGCCGGATCATCGCGATTGACCTGGACGGCGACCGCCTGGCGCTCGCCCTCAGGCTGGGTGCGGCCGCTGTGGCGCAGGCGGGCTCCCCCGACCTGGCCGCCCGCGTCCGCCGGTTCGGCGACGGCCGGGGCGTCGACGCGGCCTTCGACGTCGTGGGCCTTGCGCCAACGGTCGGGGACGCCGTCGGGCTCGTGCGCAAGGGCGGCAGCGTGACCCTCGTCGGCAACGCCGAGGCGCGGGTCGATCTCCCGCTGCAGGCCGTGGTGACCCGGCAGATAACGCTCATCGGCACGTGCGCCTCGGCCGGCGAATACCCCGCCTGCCTCGAGCTGATCGCGAGCGGCAAGGTCAACGTGACCGAATTCATCAGCGCGACCCCGCCCCTCGAGGAGGGCGCGGCATGGTTCGGCCGCCTGCGCTCCCGGGAAAAGGGGCTGATGAAGGTGCTCCTTATGCCCTGAAGGCAGCGGATGCCCGCGCGATCGCGATCTCTCGATGGAAAAGCTTAGGACGGCCCTGGTCGGCGCGGGCAGGGTGGCCCACCTGCACGCCGCGGCGCTCCGGGCCCTGCCCGAGTCGCAGTTCGTCGCCGTCTGCAGCCGGCCCTCGGAGCGCCTGAGCGCCTTCGCGGCCCGGTACGGCGTGCCGGCCTTCACCGACGTGGCGCAGATGGTTGACCGGGCCCGCGTGCAGGCGCTCTGCGTCTGCACGCCGCATCCCGGACATGCCGCGCCCACGATCGCGGCGGCCCGCGCCGGAGTCCACGTCCTCGTGGAGAAGCCGATGGCCTCCAGCCTCTCCGACTGCGATGCGATGATCGCCGCCGCGCAGGCCGGGGGCGCCGTCATCGGCATGGTTTCCCAGCGCCGCCTCTATCCGCCCTGCCAGCGGATCCGGCGCGCGCTGGACGAGGGCCTGCTCGGACGGCCCGTGCTTGGGACCGCGACCATCCTGGGCTGGCGGGATGAGGCCTACTATCGCAGCGATCCCTGGCGCGGCACCTGGACGGGCGAGGGAGGCGGGGTCCTCGTGAACCAGGCCCCGCACCAGCTTGACCTTCTGCTCTGGTACATGGGGGAGGTCGCGGAGGTCTCCGGCTACTGGGCCAACCTGAACCACCCGTACATCGAGGTCGATGACACGGCCGTCGCCTCCGTCCGCTTCAAGAGCGGGGCGCTCGGCAGCATCCTGGTCAGCAACAGCCAGAATCCCGGGATCAACGCGCGGGTGTCCGTCCACGGAGCCAACGGCGCCTCGGCGGGGGTGCAGACGGACGGCGGCGCCATGTTTGTCGCCGGCAGCACCAGGATCGCCGACGCGCCCTTCAACGACATCTGGACCATCCCGGGACAGGAGGGCCTCGTGGCCCGATGGAAGGACGAGGATGCGGCGCTCTTCCGCGGCTGCGACCCCATGCAGCACTTCCACGGCCTGCAGATCGCGGATTTCCTGCGCGCGGTGCTCGAGGCCCGCCCGCCGGCCGTCACCGCCGCCGACGGCCGGCGCACGGTCGAGCTGTTCACGTCGATCTATCGCGCCGCCCGGGACGACTGGCCCGCCCGATTCCCCCTCCCCGCGGAATAGCCTCGGCCCGGTCCGCATGCAAAACCCCGCATCCTCGCGCGTCCGTCTGGGGGTTGCGGTCATGCTCTTTGTGACCGTCGCGATCAATTATCTCGACAGGAGCAACCTGTCAGTGGCGGCGACCGGGCTGGCAGGCGACCTTAAGCTGGATCCGGTCCGCCTGGGCCTCATCTTTTCCGGATTCGGATGGACCTATGCGTTTTTCCAGGTCCCCGGCGGGTGGCTCGTGGACCGGATCGGACCGAGGTCGTTGTACGCCTCCGCCTGCGGCCTATGGTCGCTTGCGACGCTCGCGCAGGGATTCGCCAGCACGTTCCTAGTCCTCCTCTCGCTTCGCCTTCTCCTCGGCGTGTTCGAGGCGCCCGCGTTCCCGATCTGCAACAGGTTGGTCACAGCTTGGTTCCCGGAGAATGAGCGCGCCGGCGCCATAGGGTTCTACACGGCCGGCCAGTATACGGGCCTCGCGTTCCTGACGCCGTTGCTCGTTCTCGCGCAGGCGCATTTCGGCTGGCGCTCGGTCTTCCTTTTCACCGGCGCCGTCGGCCTGGCCTGGGCGGGACTGTGGTATTGCATTTACCGCGAGCCGGCCCAGAGCCCGCGGCTCTCTGCCCGGGAACGCGACTACATACGCGCGGGCGGCGGCTGGGTCGACGGGCGGCCGGTTTCCGACCGGCGTTTCGAACTCGATTTCTCGGACCTGCGCTTTGTGCTGACGCAGCGCCGGCTCTGGGGAGTCTACCTGGGGCAGTTCGCGCTCAATGCCGTCCCCTGGTTCTTCCTCACATGGTTCCCAACCTACCTGGTGACGTACCGCCACTTCGATTTCATCCGGGAGGGGATCTCTTCCTCGCTGCCTTTTCTTGCCGCCATCTGCGGGGTGACCACGGGCGGCGTTCTCTCGGACTATCTCGTGAGGCGGGGCGTGTCGGCCTCGGTAGCCCGGAAGACGCCGGTCATCTCGGGGATGATCTTGTCGGCCAGCGTGGTCGGCGCCAACTTCGTCAGCGAGCCCAGGTGGGTCATGTTCTTCCTGACTGTCGCCTTCTTCGGCAACGGCTTTGCCTCGATCACGTGGGTGCTTGTGTCCCTGATGGCGCCAAAACGCCTGCTCGGCCTGACGGGCGGGGTCTTCAATTTTGCCGGAAACCTGGCGGCCATGTTCGTCCCGCTGATGATCGGGTTCATCGTCAAGTACGGCGGCTTCGCCCCCGCGCTCGCGTTCGTCTCGGTCCTGACGCTGGGCGGGGCGCTCTCCTACATCCTTCTTGTCGGCCGCGTGGAGCGCATTCCGCTGGGCGAGGACTAGGGAGGCTCCGCGCCGGGGACCGCCGGCCGCCAATCGGGTGAGCTTGGTTGCCATCGAGTGGTTCTGGGTTCATGCCTGTCTCCCAGGTGCAACCCATCCATGGCGCAATTCTGATCCTGGCCGCACTTGGCTCCCCCCTGTGCCGGGCCGGATTGGACCCGGGCGAGTTCGATCGTTCCGCCAAGCCGCAGGACGATTTCTATGCCTACGTCAACGGCAACTGGGAGAGGCGGAACCCGGTCCCGCCCGACCGTTCGTACTGGGGTGTCGACGTGGAGGTCGCTGAGCACAATCTCCTCGCGCTGCGCTCGCTGTGCGAGGCCGCCGCGGCCAAAGGGGCGCAGGGCTCGGTGGTAGAGCGCGAAGTGGGCGACCTCTACGCGAGCGCGCTCGATCAGGCCGGGATCGACGCCGCGGGAACCGCACCGCTCCAGCCCGAGATTGACCGGATCGGCGCGGTCAAGACAACCGCCGACGTGCTGGCCGAGCTCGGGCACCTCGATTCCCTGGGAATCCATGCCGGCTTCGATTTCTTCAGCAGCGCGGACGACAAGAACAGCGCCCTCGAACTCGCCCAGCTCCGACAGGGCGGCCTCGGCCTGCCCGACCGCGACTACTATTTCCGCGGCGACGAGAAGTCCCGCCTCCAGCGCTCCCAGTACGTCGAGCACGTGGCGAGGATGTTCGAGCTCTTGGGCGATCAGCCGGAATCCGCGCAGGTCGAGGCGACGGCAGTCATGCGATTGGAGACCGAATTGGCGCACGCGAGCCTGACGAAGGTGGTCCTGCGCAACCCCTACGCGAGCTACCACAAGATGCCGCTCAGGGACGCGGCCGCCCGCTTCACCCCGGAACTCGACTGGTCCGCCTACCTCGGCGCGGCCGGTGCCCCCGCCTTCACCGAGGTGAATTTTGCCCATCCGCAGTTCTTCCAGGCGCTCGACCGCGTCCTCCTCGAGACCTCGATCGCCGACTGGCGCGCCTACCTCCGCTGGAACCTGGTCCATTTCTGCGCGCCGTACCTCAGCCAGCCCTTTGAAACGAGAACTTTGACTTCTACGGCGCCAAGCTGACGGGCAAGAAGGAAATGCAGCCGCGCTGGAAGCGCGCCATCAACGCCACGGACGGCAACCTCGGAGAGGCCCTGGGGCAGCTCTTTGTCGCAGCCTATTTCCCGCCGGAGGCCAAGGCCCGCATTCTCAGCCTGGTCGACGACCTGCAGTCGGCGCTGCGAGGCCGGCTGCAGACATCGGTGTGGATGGACGAACCCACCAAGGCCAAGGCCAAGGCCCAGGTCAAGCTCGCCGCGCTCACGGTAAAGATGGGCTACCCCGACAAGTGGCGCGACTACAGCTCCACCTCGATAAAGCGCGGCCCCTATGTCCTGAATATCCTCCAGCTCACCGCCTTCGAGACCAGGCGCAACCTACGCAAGATCGGCGGGCCGGTCGACAGGACCGAGTGGGAAATGACGCCGCCCACCGTCAATGCATACTACAACCCCAACATGAACGAGGTCGTCTTTCCCGCGGGCATCCTTCAGCCGCCCTTCTTCGATCCCAAGGCGGACGACGCGCTGAACTACGGCGGCATCGGAGCCGTGATCGGCCACGAGATGACCCACGGCTTTGACGATCAAGGGCGCCAGTACGACGCCCAGGGAAACCTGACCGACTGGTGGAGCCCGCAGTCGGCCGAAAGCTTCAAGGCGCACGCCGCAGCGATCGTGAAGCAGTTCTCGGGGTATGCGGTGCTCGACAGCCTCCACGTGAACGGCCAGCTGACGCAGGGGGAGAACATCGCCGACCTCGGCGGCCTGCTAATAGCCTATGACGCCTTCGAGAAGCGGATCGCCGGAAGGCCGCGCCCCGTAATGGACGGCTTCACCCCCGAGCAGCGGTTCTTCCTCAGCTACGCGATTTCGTGGCGGGACCATTCGCGGCCCGAGGCCCTCAGGCTGCAGGTGCTGACCAATCCCCATGCGCCGGAATACCTCCGCGTCAACGGCCCGCTTGCCAACGTGGCCGAGTTCGCGGCCGCGTTTGCCGTGCCCGAGAATTCCCCGATGCGCCGTTCCGCCGCGGAGCGGGTCGTGATCTGGTAGGTCCTCGCCGGCGCCGCCCCGCGGCGGGACGGCCTCAGGGGAAGCGGGCCGACAGGGCCGCGTGGACCTCGCGGACGAGTGACTGCGTTGTCCCCCAGTCGATGCAGGGGTCGGTTATCGACACGCCGCGGCGCAACCTGCCGGGAGGCTGGGGGAAGGGCTGGCTGCCCGCCAGGAGGTTGCTCTCGATCATGGCTCCCATGATCGAGGTGTTGCCCGCGGCGATCTGGGCTATGAGCCCGCGCATCACCTCGGGCTGGCGCTCCGCCTTCTTGGCGGAGTTGTCGTGCGAGCAGTCGACCAGGATCGACTTCAGCAGTCCCGCGGCCTCGAGCTGCCGCTCGGTTCTTGCAATGTGCTCGGGCGAGTAGTTCGGGCCGGAGGAGCCTCCCCTTAGCACGATGTGGCAGTTGGGGTTTCCTGCGGTCACGACGGCCGAGGCGGCGCCCCCGAGGTTGATGCCGAGAAAGGTCTGCGGCTGGGACGCGGCGCGGATGGCATTGATCGCGGTCTGCACCGATCCGTCCGTGCCGTTCTTGATCCCGATCGGCATCGACAGCCCGGAGGCCATCTGGCGGTGCGTCTGCGACTCGGCCGTTCGAGCCCCGATTGCGGACCAGCAGATAAGGTCGGCGATGTACTGCGGCGTTATGGGGTCCAGCAGCTCGGTCGCCGTGGGAAGCCCGAGATCCAGGATGTCGCGCAGGAAGCCGCGGGCGATCCGGAGCCCGGCCGCTATGTCGTTCGATCCATCGAGGTGAGGGTCCATGATCAGGCCCTTCCATCCAACCGTCGTCCTCGGCTTTTCAAAATAGACGCGCATGACGATCATCACGCGGTCGGAAACCTCGCGCCCGAGCGCCGCCAGCCGCCGGGCGTACTCGCGCCCCGCGTCCACGTCGTGGATGGAGCAGGGGCCGACGATCAGGAGCAGGCGCCTGTCGTCGGTGAATATGAGCCGGTGGATGTCCAGGCGCGAACGCGTGACGAAGTCGGCCTGCGCCTCGCTCTTCGGCACCTCCGCGATCAGCGCCGCCGGGGAGGGCAGGGGCCGTGTCTCGACGACGTTGATATCGGAGGTCCTTTGCATGGAGTCCCGTGAAGAAGACCGCATCGATGCAGGCCGCAAGGGATTTTGGCGCCCCGGGGTGGCGCCCTGGGCAGATTTGGGCAAAAAAAGTGGCGGGCCGCCTACCCCTAGACGGCCCGCCTTTGCTTTCTTAGTTACCCCAAAACTCCCGCTAGGCGGGAGAAGTGGAAAAATCTATGTTTATAAGTAAGCGCTTTGCGGTTATCGTCAAGTCAACGTGCAATCATGCCGCATGATTTTGATTCAAGTTATTGTAATTCAATATTTTAAAAATGGCAAAATTTCCTGAATCCGCGGCCGTTTTCCGGTATTTCCCTGCCTGCCTCCTCCGGGTGTCAGGACCCGATGCCGCGACTTTCCTACAGGGCCAGTTTACGAACGACTTAAGCAAGATCGAGCCGGGCCGGGCCGTCTACGGCCTTTGGCTTGACCGCAAGGGGCGTGTCATCGCGGACAGCCACGTGGTCCGCGCGGCGGACGAAGCGGGATTCTGGATAGCCAGCGTCTCTTCGCCCGCGCCGGTCGTCGCCCGGCGCCTCGGGGATTATATCGTCGCCGACGACGTCGCGATCGAAGATGCGACGGCCGGCCGGCTCGGCCTTTCTTTGATCGGCGCCGGCGCCGGCGCCTGGCTTGCCGGGGAGCCGCGGGCGGGGCTCTTCTTCCCCGGGCGCCGAGATTCGGGGGAGAGCTGGGAATGGATCTACCCGGCCGGGGATTCGGATACCGTCGACGCCGCGATCTCGGGCGCCCGAACGGCGAGTTCCGGCGAGATGGAGCGCATGCGGATAGCCTCGGGCATCCCGTCGATACCCGCCGACATAGGGCCTTCGGACCTTCCCAACGAAGGCGGCCTCGAGTCGCAGGCCGTCTCGTATTCAAAGGGATGTTACCTTGGGCAGGAGGTGATGGCCCGGCTCAAGTCCATGGGGCGCGTCCGCCGGGCGCTGGTCCGGGTCAGGGGAGACGGGGCGCCCCCCCCGGTGCCAGCAGCCCTCTGGAGCGGCGGCAGGAGGGAGGGCGAGCTGCGCTCGGCCGTTGCCGACGCCGGGGAACGGGGCTTCGCGGGCCTCGCGCTCGTTTCAGCGGCCTCGGCCGCCGGAGGCCGCCCCCTCTCGCTCGCCGCGGGCGGTCCGCCGTCGATTGAGATCGTGCCGAAGTCCTGACGCCGCGGCTGGCGCGACGGAATGGTTTGACCGCAGGGATTCGAGCCCCTTGCCTCGCCAGAAAGCTCTATTCATGAACAAGGCGGAACTGGTGAACGAGGTGCACCGATTGCTCGGTGACGGAACGTCGAAGGCCGCGGCCGAGCGGGCCGCGTGCAGCGTGCTGCGGGCGATCGGCCGGGGGCTCAAGCGGGACGCCGAGGTGCATCTCGTCGGATTCGGTACGTTCACGGTGGCCCAGCGATCCGCCCGAAAGGGATTCAATCCGCACACGCGCCAGCCGATGAAGATTCCGGCGATGAAGCTTGTGCGTTTCAAGGCGGGTTCAAGCCTTCGCACCCTGCGCTGAGGCGATGAAGGACGCCCTAATCGAGAGGTTTCGCACCGTCTATGCGCGTGCGCCCGAGATCATCGCGCGCGCGCCCGGGCGGATCGAGTTCATCGGAAACCACACCGACTACAACGGCGGGTCGGTGCTCGGTGCGGCCATCGACCGGAGCGTCTGGGTCGGCCTCGCGCGGCGGCCTGACGGGAGGCGCAGGTTCGCGAGCGACACCCATTCCGGAACGGTCGAGCTTCCGGCGGACGCCTTTGACCGCCTCGCCGGATCGCAGTCTTGGGTGAACTATCCCCTCGGGGTGCTGGTCGCCATGCGCGACTCCGGACTCAAGGCTCCCGTGGGATTTGATTACCTGGCCGTTTCAAACGTGCCGTCGGGCGCCGGCCTGAGCAGCAGCGCGGCCATCGAGCTCTCCTCCTGCATCGCGTTTCTAGAGGCGGCCGGAGAAGGCGTCTCGCGCGAGACCCTGGTCGCGCTCGGGAAGCGCGCGGAGAACGAGTTCGTGGGGGTTCCCTGCGGGATTCTTGACCAGGGCGTATCGGGATTCGGCCGGAAAAACCAGCTGGTCTACATCGACTGCCGGGGCCCGCGCTTCAAGACGGTGCCGCTGCCGGCCGGATCGAATTTCTGGGTGTTCAACACCCACACCAAGCACGCCCTCGTCGACGGGCTCTATGCCGAGAGGCACCGCGAATGCATGGAGGCGGCCCGGGTGATCGGAGTGAGGCTCCTTGTCGATGTGACGCCGGCGATGCTCGCGGCGGCCGAGAACAAGCTGTCCCGGCCGGCATACAAGCGTGCGCGGCACGTGATAGACGAGATCGCCCGCGTCGAGCAGGCGGTCGCGGTCCTGAGCGCGGGCGACCTTGCCGCTGTCGGGAAGCTTCTCTTCGCGTCCCATCGCAGCTCCCGAACGTGGTTTGAGAACACCAGCCCGGAGCTCGACTTCCTGGTCGACAGCCTCGAGTCGGAGAAGGGTGTGTACGGCGCCCGGCTGACCGGAGGCGGATTCGGCGGCGCGGCGATGGCGCTCACCTCCGAGGCCTTCGGCGAGAAAGGGGCGGCTCGGGTCGTGGAGGCCTACCTTGCAAAATTCGGCACGAGGCCCGACGTCCTCCATGCCATGACCGAGGACGGCGCGGCCCTTGTCACATGAGGGCCGTCAACTCGGCAAACCAGGCGTCGACCCGGCCCTTCAGGAAGAGGAAGTAGACCGCCCCGGCGATCGCCAGCATCGGCCCGAAGGGGACGTGCACGCCGAGGCCTATGTCCGCGGGCGTGCCGTCCGGGTTCTCGGCCCGCGGCGCTCCCGAGGAACGCCTGCCGGCGATCTTCTGCCATGCGATCGCTGCCCCGAGCCAGAGGGTCCCGAATGCGGCGCCCCCGAATACCGAGAACAGGGCGCCGCGCCATCCGCAGAAAGCGCCGATCGCCCCGACGAACTTGACGTCGCCGAAACCCATCGCCTCCTTCTTGAGCACAGCCTCGGCGATGAGCGCTATCCAGAGCACGATGCCGGAGCCGGACACGAGCCCGACGAGGGCCGCCGAGGCCGAACGCAGGCTGTCGACCGCGAATATTCCGCTGTGCTGGCCGTGCAGCGAGGGAACCAGCACCGAGAGCAGGACGCCCTCCACCGCCAGCCCGATCGTGAAGCCGTCTGGGATGATCATGTGGTCGAGATCGATGAACATCCCGCAGATGAGCGAGGCGATGAACAGCCACCCGCAGACTGCCGCCGCCGGCGTCAGGCGCAGCCAGCAGGCGAGGAAGAGCGCCGCGGTCAGAAGCTCGACCAGGAGATAGCGCGGCGAGAAGGGGTGTCCGCAGCAGCGCGCGCGGCCGCGCAGGATCAGCCAGGACAGGATGGGGATGTTGTCATGCCACGCGATGGGGGCGCCGCACGCGCACGTCGAGCCCGGCCGGATGATCGATTTGCCGGCCGGCACGCGGTAGATCACCACGTTCAGGAAGCTTCCGATGCAGGCGCCAAAGATGAAGACCATCGCCGGAAAGAACCAGGGAAACGCGGCCTCGACCTCGGCAAAGTTGCGGATCATGGCCGGCAGTCTGAATCCGTTGCGGCTCAGTAGCCAAGAGCCTTCGCCGCCGCGGCCCGCATGGCCGGAGCCGTGCTGGACGAGGGGATCCCCGTCCATATCTCGAGCGCCTTCGCTCCCTGATGGACAAGCATCCCAAGCCCGTTCGCATGCGGAAGGCCGAGGGCCCGCGCCTGGGCGAGGAGCCGCGTCTCCGGCGGATTGTAGATCATGTCGTAGACGGCGGCGATCCCCGGAAGGGCCGCCAGGTCGGCCGGCGCCGAATCACCCGCCCGGAGGCCGGCGCTCGTCGCGTTGATGACGATTGCGCCGGGCTGGAGGCCCGCCGCCGCCCGGCCCGGGGCCATCGCGCCGACCGGCACCTTGCCGGCCAGCGGCGCCAGGTGCTTCAGGAGCGTATCCAGGTTGGCCCACGTGCGGTTCATGATCCAGAGGGCCGCGCATCCCGCGCGCAGGCACTCCACGGCGGCGCCGCGCGCCGCGCCTCCCGCCCCGAGCAGCACGACGGGGGCGCCGCGCAGCCCGAGGCCGAGATCCTCTAGGATGCCGGCCGCGAGCCCATGGCCGTCCGTGTTGAAGCCGCGCCAGCCCGACCGGTGCTGGACGAGCGTGTTGACCGCGCCGGCTTCGCGCGCGACGGGGTCGAGGTCGGGCACGAGCCCGACCGCCAGCACCTTGTGGGGCACCGTCAGGTTGACGCCGCGAAAGCGGCGCTCGCGCAGGAGGACGAGCGCCTCCGGCAGCCTGCCCGGCTCGACGTCAAACGGGAAATATCGCCATCCGGCGAAACGGGCGTCGCCGCGCGCCAGCTCCGCGAGCGCCGCGTTGTGCATCTGCGGGCTGATCGAATGGCCTATCGGGTGGCCGAGCACGGCAAGGCTGGTGCCGGCGTGCGGCCACCGCTCCAGATCCGAGAGCGTCAGGGGGGGATTCAGGGCTGCAGGTACCGCTCGTGGGTCGCCTCGAATTCATCGGCGAACTCCGAGAAGATCTGCGCGCGGGCAAGGTCGCTCGCCGCCGAGTAGTGGTTTGCGAGATTGCGGCAGCTGCGGCAAAGCACCTCGCGGATCGTGGTGGGCGCGAGGTCGGACGGCTTTGGCGAGATGTGGTTCGAGCGCAGCAGCGCAAACACCTCGTCCGCGTCCCTGAAGAGGCCCTGCTCGAACGGGTCGATGAAGAACGGCACCTCGTCGGCGTAGCAGCCGACCACAAAATGCCCCGGCAGCCCGACCGGCTCGAGCGGCAGGCCCAGCCTTTCGCCGACGAGAAGGTAAAGGACGCTGAGGGAAATCGGGATGCCCTTGCGGCGCATGAGCACCTTGTCGATGAAGCTGTTCATCGGGTCCGTGAACTGCTCGACGTTCCCACGGAATCCCCATTCGTGGAAGAGGACGCGGTTGATGACGCGGCATTTCTCGCGGTTCGTCGAGGGCTCCGAGATGAGCTCGCGGCACCGCGCCGCCATCTCGTCGAATCCGGCGCGGCACTCGTTCACGTCGAGCTGCGGCGTCACCGTGCGCGCAAGCAGGAGGGCCCCGGTCTCAAGCTCGTAGTTGAGCGACCGGATGAACGAGCGGAACTCGGTGACAGGGTCGGTCAGCTTGAGCTCGTCGATGAACCACGCCGCGTGGCGGGCGAGGATCCGATTCGAACTGTGGGCTATTTCCTGGAGGAGCGTCGCCCCGGCGGCGCCGTGGACCGAGAAGCGCGCGAGAAGGGCGCGGCGGACGACGGGGCTCGGATCGTCGAGCAGACCCAACAGAGCCTCTTTCTCGGCAGAAGGCAGTGTTTCGGTATCCACGCCCAAAATTGGAAACTGCTTTGGCCGGGCGTGGCAATACCGGAACACAAAAAACGATGCAAATTGCGCTCGACACGTCACGCGCGCGGGCCGAAAAGGGCCGTGCCGACGCGAACGATGGTGCTTCCCTCGGCGACGGCCGCGTCCATGTCGCCGGTCATGCCCATTGAAAGTTCGCGCAGGCGGCTGCCCGAATCCGCGGCGAGCCGGTCCCGGATCTCCCGCAGGCGCGCAAACGTTCGCCGGGCGGCGTCGGGGTCGGCGGAAAGCGGGGCGATGGTCATCAGGCCCTCCACCCGTATGTTCTTGCGCACGAGCGCTGCCGCGAGCAGCGCCGGGGCCTGGTCCGGCTCCACGCCCGACTTCGCGGGATCGAGGCCGGCATTCACCTGAAGCAGGACCGCCTGCGTCTTGCCCAGCTCTCCCGCGGCCCGGTCCAGGATGTCGAGCAGCTTCGCGCTGTCGACGCTCTGGATCCGCTCGAAGTGGCGCGCCGCGAGCCGCGCCTTGTTGGACTGCAGGTGTCCGATCAGCTCCCATGCGACCGCGGCCGTCGTCTGCGCGCGCTTGTCGACCCCCTCCTGGACGCGGTTCTCCCCCACGGCGCGCAGGCCGTAGCGCGCCGCCAGCTCGGCCGCCGCGGCGGGATGGGACTTCGTGACGGCCAGCAGCTCGACGTCGCCGGCATTTCGCCCGGCGCGCGCGCAGGCGGCCTCGATCCGCGCCCGGACGGCGTCGGCTCGGCGCTTGAACTCCTCGTAGTCCGGGAGCATGGGGGGCCTTAGTAAAGTCACTTATTGGTTTACCCGAGGGGCAAACGCTGCACTCTTGTCGCTATTATGCGGGCTAATCATGCAAATTGAAAACTTTAAGATTTTCGCGGACCTAGTGGAGACCAAGAGCTTTTCCAAGGCCGCCAAGCTGAACGCCATCACCCAATCCGCCGTCAGCCAGCAGGCCCGCGCGATGGAGCGGCACTTCAAGGCGCTCCTGGTCGACCGCAGCCAGAAGCAGTTCCAGCTGACGAGCGAGGGCCAGCGCGTCTACGAATCCGCAAAGGAGGTCCTGCACGCCTACGACATGCTCCTTTCGGGGCTCCAGGAGATGAAGAAGGTCGT
>DATNHT010000031.1:0-19577 GCA_035604815.1 Opitutaceae bacterium
CAGGTGCGCGCGAGCGTCAGGCGCGGCGCCAAGGTGCTGACCGGCGGCCAACCGCTTCCGGGTCCCGGATACTATTACGCACCGACGGTGCTCTCCGGGGTGAGGAAGGGCATGCCCGCCTACGCCGAGGAGCTGTTCGGCCCGGTCGGCGCCGTGATCACGGTGCGCGGCGAGGGCGAGGCCGTGAGGGTCGCCAACGACTCCGAATTCGGGCTGGGAGCGGCCGTGTTCACGCGGAATCGAAGGACGGCTGAGCGGGTCGCGTCGCGGCTCGAGGCGGGAGCGGTGTTTGCAAATGACTTTGTTCGCTCCGACCCGTCGCTCCCGTTCGGCGGCGTGAAGCAGAGCGGCTACGGGCGCGAGCTCGGCCGCCAGGGCATCCTGGAGTTCGTCAACCCGAAGAGCCTCTGGATGGCGTGACCGCGGAGCCTCCGCCCCCCGGCCGGTCGGTCTTTAAAGAGTGACCGGCAGGCGCGCCAACGCGGCGCGGATGCCGTCGCGACCGTCGGCCAGGAGCACCGATTCGCGCACGCCGGGTCCCAGGGCTCCCCGCAGCTGCGCGTCCACCAGGGCCCCCCGAACGCGGCGCTCGACGACGTTGCGCATCGGCCGCGCCCCAAGCCTGCGGTGCCAGCCCTCGCTCACGAGGCGCCTGCACACCTCGGATCCCGCGCGAACGCGGTGCGGATGGCCAAACTTGCGCGACAGCACGCCGGACTGGAACTCAATCTCCTGCTCCAGCATCCGCCGGCATATCTCCAGCTGGATCTCGCGCGTCAGGTGCCCGAAGACGATGACGGAGGTGAATCTCGCGAGCACCTCGGGCCTGAAATGGGCCGCGGCCTCCTGTTCCACGAAGCGCCGCACCGACGAGCGGGCGACCCCCTCCATCTCGACGATGCCGGCCGAGCCGATGTTGGAGGTGGCCATGATGTGGAGGTCCGAGAGGTCGAGGGTCTCGCCGCTCGCAAGCGTAACGGCGGCCTCCTCGATTCCCAAGAGGTAGTCCGAGACCCTGGGGTTCGCCTTTTCGATCTCGTCGAGAAGGACGATGTGTCCCCCGGCCGACCGGAGCCGTTCGATCTGGCGTCCCAGGATCCCGCGCGCTCCCTCCGCCGTTCCAAGGAGCAGCGGTACCCGCTCCTCCGACGAGAACTCGGCGGCGTTGATCCGGGCGATCGCCTCCGTTCCGTAGAGGTGCCTGCTCGCCTCGGTGACGGCCTTCGTCTTGCCGGTCCCGGTCGGGCCGAGGATCAGCAGCAGGCTCCTTGGCCTGCCGCGGGGCGTGTGGCCCATCTCCCCGGCAAGGATCGCGTCGCAAAGCGCGGCAACGGCCTCGTCCTGGCCCAGGATCGCCTCCTGCACCCGCCCGCGCAGCCCGCGGAACACCTCGAGGCCGGCGCCGTCAATAGAGAACTCCGCCATGGCCCCGCTTGTTGGACCACGCGGGGGCGCTCGTCAAGCGGCGGGCGTCCTGTTCTTTTCCCGATCCGCGAATGCCGCCCGAATGCTCGCGGCAACGGACACGATGAATTCGCCGTTCGTTCCGGGGCTCACCACGACGGCGTTGCGCTGGCGCCGCCCGGCGAGGCCGTTCTCGCGCAAGAACTCACGAAGGGAGCGGTGCAGCGCCACGGCCATTTCGCGTCCCATGAGCGGGAGCGACCCGCGCTCAAGCACGAGAAGCCCGAGCGCCCTGTAGCGCCCCCGATCCGAAGCTGTGGGATCCGCGGCGTCGATCTCCGCGGCATTGCGGTTCCCGGCCTCCCGGATGCGCACCAGCCAGCTGGGCCCCTGCCCCGGGCCTCCGGAGCACCTGCGGCTCGTGACCTTAACATCCAGCCGGGACGCCGCCTTAAAGAGACCACCCCTGTCGCTCTCGCGGTGAACCCGGACCACCACGCCCTTGCGCTTCATCCCCTGGACAATCTTCTGCCACCTGACGCAATGGACCTGGACGCCTAGCAGCGGGTACACGGGCAGGGGCAGGAAATCCACGACATCAGGCTCCGCCAGCCCGCGCGATGCCGCCAAGCTCGCCGAAAGCCCGCTGGGGGCGTTGCCGATCATTTTGGTCTTGTCACTCATGATGTTTTGATGGGATCAATAGCGTGATAAGGTTGCTGAAGCCGGGTGAAAATTTAGCTAGCCTGTTTAGACACGTTTAGCAAACGCTTTTTCTTCGGGATTTCCCGCACCCCATGACTCCCGCCCAACGACAGTCCGCCTTTGACCGCTTCTTCGCCTCGCTCGCCCGGGCGCGCGCGCAAAGGCTCGGGCTCCGCTACGCCGGCACGATCCGCAAGCTGCCTCCCCCGCCCCTGCCCGGAGAGACCACGGGCGCCACCCGGTATTACCTCAATGCCGTCGCGGCGGACGGCTCGGCGTCCGGGCTGGTCGAATTGGGACGCTCGGCGGACGCCGCGCTGCGAAAGGCCGAAAGATGGGTCGAGACGGGAAAGGGTCCGGCGCCCGTGCCGGCAGGCAAGCGGGAAAGACCCGCAACATTAAAACGTAAAGTTTGACTTGTCTAAACCATCGGGGCGTGCTCTGGTCCGCACCCGATGAGCGCAGGCGATCCCGGCGAACCCGAGCTTCCGCGCACGCCGGCCCACAGCGGGCCGCGCGGTCATGCCGGCGCCGGCCGGCCTCGCATGGCGCAAGCTCGTGCTCGGCCCGGCCCCGGCCGCCGCCGAGCCGCGCCCGGCGGTCTCCCTTTCCGCGCGGCCCCCGCGGACGAGGCTGCGCCAGCCGAGCCCGGAGTCGGAGATCGGGCTCATAGAGACCCTGCGGATGCTGCTCAACACGACCGCGGCCGGGGCGCGCGACATCGTGGCAGCAAATCCCACGCTCGCGCTCGAAAGCTTCGACGGGCCGCCGCGCAGCTTCGGGGACTTCACGCTTCTCGCGCGTTACGCGCTGCGCGATTCGACGACCGACACGCTGGGCCTGTGCGTGAGCGTCGCCAACCATACCGCGCGCCGGCTTCTGTTTGACCCCGGGAGTTGGGTGGTCCGGGCTGGCGACAGGGTCTATCCGGTGCGGACGGCTGACTTTGCGAACGAACTCGAGCCCGGGGCCACGGGTGCCGCTTTTCTCGTGCTGGCGCGCGGTCCAAACGGGGAGGCCGCCCGGCTGCTTTCCGGAAACGACTTCGAGATAAGCGTCATCCTGAGCGGGTCCGTCAACCCGCGCCCCGTCATGCGCGTGCCGCTTGAGGGATTCAAGCCGCTGTGAATGACCCGACAGGCAACTCCACGCGCTGGGCCGGAGTCACCCTCAGGGTGCGCCTGCTCCTGGCGGGCGCGATCGTCGCCTCGGCTGCCGCATGGATCTGGACTGGCCAAAGCAGGGTCGTCCCGCCCGCCGGCGCGCCCCCATCGCCCCCGCTGCCCACCCGATTGCAGCCCGAGACCCTGAGCCAGGCCGAGGCGGAGCGCGAGGCGCCGGCCGTCTCGGGCGTCTACCGGCGCGAGATCGTGCGGCCCAAGCCCGTGCAGGACATCGCGGAGGCCGCGCCCCCGAGGGATGAATCTTCCCCGCCGCAGCCGCCGGGAGGCCCGGCCAACAGGCGCAGGGACGACAAGAGGACGCTGCCCGAGATTTTCCGCATGCCGCCCAATCCCGAGCCCACCATTCCCGCGGCCCCGCTTCGGGCTCCAAGCGCGGCCGAAAAGGGCGGCACCCCGTCGATGGGCGAAGAATTCGCGCCCTTCGGCCGGCTCGTGAAATGCCAGCTTGTCGACACGCTGGACAGCGTCACGGCACGCTCAGAGCCGATCGTAGCCCTGGTGACGGAGGACCTCGACTGGAACGGCAATGTCATCATCCCGGCGGGAACCGAGGCCTTCAGCTATGCGCGGCCGGAGCCCGTCATCGACGCCGCCGGCGTGGGGCGCCTGGTGGACAACGGCGAATGGACCCTGGTGCTTCCCGGCGGGCCCGAGGGAGCCAACGGGCGGGAGCTCATTCTGCAGGCGCGGGCCATCGACCGCCGGGAGCTCGTGGCCTCCGGGACAGGGCGCGTTCGCGCCTGGGGGCTGGACGACGGCGCCGACGGCCTCGTGGGCTACACGCTTTCGACCCTGGACAGCAGGGAGATAAAGCTCTTCGCCGCGGCCGCGATCAGCGGCATGGCTCAGGGTTTCGGCGCTATCGCCCAACGCCAGGAGCCCGCGTCGGGCCTGCCGGGCGCCCTGGGCGCAACCCAGGCCGCCCCGACGCTCGGCAATGCCCTGGCGGGCTCCCTCGGGGCGGGCGCCGTGGACTATATGAACCAGGTTGCGGGCCGAATCCGGGACGAGATGTCGAAACGCGGCGTGTATGTCCGCGTTCCCGCAGGCAAGACCTTCTACCTCTTCGTCGAGCAGACGATCGACCCGCGCGCGGCGTCCGTCGCGCTCAGGCTCCCGGGCAGGTCAACCTCGCGGTGAAGGCGATTCCCGCAGCACTCTCCGCCGGCCTGCTCCTGCTCGGTGCCTGCGCGTCGCAGAATCGCCCCCAGAGCGGGCCCGGGGCCGCGCCCGTGGGGGCGCCGGCCGCCGCGGCCGATCAGGCGGTCCTCAATGCGGCCGCTCCGGCCGGCGCCAACCCTGCGGGCCGTGAACCCATCCGAATGCCCGATACGATCACCCTGCCCGCGACCTACCGCCTCATGCTGGTGGACGGGCACCTCGCCCTCGTCCGCCAGACTGACGCTCAGGCAATCGACACCGGACCCGCGTCGATGCGGATCGTGATGGGGGAGATCGCCCGCGGCGAACTCGCCTACCAGCCCGGGCTCCTGCCCCAGGAGCTCGCGGCAGAGGTGGCGTCCAATCGCGAGAGCTCCGCCAGGATGGACAACGCACTCGAAACCGTGATGCAGCGCAGCCAGGAACTCTCCGAGCAGGCGCAGGCGTTGCAGGCGCAGGGCAGGAAGCTCGCCGAGCTTCTCGCCGCCGCGCAGGCCCGCGCGCGCGAGCTCGAGGCCGCGCGCCCGCCGGGCCCCCCGAGGGCCGCTCCCGACAAACCGGACGCCCAAGGTGCTCAGGAGTGAGGCATTAAATATTTAAGTTTGACTTGTCTTACACCCTGTTCAGAACAAACCCCGCCATGCCCTATCTCAATCGATACTCGTTCATCGGCAATCTGACGAAGGCGCCCGAGCTGCGCTTCCAACCCGCTGGGGAAAAGCAGGCCCTCTGCCTCCTGAATGTCGCCATAAACCGCGACACGCGGGACGAGAGCGGCGAGAAGAAGACCCAGACCACCTTCGTCAACGACATTGAGGTATGGGGGCCGTCCGGCGAGGCCTGCGCCCATTACCTCACCCTCGGCTCGCTTGTCCTCGTGGAGGGCCGGATGGACGTCGACAAATGGCAGGACAGGCAGAGCGGCGCGAAGCGGTCGCGCATGAAGGTCGTCGCCGAGAACGTCCAGTTCCTTCGGATCAAGCGGCCCGATGACGATCCCGCCCCGGATCCGTCCTCGGCCGCGGAGACGGAGCAGCCCGGGCGCAGGCCGCCGCGGCGGGCGGCGCGCGCCGCCAGGGCCGACGCATGATCGGCCCGCCCATCCGCGCGGGGCTAATCCGCGCAGGCCTGGTCTCGGGCGCCTTCACACTGTGCGCCTGCGCAGTCGGGCGCGTTCCCTTGCCAGG
Organism: Opitutaceae bacterium; assembly: GCA_035604815.1. Taxonomy (GTDB): domain Bacteria; phylum Verrucomicrobiota; class Verrucomicrobiia; order Opitutales; family Opitutaceae; genus Palsa-1447. Next base: position 5,642 of record DATNHT010000031.1, read on the forward strand.
GGCGGTCCGTGCGGCTGGGATGCTCGCCCTGCCCTGCCTCCTCCTTGCCGTCCTCAGGCGGGAGGAACGCCGCCTCGCCGACGCAGTCGGCCGGGCCGAGGCGGGACGCCTCAGACCGCCGGCTCCTGCGCCTCCTGTTCGGCGGCGGCCGTGAGCTGAACGAGGCTCTTCATCGACGAGAAGTGCTGGCTCAGGTCGAAGTCCCCTCCCAGTCCACCGACAAGCCTGTCGAACAGGTCCCTCTTGGATGCCTTGAGCGCCTGAATCCGCTCCTCAACGGTGCCCGCAGTCACCATGCGGTAGACGAACACGGTGTTGGTCTGCCCGATCCGGTGCACGCGGTCCACCGCCTGCGCCTCCACGGCCGGATTCCACCAGGGATCGAGCAAGAAGACATAGTCGGCCGCATGGAGCGTGATACCCGTGCCCGCAGCCTTGAGCGACACGAGCATCGCCGCAGCCCCGGGCGCCCCTTGGAAGGCCTGTACCGGCTTGAGCCTGTCGAGCGTCATCCCGGTCAGCTCAAAACGGGGCAGGTCGGGGAAATTCTGGACGAGCGCGGCCCGGACGCGGTCGAGCAACATCACAAACTGGGAGAAAATGACGACCTTGTGGCCGCTGCCCACGATCTCGGCCAGCTTTTCCATGAGCAGGTTGATCTTGCCCGAATCCGACAGAGGCGCCTTCAGCCATGGCAGCATGTCCGGATCGCAGCATGTCTGGCGAAGCCTCGTCAGCAGCGCCAGGAAGCCGAACGACTTCTCCCTCATGGCCGCTCCCACGTCGTCGCCAAGCCGTTCGAGCCCCTCCGAGCAGATCCGGGCGTACTCGGCGCGCTGCACGTCGGTCAGCGGGCAGATCAGATCCATCTCGACCTTCGGGGGCAGTTCCTGTGCGACCTCCTTCTTAGTCCTGCGCAGAATGAACGGCGCCAGCTGGGCCCTGAGCCTGGCAAGCGTTCCCTCGCGGTCCGCGCTGAGCGCGCCCTCGAACGACGAGCGCGAGCCCAGGAGGCCGGGGAGCAGGAACCGGAAGATGCTCCAAAGGTCGAGCTGGCGGTTCTCGAGCGGCGTGCCGGTCAGCACCATCCTGTGGCGCGCGCGCACCGCGAAGCAGGTCTGGGTCACCTTCGCGTCGGGGTTCTTGATGAACTGGCCCTCGTCGAGGACGGCATAGCCGAATTCAAGGTTGTCGAGCAACGGGCGATGCTTCCTGAGCTGGGTGTAGCTGCACAGCCAGATCACGGGATCCTTTCGGGACGTGAAGTCGTTGCCTGTCTTGAGGATATCCACGGACATCCCGGGGAAGAACTTGGCCATCTCCTCCCTCCAGACCGGAACGACGCTCGCCGGGCAAACGACCAGGCTGGGACGGTCCGGCAGCGGCCTCGCGGCCAGGAGCGAGAGGATCTGCAGGGTCTTGCCGAGGCCCATTTCGTCGGCGAGGAGCCCGTGGCAATCCACCTCGCAGAGGTGGTGCATCCATTCGACGCCCCGCCGCTGGTAGGGGCGCAGGACCGCGGCCAGCTCGGGGGGCGAGTCCGGCGCGGCCAGGACCCTCTGGCGCCAGGCCTCCATCTCGGGAGAGAGCGTGAGCTTCAGGCGCGCGTCATTGAAGAGCGAGAACACGAGGTACTGCAGCTGGGCCGTCCCGCCCTCCTGCGTCTCCTCGATATTCTTTCGCCACGAGGCGTACGACTCCCACCTCTCCGCCGAAAGCGCGACAATACCCAAGTTGGGAAGGATGACGGGCTGGCCCCCGCGCTTCAGGAGCGCCGAGACCTCCCCGTCCGTCAGCATCCGCTCCCCCGCCCTGAAGATCCAGCGCAGGTTGAGCCCGGCGTCGCTGGAGGCGCGCTCGGCGACGGCCTCGATCTCGATGCTGCGGGTCCCCTTGAGCAGGTTGGCCGTCCTGTCGTCCAGCTCGATCGCGAACAACCGCTTCCAAAGAGGGAGCGTCACCTTGAGAAAATTCGGTATCTCGACCAGGGATTCCATCAGGTAGGCGCCCGTGTCCTGGTTGTACTGGAAGTGGGCCTTGCGCGCGTAGGCTGCCAAGCCTATCAGCTTGGCGCGCTCGCCCGACGAGACATGGCCGTTTCCGTTGGAACTCGCGTGGGCGTCGGGCCCGAGCGCGGGATGCCGGGTCTTCTTGTCCGCATCGATCCAGAAGGCCTGGAAGGCGAGACCCGTGGACTTTATCTTGAAGACAAGCAGGAGCGGGCGCGAGGGCCCGTTGAGGCGCGGCACGGGCGGGCTATGCACGCCGGCTTCCCCCTCAGCCGCCTTGCCGATGCCCCCGCCGGAAGAGGCGCCGCTCCGGGCGGTCTCCCCGGCGGAATCGATCTCGGCCGGAAGCGGCGAGATCTCGTCGGCCACGAGCTCCTCTATCTCGTGAAGTCCGGCCACGGCAAGCGCGTGGGCGACCTCCCGGTCGGTGGTCGACGAACGGACGGCAAGGCAGCCGGCGCTCCATTCGATGACGGCGTACTCGTCCTTCTTCTCGATCCGCCGGTGGATGATCGCGTCCCGGTCCGTCAGCTCCAGCTCCCTCACCTCACCGTTCCTGTAGATCCTGCGCCCCTCGTCCAATTGGCTCGCCGAGAATGTTTCCGACCAATCGTCCGCAAGCATGTCAAACCAGTATTCCAGGGAATGGGGCGTGTAGACCCGTTTCGGACCGTGGGTTTGCATTGGCCTAAAAGGTCGAAAGTAGAGAGCCGCCGCCCCGCGGCGCAACAGTTATTTCAATACGTAAAAAATTGATGACGAAGTATCTTGCGGTTTGCACGGCCCCGTGATTGAGGCTGGCGCCGCGGCGGACGGCGCGCGGCCTGGGTCTGCGGGGGGACGATCTCGCCCCGTTGCCCTTACCCGGCCCCGTTCGGCGTCCAGCTGGAGAGGCGGCGCGGGCCCCGGGGCCCGCTCCCGTCCGCGCCCCGTGCGCGGGGCGGGCGCGGAGCAAGGTGTTCCGGGCCCCGCAACCGGGGCCGCTTCCGCCGCGATTCGAAAATTGCTCGGGACCGCGACGATCCGGCTTGCTCCCGCACGACGATGCGGCTCCTGAATGTAGGATGGCTCAACCAGCCAAGTCCCCGGCCGATCGACAATTCTCGGCCGACACCTCCCTCTACACGCTGGCCGAGGCCGAACTCATGGCAAGGCTCGGAGCCGCGGGCGGCGGCCTCACGTCGGAACAGGCTGCGAGCAGGCTCAGCGAGGTCGGACCGAACACGGTGGCGGCCGGCGGCCGCCGCTCGATCCTGGTCGACCTGCTGTACCGCTGCCGCAATCCGCTCGTCATCCAGCTGCTGGTCATCACGGCCGTCTTCTACCTGACAGGCGATCCGGTCACCGCCGGCATAGTCGGGGGCATGGTGTTCCTGAGCGTCTTTCTCTCCTACTTCCAGGAGTCGCGGTCCTCCCGCGCGGTCGAGAAGCTGCAGAAGATGGTCAGGACGACGGTCGACGTGGTGCGCGACGGCAAGGAGGCGGACGTCCTCCTCGAGCAGATCGTTCCGGGGGACCTCGTGGTGCTGGCCGCCGGCAGCCTTATTCCGGCCGACCTGCGCGTCCTTGCGGCGAAGGATTTCTTCGTCAGCCAGTCTGCCTTGACCGGCGAATCCATGCCCGTCGAGAAGAGCGCCGATCCAAACCAGCCGGCGGGCCGCGCCCCGTTCGACTTTACTAACGCCTGCTTCATGGGCAGCAACGTGCTCAGCGGCTCGGCCCGCGCCGTCGTGCTGGCCACGGGAGGAGCCACCTATTTCGGCTCGCTTGCCGAGAAGATGCTGTCCAGGCGCGACCCGACGAGTTTCGACCGCGGCGTGGTCAGCTTCACCTGGCTGATGATCCGGTTCATGATCATCATGGTATCCACGGTGTTCCTGATCATCGGCCTGCGGGACCACAACTGGGTCGAGGCGCTGCTCGCCGCCCTGTCGTGCGCGGTGGGCCTCACACCGGAAATGCTTCCGATGATCATGACCGTGTGCCTCTCGAAGGGAGCGCTGATGATGTCCCGCAAGAAGGTCATCGTGAAGCACCTTCACGCCATCCAGAACTTCGGCGCGATGGATGTCCTTTGCACCGACAAGACCGGCACGCTGACCCAGGACCACGTGGTTCTCGAGCGCTATGTCGACGTGACCAACCGGATCAGCGAGGACGTGCTGCGGTACGCCTACATGAACAGCTTCTATCAGACCGGGCTGCGCAACCTCCTGGACCGGGCGATCCTCGCGCACACCGACCTCGATGTGGAGCGCAACTGCCGCAAGGTCGACGAGATCCCCTTCGACTTCAAGCGGCGCAGGATGTCGGTGGTGATCGACTACGAGGACCGCCACGTGCTCATCTGCAAGGGCGCCGTCGAGGAGGTGAGCGGGGCCTGCGTCAACTACCAGGTCGACGAGGACATCAACCCGCTCATCCAGCTCATCCGAGACGACCTGCTGGACGAATACCGCACGCTGAGCGCACAGGGCTACCGTGTCCTGGCGATCGCGTACCGCGAATTCGAGCGCACAAAGTCGGTGTTCTCCGTAGCGGACGAATCCGACCTCGTGCTTCTCGGCTACATCGCCTTCTTCGACCCGCCCAAGGACACCTCCGCCCGCGCGATAGAGGCGCTCGGCCGCTCCGGGGTCACGGTGAAGATTCTCACCGGCGACAACGAGCTCGTCACCCGGAAGGTCTGCAACGACGTGGGCATGCAGATCACGAAGATCCTCACGGGCTCGCAGCTGGCGGCCCTCGACGAATCGGCCTTTGGCCGCGAGATCGCCGAGGCTAACGTGATGGCCCGGCTGACGCCGGATCAGAAGGAGAAAGTCATCAAGACCCTGCGCGCACAGGGACACGTCGTGGGGTTCATGGGCGATGGCATCAACGACGTGCTGGCGATGAAGGCCGCCGACGTCGGCATCTCGGTCGACACCGCGGTTGACGTTGCAAAGGAATCGGCCGACCTGATCCTCCTCGAGAAGAGCCTCCTCGTCCTGGAGGACGGGATAATTGAGGGCCGGAAGGTCTTCGGGAACATCATCAAGTACATCAAGATGGGGGCCAGCTCGAACTTCGGTAACATGTTTAGCTATATCGGTTTCGGATTCGTCCTCCCCGCCGGCCTTCTGGCGATGACGCCCCTCCAGCTGTTGCTCAACAACTTCCTGTACGACTTCTCTCAGGTCGGCATCCCGCTCGACAATGTGGACCAGGAATACCTGGAAAAGCCGCGCCGCTGGAACATCCGCAGCATCCAGAACTTCATGGTATTCATAGGCCCCGTGAGCTCGATCTTCGACTACGCGACCTGGTTCCTGATGCTGTACGTCTTCGGCTGCATTGCCTACGGCCGCACCGGAACTCCCGACGCCGAGAAGACCCACCTGGAGCAGATCTTCCACAGCGCCTGGTTTGTCGAATCGATCGTCACCCAGACCCTCATCGTGCACATAATCCGCTCGCGGCACATTCCGTTCATCCAGAGCCGGGCCAGCCCCACGATGCTCCTGACAACCGCCGCCACCATGGCGGTAGGGATCTGGCTGCCGTTCTCGCCGATGGCCCGCTATGTCGGCCTGGTGCCGCTGCCGGGGGTCTTCTTCCTCTGGCTCGCTCTTTTCGCACTGACCTATTGCGCGCTCACCCACCTCGTGAAAACGTGGTTCTACCGGCGTTTCGGAATGGACTGAACCTATTGACCCATGCGCAGCATCCTGACCGCGCTCCAGGAAGGGCGCCTGTTCGAACTGCCCGAGGGGGCCGCCAAGGAGCGCGTCCTCGGGTTTCTCGCCCGGATCCTCGACGCCAATCCGAACATCGAGGCGGGCATGGACGTCGTCGACGAGATCACGCTCCGGGAAAAGGAGTGCAACACCGGCATCGGGCTCGGGGTCGCGGTGCCGCACGTGCGCGGCAAGCGCGAGGAGGGCGAGCTCTATTGCGCCATCGGGTGGGCCTCTCAGGGAATCGCCTGGGACGCCGCCGACGCCAATCCCGTTCACCTCGCCGTGATGTACTACATCCCGGGTGCCCAGAAGAACGTGTATCTCAAGGAGGTCTCCAGCCTGGTAAAGGCCATCCGCAAGAGCGGCGGCATCGAGCCGATCGCGCGGGCCACCGACCTGAACGCCGTCCGCAACCTCCTGCTCGACTGGGTGAGCTCTGTCCTTGGCGACGCCGGACCGGAGGCCGTCGCGCGGATGATCAAGCTCGAGATGAGGCACGCGCAGGCGGCCGAGGTGGCGTCCGCGCCCCCGGCGGCCGAGCCGGCAGCGGAAATGGGCGGATTCGCCCCCGTGCCGGCGCCCGACATCCGCGGCGGCCGGGCGGCCGCCTTCTCCGTCCTTGTCGCTCCGCCGAACAACCCCTTCGTTCTCGCCACGGACGCCGAATGCGTCGAGACGATCGAAAGGGAGGAGGGACTCGCTCAGCGGCTAGCCGCCGGGGCCCCGTTCTCAGCCGGCGGGACGCAGATCTTCGTCACGGGCTCGACGGCGTACTCGGCGGGGCGCGTGCTCTACAATTGCGTGGCCATCTTGGATAAGACGCCAAGCTCCGACTTGTCCAAATCGTAACCTGATCGAAACACAATTGGCACGAGCCGTGGGCATACTGGGATGCGTAAACCACGCCTCCCGTGAAACTCGCAATAGTCACCGAGACATTCCCCCCGGAAATCAACGGGGTGGCCATGACGTTCGGTGTCATAGCCAGCGAGCTTGGGCGCCGCGGGCATTCGGTCGCGGTTTACCGCCCCAGCCGTCCGGATCTCCAGGACCCGGGGATCTCGAGCAACATTCGGCAGATTCCGATGCCCGGGGTTCCGATACCCGGGTATCCCCAACTCCGATTGGGGCTGCCCGTCCGGCGCAGGCTAAGGAGGCTCTGGTCGGAGGAGCGCCCGGAACTCGTGCACGTGGCAACCGAGGGGCCCCTGGGGATTTCCGCGATAAGGGCCGCGCTTTCCCTGGGCATTCCGGTAACATCCAGCTTCCACACGAATTTCCACGCGTACGCGAGCCATTACGGGATCTCGCTCTTCCGGCGCGCGGCTCTTGGCTGGCTGCGCCACGTTCACAACCTGACACGCAGGACCTTTGTCCCCACGTCCGACCTTTGCGCCGAATTGTCGGGCCTCGGATTCAGGAACCTGGCGGTCCTGTCGCGGGGAGTCGACACGCGCCAATTCGGGCCCGAGCGCCGCTCGTTCGCCCTACGCGCCGAATGGGGCGCTGCGCCCGGCGATCCCGTTGTGATCCACGTCGGCAGGATGGCGGCAGAAAAGAACTATCCCCTGCTTTTCCGGGTCTATGCTGAAATGAGGAAGGTCAATCCCGCGTGCCGCTTTGTCCTGGCCGGTGAGGGCCCGCTCAAGCGCGCCCTCGTGCGCGACCATCCCGAGTGCGTTTTTGCGGGATTCTTCCCGCGGGACGAGATCGGCAGATACTACGCCTCCGCCGACGTCTACATCCATGCAAGCCTGACCGAGACCTTCGGCAATGTCTTAACCGAGGCGATGTCGAGCGGCTTGGCCGTCGCCGCATTTGACTACGCCGCGGCCCGCGTATTCGTGAGGGACGGCGAAAACGGGCTCGCGTGCCCCCGCGAGAGACCCGACGCGCTCGTAGCGGCCGGCGCCCGGCTCGCGGCCGACCCGGCTCTTAGGAACAGGCTTCGCATCGGCGGCCGGGCCGCAGTCGAGACGCAATCATGGGAGAGGGTCATCTCCCGGTTTGAAGGCGACCTCGAGAGTGTGGCGGGCGTGGAGCGCAGCCAAGCGGGACCGGCGCCCGTGCTCGCCTGAACATGGAGCCGCGAATCCTCGTCATGACAGCCGGCTACGGCGAGGGCCACAATGCGGCGGCCCGGGCCCTTGCGGCCGCGTTCAACGACGAGGCCCCCTCGACGGCTCTTGTCGTCGACGTCTTCGCTTTGTCCTGCCCAAGGCTAAATTCACTCGTTAAGAGGGCGTACCTCGCGGCGATCAACGGCACGCCCCGCCTCTGGAAGCACATCTATGCCTGGATGGACCGCCCCGCGTTCATGACCCGCGGGATCCGGATGCTCGGCGCCCAGTCGAGAATGCTCGAGGCCGTGATCGAGCGCGAGCGCCCGGTCGCCATCTGCAGCACGTTCCCCGCCTATGCCGCGCTGCTTCAGCGGCTTTCCCGCGAGGGCCGCTTCCACGCGCCCCACTTCAACATCGTCACCGACTCGATCAGCATCAACTCGATCTGGTGGCGTCCGGGCTGCGACGGCTGGTTTGTGCCAAACGAGGATTCGGCCGAAGTCATGCGCGCCGCGGGCGTCGACGCCAGCCGCCTGCATGTCACCGGCTTTCCCGTCACGTCATTCTTCAGGAGGCACGAGGGGATCGTGTCCCGCCCGCGGCTCTCGGAAGGGGCGGCGCCGAGGGTGCTCTACATCGTCAACTCCGGAACGCGCAACGCCGAGGCCACGGCGCGGATGCTGCTCGCCGAGGAGGGCTGGGAGGTCACATGCACAGTCGGCCGGGACGAGTCCCTGCGCCGCGCGCTCTCCGCCGTGGCCGGCAACGGACGCCGCCGGGCGCACGTCCTCGGGTGGACGGACCAGATTCCGCATATGCTCATGTCCCACCACGTGGTCGTCAGCAAGGCGGGCGGGGCGACCACGCAGGAGGCCATCGCCGCGCGCTGCCCCATGATCGTCAACCAGGTGGTTCCGGGTCAGGAGGAGGGCAACTGCGAGCTGCTCCTGCGCCACCGGGCCGGGGCGCTTGCGACAAGCCCCGAATCCGTCATCGAGACTCTCCGCGCGGCCTTCTCCGACCGGGGAAGGGTTTGGGACGGTTGGCGCGCAGCCCTGGAGCCTCTGGCCCGGCCGGACGCCGCCCGTGCCATCGTCGCGCACGTCCTCGCACACGTGAACAGGGGCGCCGGCGCGCCATTCGCGGAGGTGCCCGCGGCGACGCCATGAAGCTGCGCATTGTCGTCAACCCGCATTCGGGAAGGCCGCGCCGCATCCGCGCGATCCTAAACCTGCTGCGGGGTTTCATCTCCGGACGGGGCCTCGAAGCGGACATCGTGACGACGGAGGGGCCGGGCCACGCGACCGAAATCACCAGGGACGCCGTCGCGGCGGGATGCCTGCGGGTCGTCGCCGTGGGCGGCGACGGCACGGTCAACGAGGTGGCCCAGGCCCTCATCGGCACCCCGGCCGCGCTCGGCTTGGTCCCCTGCGGCTCGGGCAACGGGCTCGCCCTCCACCTTGGGCTGCCGAAGGCCCTGGCCGACGCCCTGGAGCTCGCCACGGGGAGCTCGGGACGCCTGGCGGAGCTCGATACCGGGACGGCGAACGGCCTTCCGTTTGTCAACGTGATGGGGCTCGGCCTAGACGCCGACGTGAGCCGCCGGTTCAACCGCCTGGCGCGCCGCGGACTCCCCGCCTACACGCGCACGGCCCTCGCCGCGTTCATGAACCGAAGGACGCAACGCTGCTCCATTTCGTTCGGCGGGCACCGCGAAACGCTCGACGCCGTCCTGATCTCCGTGGCCAATTCAGACCAGTACGGCAACAACGCCAAGATAGCCCCCCACGCCCGCGTCGACGACGGCGTGCTCGACCTAGTCGCCGTGCGCCCGACCGGGTTCCTCGGGGCCGCCTTCCTCGGCGCGCGCCTCTTTCTGGGATCGATCGACCGCAGCGCCGGGGTCCGCCGCCTGAGGGGCGCGCGATTCCTGATCGAACGGCCCTCGGCCGGAATCATCCACACGGACGGCGAGACCCACGCGGTGGGCGAACGCGTGGAGGTCCTGGCCCGGCCCCGGAGCCTCAAGTTCATCGTGCCTTACGACTGCGCGGCGGTCGCGCCCGTGCAAGACTCCGCCGTTTCGGGCTTCGCCCTGCAGCTGCCGTGAAAAAATTCCGCGCGCGTACCGTCATCATCTCCGACATCCACCTCGGAACCGTCGACTCAAAGGTCGCCGAGGTGAACCATTTTCTCCGCCACGTCCGCTGTGAAAAGCTCATCCTCAACGGCGACATCATCGACGGCTGGCAGCTGAAGCGGAACGGCCAATGGACGAAGGCGCACACCCACTTCATCCGCATCGTCCTCAAGATGCTGGAGAAGCGGGACACCCAGGTCGTGTACCTCAGGGGCAACCACGACGACATTCTCTCGAAGTTCCTCCCGCTCGAATTCGAGAACCTCCTGATCGCCGACGAGTATGTGCACCAGGGCGTCAAAGGCCGCTATCTCATTCTCCACGGCGACGTGTTCGACACGGTGACGAAGAATTTCGTGTTCCTCGCGCACCTGGGCGACTGGGGATACAAGACCCTTCTCGGGATCAACCGCGCCTACAATATCTGGCGGTCCTGGCGAGGCCTGGAGTACTGGTCGCTGAGCAGGGCGATCAAGGCGCGCGTGAAGTCCGCGGTCAGCCACGTCTCGAACTTTGAGGAGCACATCGCCGAGCTAGCCCGCGCCCGCGGCTGCGCGGGCGTCATGTGCGGCCACATCCACACCCCCGCGGACAAGATGCTCGGCGACATCCACTACCTCAATTCCGGCGACTGGATCGAGTCGCTGACGGCGATCGTCGAGCACTGGGACGGGCGCTACGAGCTCATCGAGTACTCCGGCTTCCTGCGGGAGTTTCCGGTCGGCGAGGAGGATATCTCCGCCGGGCGGGGCGAGGCGGACGCGGGCGAGCCCGAGGGCGGCCTCGTGGCGAGATACGAGGACTCCCCCAGCGAATCGCACACTGTCTGACGTTGGGTTGACAGCGGCGGGGCAGCGGCGCGTCGTTGGGATGCCGTGCCAACACCCGAACGGATCCTTGTCGCCATGTCCGGCGGCGTCGACAGCTCGGTCGCCGCGCTCCTGCTCAAGAGGCAGGGTTTCGACGTGGCGGGGGCCTACATGAAGAACTGGATCAACGAGGACGGCGCGGTCGGCCGCTGCCCCTGGATGGAGGACATCGATGACGCCCGCCGCGTCGCCGAGCAGATCGGAATCGGATTCCAGGTCGTCAACCTGATGCGGGACTACCGCGAGAAGGTCGTCCAGTACCTGCTCGACGGCTACGAGCGCGGACTGACCCCGAATCCGGACATCATGTGCAACCGCGAGATCAAGTTCGGCGTGTTCCGCGCGTGGGCGCTCGATCACGGATTCTCGGCCGTCGCCACGGGGCACTACGCGCGGCGCCGCGTCGGCTCCGCGGGCCTGGTCGAGTTGCTCGAAGGGGCCGACCGGAACAAGGACCAGACCTACTTCCTCTCGCTCCTTGGGCAGGACCAGCTCCGCGACGCGCGATTTCCGGTCGGCGATCTCGAGAAGCCGGAGCTCCGGAGGATTGCCAGGGCCGCGGGCCTCGCGACAGCCGACAAGAGGGACAGCCAGGGCATCTGCTTCATCGGCGAGGTGCGCATGGGGGACTTCCTGCGGGCCCACGTTCCGGACAGGCCGGGCCCCATCGTCCGGGCATCGGACGGGCGCGAGCTCGGCCGACACCGCGGGCTGCACTTCTACACGCTCGGCCAGCGCAAGGGGATCGGCGTGCCGTCAAACGCCGACGGCGAGCGCTATGTCGTCGTGGGAAGGCGCGTGGCCGACCAAGCGCTCCTCGTGGGATTCGAACATCCCGACGCGCCCGGCCTCTTCCAATCCCAGGTGCGCGTTCATTCGCTCAGCTGGACGGGCGAGCCCGTCTCGGAGGGGCGCGCGCTCGAGGGCCGGGTCCGCTACCGCGATCCCCGCGTTGCGATCCGTTTCGTCCCGGAGGGCGGAGGGACGGGCTTGGTCCACTTCGGGAACCCTCAGCGCGCGCTGGCCCCGGGCCAGGTGCTGGCGCTCTACGACGGCTCCATGCTCCTCGGCGGCGGCATCTACGCATAGCGAGCCGCCCCGGGGACAGCGCCGGCGCGGGTCGCCCGCGCGGATCAGCCCGCGGACGCGAGCGCAAGCGCCGCGGCCAGACCCACGAGCACGGCACCCATCGCCCGGTCGATCCAGTGGCCGCCCCTCAGGAAGGCGCGCCTCACCTCGTCACGCGTGAAGAACACCGACACCATCGCGAACCAGGCAATCGTGGCGACCGACATCCAGACGCCGTATGCCCCCTGGATCACCTTGGGGGTCGCCGGGTCGATCACGGTCGCGAAGATGGCGACAAAGAACAGCGTGGCCTTGGGATTGAGGGCGTTGGTCAGGAACCCGGTCGTCCACGCCTCGCGCGGCGCCGGTTCGGCGGGCCGTGCGAGCTCCGCCTCGGCCCCCGGGGGCGCGGCGGACAGTTCGCGCCTCGGACGGCTCAGGAGAGCCTTGACGCCGATCCATGCAAGGTAGCCGGCTCCCGCAAACTTGACGGCCGTAAACGCGGCATGGGAGCTCCTCAGGAGAATCCCGATTCCAAGGAGCGAATAGGTGACGTGCAGGAGGATGGCGGTGCCGATGCCGATGCTTGTCCACAGCGCGGCGCGCCGCCCGTGGGCGATGCTCTGGCGCACCACCATCGCAAAATCGGGCCCCGGGCTCGCAACGGCCAGCAGGTGGGCGACCGCGACCTTGACGAACTGTGCCCAATAGCCGTGCACGTTCCGGGCTCAGGGCGTGATTTCCTTAAGCGCGGGATCTGAGACAAGCCCGTCGACCCCCCGGCTATCCTTGAAGTTGCGCAAGCGCCAGTCCTCCGGGTGCTTCGACAGCGCCCGGTCTACGGCGGACCGGGCCTCGCCGGCGCGGCCGAGGATCACCAGAACATACGCCCGGCGCAGCACAGCCTGCGAGTTTGCCGGGTCCCTGCCGGAGGCGGCCTCGTAGGCGGAAAGCGCGGCCTTGTACGCCGAACGGGCGCCGCCGCGGTCGGCAAGATGCATGCGGACAATGCCCAGGTTCAGCCAGGAGTTGCCGTCATCGGGGCACAGACCCGCAGCCTTCGCATACAGTCCCTCCGCCCGCCTCCAGTCGTGCAGCGTCACGGCGAATTCGGCCTCGCTCAGCACGTTGGCCGCCTCCTTGCGCTGCAGGGACGTTATTTCCCTCGGGCGGCAGCCCGCGAGGGCGAGCGCCGCCGCCGCCAGGACCAAGCGGGAAATCATCCTAGGTCCGGCGGAACCGTGGCGATGGCCTCCTCGATTGTGGAGATCCCCTCCTTCACCTTGATGAGGCTGTCCTGGTGCAGGGTCTTCATTTCGTTGCGCACGGCGATCTTCTTCAGCTCCGCGGTCTCAACCTTCCTGTTGATGCCCTCGATCAGTTCCTCGTTCACGGTCATCAACTCGTGGATGCCGACGCGCCCTCGGTAGCCGCTTCCGGCGCATTTCGGGCAGCCCCTGGAGTTGTGCTTGAAGATCGTCCCGCTCCATCCGATCGCCTTTTCCAAGATTTCCTTCTCCCGCCCCTTGGGCTCGTACTGGACCTTGCACTGCTTGCACACGCGGCGCATGAGGCGCTGGGCGCAAATGCACAGGATTGACGAGGAGATCATGAAGGGCTCGATGTCCATGTCCGTCAGCCGCGCGATGGCGGAGGGCGCGTCGTTGGTGTGGAGGGTCGAAAGGAGCAGGTGGCCCGTCAGCGCCGCCTCGACGGCGATCTCCGCGGTCTCGACGTCGCGGATTTCGCCCACGAGTATGATGTCGGGATCCTGGCGCAGGAAGGACCTGAGCGCCGTCGCGAACGTGAGGCCGATCTGCCGGTGCATCTGCATCTGGTTTATGCCGGGCAGCGTGTACTCGATCGGGTCCTCGGCGGTGCGGATGACGATGTCGGGCGTGTTGATCTCGTTCAGCGCCGAGTAGAGCGTCATCGACTTGCCGGACCCGGTGGGCCCGCAGTGCAGGATCATCCCGTAGGGCTGGCGGATGCACTCGCGGTACTTCGCCAGGTTTGCCTCGGTGAAGCCGAGCGCCGTCAGGGGCAGCGTGCTCTTCTGCTTGTC
>DATNHT010000032.1:0-6959 GCA_035604815.1 Opitutaceae bacterium
CCACCTCAGTCAGCAGCACCACCGACCCCGACTCAAAATCAGCCACGACCCCTCGTTCCTTGGATTGCAGTGCCGCGTCTTCCAAATTCGCGGCAGGCAACTCGACTATATTCTCCCGGAGCATCGCAAAACGCTTTGCGCTGCGGCTCCCGAAATCAATTGAAAACCTTTCGCACTGTCTGTCCGCGGCGGGCTCCAAACCTAAAGCGATCCCAAACGGTGCCCGGGACAGGACTTGAACCTGCACGCCTTTCGGCGGCGGCTACGCCGAGATCGCATATTTGGGCCGCTCCGTCCCGGGCGGCAACATTGAGTCGCATGCCGGCAAGGTCGAAAACTTGCGCCCCAACGGGGCGCAGCGAAACATTGCCTCGTTCCACGATCGCATCGAGAACGGGCGCTTCGAAGACGAGGCCGTCGCGCGGGCCAGTGATGGCTGCCTGCGCTGCATTCTCGGCCGGGAGGCCGCCGCGCGCAAAACGCGGCTGACGATGGATGAACTCATCAGGGAAGGTAAGAAGCTGGACGTCGACTTGGCGGGCTTGAAGGCGTAGCTCCCGCGACGGTAAAAGGAGCTGCCGGATGCTGGTGCCTCCGGCGGATTAACGCGCGAATCGCGTGGCGAAGGGTCGGCGGCCTCTTGTTGAGCGGGCGACTGAGAAATGCCCCGCCGTCGCGGTGTGCAGATCCAGGGACGCCCGCGCAGGGAGTCCCCGTCCGGGCCTACTACTGGCTCAGCAGCACGATCGGGCCCTCGGGCTTGGGGACGCCGCCCTTACGCTCGAGGCTGACTGCGAACTTCGCGATCGACTTGACCGGCTTCTGCACCCGGAAGACGACGTGGGCCTCGCCCGTTGCCGGATCGACCACGAAGACGCCGCCGCTGACGGGCGAGGGGTACTGCGGGTCTATCACCCAGAGCTGGTAGTCCATTTCCGCGGCAAGCGCAGGAAGCTTTGATACGGTGAGGACCCCTTCCTCGCGGGCCGGATCCCAAACGGCCACGGCAAGGGCCGCCGGCGAGTTCCCGAGCATTGACGCCAGCGTGGCTATCTTGAAATGGGCCAGATCTCCTTCGGCCTTGAGCTTCGCGTTGAGTTCCGCGATCTCGCGGCCGGACGTGGCCAGAAGCCGCGTCGCCTCACCCAACTGCCCGCGGGTCTGCTCAAGAGCCAGCTGCGCCAGGCGCTGCTCTTCGCGGAGCGACAGGTTCTCGGATCGGGCCGCGAGATAGACCTTTTCGGACCAAATGGCGGCGACGCCGAAGCAGGCGGCCGCGAGCCACGGGACCCATGAGGGGAATGCAGCCGGGCGGCCCGCCCTCGGAAGCGCGGCCGGGGCGTCTTCGGAAGCGGGGCGACGGCCGGCTTGCGCAGATGCAGAGGCGAGGATCCGCGCCTTGAGCGCGGCGGGCGGATCGGCTTCGGGAGCGGCGTGGGCAAGGGCAGTGGCAGCCTGGCGCAGGTCGCCGACCCGCCTGCGCAGCTCCGAGCTGCGCCCGAGCTCGGCGACGAACTGCTCCCGCTCCTCTCCCTCGAGCAGGTCGAGGGCGTAGAGGGCTGCGAGCTCTTCCTGGCGGTCGTCTATCATAGGCGGTGCGCGAGCGTGTCGCGAAGCTTGATGAGGCCGCGGCGGATCCTGGCCTTGATCGTGCCGATCGGCTCGCTCAGCTTTTCGGCTATCTCTTTCTGGGTGAGTCCCGAGAAGAACGCGAGCTCGAGGGCGTGCCTCTGCTCGGCGGGAAGGTCGCCGATCGCCGCACGCACCGCGTCCGCCCGCTCGCCAAGCTCGGCCCAGTCGTCCCCTCCGAGGATTCCGGCATTGGAGCCGTATCCAAGGTCGTCCGGAATCGAGCTGCCCAGCAGGCGGGCCCGGTTTGCCCGAGCGCGCAGGCGGTCGATGGAGCGGTTGCGCGTCAGCGTGACGGCCCAGGAAAATGCAGCCCCGCGGCCGCTGTCGAACGAGGCGGCATTCTCCCAGAGCGTAAGAAAGACGTCGTGGACGACATCCTGAGCCTCGCTGGCGTCGTTGAGAATATGACGGGCGGTGGCGTATAGGGGTCTCGACAAGTGGTCATAGAGCTCGGCAAGCGCGTCGCGGTCTCCCCCCGCCATCCTGCGAAGGAGCTCGGCGTTTGCGCGGGCGCGCTCTCCGGGAGCCTCGGCGTTGCCCGCCGACATCATTTGGACGAGCCCGCCTGATCCCGGCCATGGGCCCGCAGGCTCAATGCCCGCGAATGAGCCGGGTAAGATGGGCAAAGCGAGGGACATATATCTGTCTTACTCATACGCGCGGCGGCCCCAAGGGGATGCGGATGCCCGCGCGTTGGCGAGGAAAAATGGAAGCGGCCTTCGGGCCTGAAATTGAGATTCTTGCCTCAAAGGCCTTCTCTGGTATCGCTTCGTCGGCGAATTTTATCGAAATGGGAATTCCTACCGGCCAAAGACTCCTAAGCCCATGACCCTGAATAATCCAATGTGCGCTTCGCGGCGCGGCCTCACGGCGGGGGTGGGGGCATGCGGGCCGTTCAATCGGACGGCGCCGGCGAGGGCCGGCGGGTTCTCGGGCACCCGGGGCGGCGCGTTTGGACGGCACGGGTCCGCCAACGCCTGCTGCCGGTCTTGACTCACGGCTCGGCTCCAATGCTGGGACGCAGCCCGCCCGCGATGATGCGGCTCGCCGTCGCCGGGCTGGTCGAATTCAGCCGCCGCCATGCGGCCCTCCTCGCGTCCGCGTCGGTGCTGCTTGGCATTCTCGCGTTCATCGCAACGGCGCGCCGCATCTCGATCGACACCGACGAGACGAAGCTGATCGCGCCAAACCTTCCTTGGAGGAAGACGGAGGCCGAGCTGAACCAGGAGTTTCCCCAGAACAAGGATCTGCTCGCCATTGTCGTCGACGCGCCCACGCCCGACCGCGCCTCGGACGCCGCGGCGGCGTTGACGGCCCGGCTCCGTGGCCTCACCGGCCTTCTCAGGGACGTGCGCCAGCCGGACGCCGCCCCCTTCTTCAGGCGCAACGGCCTGCTTTTCCTGCCCCGCGACCAGGTGCAGAAGTTCGCCGACGACATGATTTCCGCGCAGCCGCTGCTAGGCACGTTGG
Source organism: Opitutaceae bacterium (assembly GCA_035604815.1). Taxonomy (GTDB): domain Bacteria; phylum Verrucomicrobiota; class Verrucomicrobiia; order Opitutales; family Opitutaceae; genus Palsa-1447. The sequence goes on from DATNHT010000032.1 coordinate 3,103, forward strand.
CCGCGGATCCGGATCTGCGGGGCGTGTTCGACGCGCTCGACCTGATGGCGCAGGGCGCCCTGCATGGCGACATTGGGGCCTCCGCGATCGATCCGCCGCTGAATGCGGTGGCGAGAGCCGCCCAGGCGGCGATCGCCGGCAAGTATGAGCCCCTTTCCTGGCAAACCCTGCTCAGCGGCCGAAAGGCCGATCCCCGCGAGCTGCGCCGGTTCATCCTCGCACGGCCCGTGCTCGAGTTCAGCTCCGTCGAGCCCGGCCACAGAGCGGTGGTCGCGGTGAAGGCGGCGGCGCGGGCGGAGGGCCTCGGAGCCTCCCGGGGAGCCCGCGTGCGCGTGACGGGCCCGGTGGCCCTTTCGGACGACCAGCTGACGACCCTGTCGGAGGGCGCGGGATTCTCGACGGCGCTGTCGGTCGGCCTGCTCTGCTTCTGGCTGGCGCTGGGGCTTAGGTCGTTGCGGGCGGTTTCCGCGGTGCTCGTCACGCTGATCATCGGCCTTGTCTGCTGCGCCACGTTCGCCGTGTGGGCGATCGGACCCTTCAACCCCATCTCCGTCGCGTTTGCCCCGCTCTTCGTCGGAATTGCGATCGATTTTGGCATCCAGTTCAGCGTCCGCTACGCGGCTGAGGCGCCCCTGTTCGCCTCGCAGCAGGAGGCGTTTCGGCAGACGGCGCTCGGGATAGGCGGGCCGCTCGTGGTCGCCGCCGGCGCAACGGCCGTCGGATTCCTCTCGTTCGTGCCGACCGACTACACCGGGGTTTCCGACCTCGGCCTCATCGCGGGGGCGGGAATGTTCATGGCGCTCGCGTTGAACCTGACGCTGCTGCCCGCGCTGCTGACCCTTTTCGGGCGGCCTGGAGGCCGCCGCCCAACCGGCATCTCCTGGGGACGGGCTGCGGATCGGTTCATCGTGCGCCGGCGTGCCCTGATTCTAGCCGGGGCCGCCATGCTGGCCGCGGGGGCGCTGGCGGCGTTGCCCAGGCTGCGCTTCGACTTTAATCCCGTCAACCTGCAGGACCAGCGCTCCGAGTCGGTTGCGACTCTGAGGGACTTGATGGACGACCCGCTGACGACACCCTACACGATCGATATCCTGGCCGAGTCGCCGGCGAGCGCCGAGGCGCTCGCCGGAAGGCTCTCCGGGCTTCCCGAGGTGGCGCAGGTGATCGACGTCGCGAGCTTCGTTCCAGACGACCAGGAGGCAAAGCTGGATATCCTCAGGGACGCGCGGTCGCTGCTAAGCCCCACGCTCGATCCGCCGGCCGCGAGGCCGCCGCCGAGCGACAAGGAGACCCTGGCGTCGATCGCGCGTTGCGCAGCCGACCTCGGAAGACTGGCCGAGAAGGGGGAGGGGGCGGCGGCGCGGCTTTCCGCCGAGCTGCGCGCCGCGCTCGCCCTCGGAAGAGCGGCGCTCCCCGGCCTCGATGCCAACCTTTCCGAAGGGGTGGGTCGGCGCCTGGACGACCTGCGCCTCGCGCTACAGGCCGAGCCCGTGTCTCTCGCGGCCCTGCCTCCCGAAATCACGGCCGACTGGGTCGGCAGCGACGGCCGGTGGCGCGTCGAGGTTCATCCGAAGGGCGACTCCCGGGACAACGAGGTATTGCGCCGCTTCTGCGCGTCGGTCAGGAGGCTTGCGCCCGGCGCCACGGGAACGCCTGTGACCATCCAGGAGTCCGCGCGCACGGTCACGGGTGCGTTCGCCTCGGCGGGACTCATCGCCTTGTGCGCGATCATCGTCCTTCTGTTCCTGGTGCTCCGGCGGCTGCGCGACGTCGTGGTCGTCCTGGCCCCGCTCCTCCTGGCGGGCCTCCTGACGCTCGGCACAGGGGTCGCCTTCGGGCTGCCGCTCAATTTCGCGAACATCATCACGCTGCCGCTCCTGCTCGGGATCGGGGTGGCCTTCGACATCTACTTCGTGATGCGCTGGCGCGCGGGCGAGGACAACCCGTTGAGCTCGAGCACGGCGCGGGCGGTTCTCTACAGCGCCCTGACGACGGGCACGGCCTTTGGCAGCCTGGCGCTCTCGCGTTCCCCAGGCATGGCCGATATGGGAAAGCTGCTAATCCTGGCTCTCTTCTTCACCCTGGTTTGCACGTTCTTGGTCCTGCCGGCCCTGCTTGGGCCGGCGCCGGCCGCCCCCGGACCGGGCGGTGCGCCGTGAGCCGCTGCCCCCATGGCCGGCTCTCGGCCTGGCCCTGCCGGGAGGCGGTCGATTTTTACGCGTCGCTTTGCAGCCTGTTCCGACAGAATCGGGCGGCGTAGCTAAGGGGCAACCAGGCGTCGCCGACGCCGGGCCAGGAAGACATCTACGAGGACCCCGGCGCGCCGCCGCCCGCAAAAGGGCGACGGGCCCGGACAGGCTCAACCGCTGAGTTCCACGGCCTTCTTCCTCAGCATGTCGATGAGCGCCGCGGCGCCGCCGCTGCGCAGCACCGACGAAAACTCAGAGCGGCGGGCCGCCAGCTCGCTGATCGTGCCGCTGAGGAAGACGTCTATGATCTGCCAGCGCCCGTCGCCTTCCCGCATCAGATAGTCGAGCTTCACGGGGTCGGGGTCGTTGGTCTTTAGCTGCGAATGCACGATGACATCCCCGCTCGCGAGGCGGGTGGGCGACGGGTCCACGGAGAAGCGCTCGCCCGAATAGCTGCTGAAGCGGTTGGCGTACGTCGCGACGCTGTATTCGCTGAACGCCTCCACCATCTGCCGCTGCTGTTCGGCCGTCAGCGTCCTCCAGGGCGGGCCCAGGATGAGGCGGGTCATGAGCGGCAGATTGAGCGCAAGGCGGATTTCCGGCTCGAGCATGCGCTTTCTGCCCGAGAACCCGAGCTCGGGGCCCTGCTTCATTGCAGATATCAGCGCGTCGCAGAGCCCCTGGACTGTTTCCGGGGGCGTGGATTCCGCCGCGGCGCCTCCAGGGGCCGGGGCGGAAAACGCCGCCAGGGAGAGCGCGAGGCAAAACAGCGGGCTGCGGTACATGGAACCACAGTCATTGAGGCACTGTCCGCCCGTCAAGGAATCGCTCGACTGGCACCGCTCCGGCGCGCGGGGAGTCGATCGTCCCAGCAATCGCCGATTTTCTAATATGCGATCAACCATTGACTTTGACTTGACGCTATCACCTCCGTCGGGCGACATTTTCGCTATCCACGGCGGTCGGTGTCAGGAGCTACAACCACGAATTTGAACACCTTGAAGTTTCACGGCGCAGCAACTGGCTTTATTCTTACGGCCCTGACGGCAGCGGCGCAGACGGCCCCGGCCCCGCCGGCCGTCTCCGAAGACGAGCCGGTCGTGATCTCCCAGGTCATCGTGACCGGCTCCTACCTTCCGGACAGGCCCAACACGGCGACTAAGCCGGTGCAGGTGATCGGGTCCGATCAGATGGCCGCCACCGGCGTCTCGACGGACCTCGCGGATATCTTGAGAAAGGCGAGCCCGCTCTTCACCGGCAACGGGAACCTGGGGCTGGAAAACGCCGGCTCCGAGGCGTTTGTCACGCAGGGAGGGTCGTACCTGCAGATCCATAACCTGACGACCCTGGTGCTGATCAACGGGCGGCGGGTCGCCTTCGATCCCGCCGAGGCCGCCCTGGGGACCGAGTTTGTGGACCTCAACATGATTCCCCCGTCCGCCATCGACCACGTCGAGATCCTTTCCGACGGCTCGTCTGCGCTCTATGGCTCCGATGCCGTCGGCGGGGTGATCAACGTGATTCTTAAGTCCAACTTCAACGGCTGGGAGGCCGGCGTCCACTGGGGGGAAAGCAGCAACCCGGGGCATTACACGGAGCGCACGGGCTATCTTTCGGGCGGGGTGAGCACCAAGACGACTTCGCTCATGATCTCCGTCGAGGGAACCG